>CAZYKQ010000031.1:0-17139 GCA_964648235.1 uncultured Christensenella sp. | reverse complement strand
CTTAACCTCCTTGCCTTAGTACTAGGAAGATACACCCTTTAGCCGGACTTAAACTTGTCATATCCCCATGCGCTTGTTATAATAGCGCTATTGCGGAGGAAAAGGGCATGGACGAAATCAGGCTGAAGGATGTTGTGGAAATGCGCAAGGCGCATCCCTGCGGATCCAAGGAATGGACGGTCACCCGCATCGGGGCGGACATTAAAATGAAATGTTCGGGGTGCGGGCGCGTCGTGATGCTTGACCGGGTGGAGTTCCTGCGCCGCCGCAAAAAGGTGCTGACTCAGGGGCCTGAGCCGGCAGAAGTGACGCTGGGCTTTGTACCCAGATCCACAGAAAGAGGAGACAGCCAAAGCGATGGATGAAATAAAGCGCGAGAATAAGCCCCTGGAAGAACAGGAAGCCGTTGTTGAACAAGCACAGGATGCTCCGCAGACTGAGCCGGCTGCGGAGGAGACTGACAAAAAAGAGAAAAAAGACAAGAAAGAGAAGAAGAAAAAGACAGTGGGGCAGGAAATCCTCAGCTGGGTATTGACCCTGCTGGCCGCGGTGGTGATCGCAAGCCTGGTGCGCTATTTTGTGTTTGAACCCGTGCGTGTTGACGGGCACAGCATGGATACCACCCTGGCTGACAAAGAGGTGATGCTGGTCACCAAGCCCGAGGTGCTGATGGGCCGCCTGAAGCGGGGCGACGTCGTCGTCGTGCGCTTCCCCGGCCGCTATTCGGACAGCGTGCTGCGCCTGGGCGCGCCCATTGATGTCAAGCTTGCCTACCACACCCTGTTTGTCAAACGCCTGGTGGCGCTGCCGGGGGACACGGTGGCCGTATTGAAGGGGCACCTGTACCTCAACGACCAGCTGGTGGACGAGCCCTATGTGGATGAAGACAAGTTTGGCGGCCGCGATTTCGGCCGATATACCCTTGGGGAAGACGAATACTTCGTCATGGGGGATAACCGCGCCAACTCAAACGACAGCCGCGCCGTCGGCCCCCTCAGCGGAGACATGATCGTGGGCCACGCCAAGATGGTGCTCCTGCCCTTTGGAAGCTTTCGAACCATTCAATGAGACGCTGACAGAGATTGATGGATAAATATGAAGCCTTAAGCCAAGTGTTTGGCCACAGCGCCTTCCGCCCCGGGCAGGAGGCGCTGATTGATGCGATCATGCAGGGGCGTGACGCGCTTGGCATCATGCCCACCGGGGCGGGGAAATCCGCCTGTTTTCAGATCCCCGCCCTGACGCGCGAAGGCGTGACCCTGGTGATTTCACCGCTGATCTCCCTGATGAAAGATCAGGTGGCCGCGCTTAAGCAATCCGGCGTGCCGGCCGCCTTTATCAACAGCGCCCTGACACCGGGTCAGTGCAGCCTGGCGCTGCAAAGGGCGGCGCAGGGGCAGTACAAAATTATCTACGTCGCGCCTGAGCGCCTGTTGACGCCGGGCTTTTTGCGCTTTGTCAACCTGTGCCCGCCCGCGCTGATCGCGGTGGACGAGGCGCACTGCGTCTCCCACTGGGGGCAGGATTTTCGGCCCAGCTACCTGAACATCCCGCGGTTTATTGATGAGCTCAAACAGCGCCCGCCTGTATGCGCCTTCACCGCTACGGCGACCCGGCAGGTGAAGGATGATATTATCAGGCTTTTGCAGCTGCGCGATCCCTTTGTGCGCGTGACCGGCTTTGACAGGCCGGGCCTGCGCTTCATGGTCTATAAACCTAAGAATAAGGATGAGGCCTTGCTGAGCCTGCTGCGCGAACGCGAAGGGGCTTCGGGCATCATCTACTGCGCCACGCGAAAATCGGTGGATGAGGTGTGCAGCCTTCTTCGCGCTCAGGGCTACCCCACCGGCAGGTATCATGCCGGCATGGCTGAGGAAGACAGGCGGGATAACCAGGATGATTTTCAGTTTGACCGCGCGCAGCTGATGGTGGCCACCAATGCCTTCGGCATGGGCATTGATAAATCCAATGTGCAGTTTGTCATTCACTACAACATGCCCAAGAACCTGGAAAGCTATTACCAGGAGGCAGGCCGCGCCGGACGCGACGGCGCGCGGGCGGACTGCATCCTGCTGTATGCCAAGAAGGATGTGGCGCTGGCCAGGTGGATGATTGATCACGGGGATCAAAACCCGGAGATGGACAAGGAAGAGCGGGAGCGCCTCAACGAGCTGGAGCACGAGCGCCTTAAGCAGATGACCTTTTACGCGGCCGGAAAGCGATGCCTGCGCCAGAAGCTGCTGCAATACTTCGGCGAGACGGACGCGCCTTCATACTGCGGCAACTGCTCGGTGTGCCTGGATCTTGTCAAAGGCGCGGTTGGACAGGAGAAGCCGTGCCTGAAGCCGGATCTGTCCGGGCCCGACGAGCAGCGCTTTGCCGCCCTGAGGGCTTTGCGCAACATGATTGCCAAGGCAAACGGTGTGCCTGCCTATGTGGTCTTTTCGGATGCTTCGCTCAGGGAAATGACGCAAAGGATGCCGGCGACGCCCGATGAGTTCCTGGCAGTCAGCGGGGTGGGCGAGCATAAAATGAAGCAATATGGCGCTGTGTTTTTGGATTTCATTGCCCAGCTGAACAGCTTGCTTGGCCAGCGTTCCGACTGGGATACGGCAGCCTTTGCCCAGCTTGTGCAGGCCCGCTATATCGTGGACGCGCCCTGGTCACAAAGCGAGATCAGCCGCCTGAAAGCCCAGGCGGCAATGGGCCTGCCCCTTGAGGCGATGGCAAAATCCTTCGACAGGACAAAGGAGAGCGTGGAAAGCAAGCTGGCTCAGCTGGGGATGAAGGCAAGCTTTTAAGCCCTCAGGGCATCGTCACGCTGGGCAGACCCTGGCAAAATGAGCCTGCTGCGCCCCTGGAAGCCAGACTCAACCTTGCCAGGGCTTGAAGCTTTTCACCTGCATAAGGAGCGACAACAGGATACCCCGGTAAAAACAGCATCAAAAAGAGGGCAGGCGGAAACGAGGGGAAAACGCCTGTCTTTTTAATATTCGGATATTTTGCTTTTTATTAACAATATATTCTGTTAAACACGCATATTTTTATAAATTATTGCAGAAAATACGAATAATAAAATAATATATTAATATAAATTACGTAAATTTTATTGACAGGACCAGAGCGGCGGTCTAACTGACCCCGTCAGCCAAGGGCGCTGGCAGAGGGGCCGCTAAGCCCGGCCGCGGCCGGAGGGGAAGGCCCTTTCGCGTTTTACAGGGGGAATCGGCATGAAGAAGGTTACGATCATTATGGGCAGTTCCGGGGACGGCGAGGTGGCCGTCCAGGCCTCCGGGCAGCTCAATAAGCTGGGAATCCCCCATGTTACGCGGGTGCTGAGCGCCCACCGTACGCCTGACGCGGCGAGGGATTTTGCCCGGGCCTTGGAACAGGAAGGATATGGCGCTGTCATCGCCTTTGCAGGCATGGCAGCCCATCTGGCGGGGGCCTTTGCCGCCCAGACGGTGCTGCCCGTCATCGGGGTGCCGGTGGCCTCCGGGCCTTTGAACGGGATGGATGCCCTGCTGGCGACCGTACAGATGCCGGGCGGCATCCCGGTCGCGACGGTGGCCGTCAACGGGGGCAGAAACGCCGCCATCCTGGCCGCCCAGATACTGGCTGTCGAAGATGAGGAACTCAGGGGCAGGCTGCGCCGGGACAGGCAGGCTATGCAGGAAGACGTGCTGCGATCCGACCGGGAAATCTCCGGTCAATAAGGAGGAAGAAAACCATGGGTGAACTGCTCTACGAGGGGAAGGCCAAAAAAGTCTACGCGACGGAGGATCCGCAGATCCTGCTGGTTTCGTATAAAGATGACGCGACCGCCTTTAACGGCCTGAAAAAAGGAACGATTGAGGGCAAGGGATCGGTAAACAACCGCATGAGCAATTATTTGATGCAATTGCTGGAGGGGGAGGGCATTCCCACGCACTATGTTCGTCAGCTGAGCGATACGGACACCCTGGTCAAACGCGTCGCGATTGTGCCGCTGGAAGTGATTGTGCGCAACGTGGCCGCGGGCTCCCTGTCCAAGCGCCTGGGCTTGCCCGAGGGCATGCCGCTTGCCAAAACGGTCATCGAGTATTGCTATAAGGACGACGCCCTGGGCGACCCGATGGTGAACGAATACCATATTGCCGCCATGGGCTGGGCAAGCGGGGAGGAAATGCGCCTGATCGCGGAGTACGCGCTTGGCATCAATCAATTCCTGCTCAGGCATCTGCGCGGTGTGAATGTGGATTTAATTGACTTTAAGCTGGAGTTTGGCCGCCTGCCGGACGGCAGGATCATTCTGGCGGATGAAATCAGCCCGGACACTTGCCGCTTCTGGGACACCACCACGGGAGAGAAGCTGGACAAGGACCGTTTCCGCCGGGATATGGGCGGCGCAGAGGGCGCGTATCAGGAGATGATGAAACGTCTCATGGGTGAATGAGGGATGGAAAGGCAAGCCTTTGACAAACCGAGGGAGGAATGCGGCGTATTCGGCATCTTCCGCCGGGAGGAGGGTGTCCTGCCCGATACCTACCATGCCCTGTACGCGCTTCAGCATCGCGGCCAGGAGGGCTGCGGCATCGCCGTCAACCGGGACGGCCTGATCAGCTGCCATAAGGATCGCGGCCTGATCAACGAAGTGTTTACCCCGGAGGCGCTTGAAAAAATGGAGGAAGGCAGCATCGCCGTCGGCCATTGCCGCTACGCGACAACGGGCGCGCGCAGCCGCAGCAATGTGCAGCCCATCCTGGTCAACCACCTCAAAGGGCAGATGGCCCTGTGCCATAACGGGAACCTGACCAACGCCCTGGAGCTGCGCGAAGAGCTGGAATCAAAGGGCGCGATTTTTCACAGCACTTCCGACAGCGAGGTGATCGCCTATGTCATTACGGCAGAGAGGCTGCGCAGCCCTTCCATTGAGGTGGCGGTGCAAAACGCGATGAAACGCCTGGAAGGCGCCTATTCGCTGGTGATCATGAGCCCGACCAAGCTGATCGCCGCGCGCGACCCTTACGGGTTTCGCCCGCTTTGCGTGGGCCATAGAAACGGGGATACGGTGTTTGCCAGCGAGTCTTGTGCGCTGGACGCCATCGGGGCGGAATTTACGCGCGATGTCAAACCTGGTGAGGTTATCTGCGTGAGCGCGGAGGGCATGACAAGCACCCTGGCGCGGACGGAGGGCAAGAGCTCGCTGTGCGTGTTTGAGTTTATTTACTTTGCCAGGCCCGATTCCGTTATCGAAGGGGCGGGGGTGCATGAGGCGCGGCTGCGCGCCGGCGCGTACCTGGCCCTTGAGCACCCTGTTGACGCCGATATTGTGATCGGCGTGCCGGATTCGGGCATCGACGCGGCGCTTGGCTACGCAAGGCAAAGCGGCATTCCCTACGGGACAGGCTTTATCAAGAACCGTTATGTGGGCCGCACCTTTATCCAGCCGGGGCAACAGCAACGAAGCGATCAGGTGCGCATCAAGCTGAACGTCATCGGGTCTACGGTGCGAGGCAAACGGGTGGTGCTGATTGATGACAGCATTGTGCGCGGGACGACGGCGGCGCGCATTGTGCGGTTGCTGAGGGAGGCGGGCGCGAAGGAAGTGCACATGCGGCTGAGCGCGCCGCCCTTTATTTCCCCTTGTTACTTCGGCACGGACATAGATTCTGTGGAGCTTTTGATTGCCCATCAGCACACACAGGATGAGATCCGGCAGATCATCGGCGCTGACAGCATCGGTTTTTTATCCGTCGATGCCTGCGACAAGCTGGCGGCCGGCGCCAAATGCGGCTTTTGCAAGGGCTGCTTTACCGGCATCTATCCGGCTAAAACGCCTGTCAAAAGCGACGGGAATAAGTTTGATCGCTACCTGAAAAGAAGGGACAGAGTGGAGGAAAAGCAGTGAGATCATCAAGCGAGCATTACCGCCGGGCAGGGGTTGACATCAATGCCGGTTACCGCGCGGTGGAATTGATGCAGGACGCGGTCGCGCGCACGCGCATTCCCGGCGTGGTATCGGGCCTGGGCGGATTCGGCGGGCTGTTTCGCCCTGATCTTGAGGGGTTCAAACGGCCTGTCCTGGTCAGCGGAACGGACGGCGTAGGCACCAAACTGAAAATCGCCTTTCTGATGGACCGGCATGACACCATCGGCATTGACTGCGTGGCCATGTGCGCCAACGATGTGCTGTGCTGCGGGGGCAAACCTCTGTTTTTTCTGGACTATGTCGCGGTGGGGAAAAATGTGCCCCAGCGGGTGGCGGACATCGTGTCGGGCGTCGCGGAGGGTTGCGTTCAGGCGGGCTGTGCCCTGATCGGCGGAGAAACGGCCGAGATGCCCGGATTTTATGCCCCCGATGAGTACGATCTGGCGGGCTTTTGCGTTGGGATCGTGGACGAAGAGAAGATCATCGACAAATCCCGCGTGCGGGCCGGCGATGTGCTGATCGCCCTTCCTTCATCCGGCGTTCACTCCAACGGCTTTTCCCTGGTGCGCCGAGCGCTGGATGTGGAAAACAAAGAGCTTGCCAGGCCTTTGGAGGCGCTGGGGGGAAGAAGCCTGGGCGAGGAGCTGCTTGAGCCGACAAGGATCTATGTCAAGCCCATGCTTGCCCTGATGGAAGCCCTTGAGGTCAAGGGTGTCAGCCACATAACGGGCGGCGGGTTTTTTGAGAACATACCGCGCAGCCTGCCGGAGGGCCTGGGCGCGGTGATCGAGCGCCGGGCGGTGCGCAGCCCTGCCATCTTTGATTTGATCGCGCGGGAGGGCGGCGTGCCGGAGGAAGAAATGTTCTCCACCTTCAACATGGGGGTCGGGATGTGCCTGACGGTCGCGGCCGGTGATGCGGATAGGGCGCTTTCCCTTTTGCAAAAGCAGGGGGTAGATGCCTGCCTGATCGGTGAAATAAGGGCGGGCGAAACCCCGATGACGCTTTGCTGAACAGGGCCAGGGTCGCCGTGCTGATCAGCGGCGGGGGCACCAACCTGCAGGCGCTGATCGACGCGTGGCGTGCCGGCGGGATCCCCCGGGGAGAGATCGCCCTTGTCATCAGCGACAGGCCGGGCACGCCAGGTCTGGGGCGAGCCCGGGAGGCCTCCATCCCTGCCTATGTCATCGACGCGAAGGCGATGGGGCGGGCGGCGGCCGAGCGGCTTATCCTTGATTTGCTGCGGCGGGAGGCCATTGATCTGGTTGTGCTGGCAGGCTTTCTGATGATCCTCAGCCCCCCATTTATCAGCGCTTTCCCCGATCGCATCATCAACATCCATCCCTCGCTTCTGCCGGCATTTGGCGGCAAGGGGTTCTATGGCCTCCGCGTGCATGAGGCGGCCCTGGCGCGCGGGGTCAAGGTAACGGGCGCCACGGTGCACCTGGTCAACGAGGTCCCCGACGGCGGCGAGATCCTGCTGCAGCGGGCGGTCCGGGTCAGGGAAGGAGACACGCCCGAAGCCTTGCAAAGACGGGTGATGGAGCAGGCGGAATGGAAACTGTTGCCCCGGGCGGTCAGCCAGATCTGCCGCCGCATTGTAAAGGAGAGAGTATCATGACAGACATGCAAAGCCTTTTGCGGGCAAACCCTTACCCCGGGCGGGGGATCGCGCTGGGGATAACGCCTGAGGGAAAGCGCCTCGTCGTCGTTTATTTTATCATGGGAAGAAGTGAAAACTCCCGTAATCGCGTGTTCATCATGGAGGGGGAGAACCTGCGCATCCAGCCCCATGACCCTGCCGGGGTGAGCGATCCAAGCCTGATCATCTACCGACCGATTCGCAGAGTCGATAACCGCCTGATCGTCACCAACGGCGATCAAACCGATACCATATACCGGGCGCTGCGAGCCGGGGGCAGCTTTGAATCGGCCCTGCGAACCCGCAGCTTCGAGCCGGACGCGCCCAACTGGACGCCCCGGATCAGCGCGCTGGCGGACTGTGACAGCGGCAGCTTCAGGATGTCAATCCTGAAAGCTCAGGACGCGGAGGGAGAGCGCTGCCTGCGGTTTTTCTTTGAGTATCCGCCCTTGCCCGGCCGGGGGTATTTTTTGCATACCTACCGAGGGGACGGACCAGCGCTTTCTTCCTTTGCCGGGGAACCCCTTGGGATCCCCATCCCGGAAAATATCCCATCCTTCGCGCAGGCACTGTGGGACAGCCTCGACGCGGACAACCGCGTCGCCCTGTACGTGACGGCAATGCCGCTGGGCAGCGGCGCCGGGCAGAGCCATGTATTCAACCGGCACCCGGTCAAGGAGGAAGCATGAACGAACTGACGCTTAAATACGGATGCAACCCAAACCAGCGCCCGGCCCGGCTGCTGATGGCGGGAGGCGGAGATCTGCCTTTGCACGTGCTCAACGGCGCGCCGGGGTATATCAACTTCCTGGACGCGCTCAATGCCTGGCAGCTGGCGCGCGCGCTGAAGCTGGCGACAGGGCTGTGCGCCGCCGCCAGCTTCAAGCATGTCAGCCCGGCCGGGGCCGCAGTCGGCCTGCCGCTGTCTCAAACACTCAAAAAAGCCTGCTTTGTTCACGACATCGAGGGCCTTGACGACTCGCCCCTGGCCTGCGCTTATGCCCGCGCAAGGGGGGCTGACAGGCTGTGCAGCTTCGGAGACTGGATCGCGCTGAGCGATCCCTGCGATCTGACCACCGCCCGGCTGATTGCCCGCGAGGTATCCGACGGCATCATCGCGCCGGGCTACGACCAGCAAGCCCTGGCGCTGCTGAAAACAAAGCGCGGGGGCGGCTACGCGGTGGTGGAGATCGACCCGGGCTATGAGCCGGAAAAGGTCGAGCGCAGGCAGGTGTTCGGCCTGACGCTGGAACAGCGCTTCAACGACGCGGTCATCAGCGAAAGCCTGCTGCAGAATATCCCCACAAAAAACAAGACCCTGCCGGAATCCGCCCGCCGCGATCTGCTGGTCAGCCTGGTGACACTCAAGTACACGCAGTCAAACTCCGTGTGCCTTGCCAAAGAGGGGCAGACGATCGGCGTGGGCGCAGGGCAGCAAAGCCGCGTTCATTGCACCCGCCTGGCGTCGGACAAGGCCGATCTGTGGCATTTGCGGCAACATGACAAGGCGCTTGCCCTGCCCTTCAAGGAGGGGATTTCCCGGCCGGAGCGGGATAACGCGGTGGACCTGTACCTGTCGGCGGAGGCTGAAAAAGGGCTGAACGACGGTGCCTGGACAAGGTATTTCCCCCAAAGACCGCAGCCGCTGAGCGCGGAGGAAAAGCGGGCGTATCTGGACACGGTCAGCGGGGTGTCGCTGGGGTCGGATGCCTTTTTCCCCTTTGATGACAGCATCCTGCGCGCCGCGCGCTCGGGCCTTGACTATGTGGCCCAACCCGGCGGCTCGGTGCGGGACGGGGAAGTGATTGCCGCCTGCGACCGATTGAATGTCGTGATGGCCATGACAGGCCTGCGCCTGTTCCATCATTGAAGGAGGCTGGCGTGAGGGTATTGGTGATCGGTTCGGGCGGGCGTGAACATGCCATCATCCGCGCCCTGTCAAAGGAGGCGGCGGTCCGCGCCTTGTTCGCGCTGCCGGGCAACGCCGGCATGACGGAGGCGGTCTGTCTGCAAGGGGATCCGATGGACAATGAGGCGGTCATCCGCACCGCGCTGTCCAAGCAGATCGATTTTTGCGTTGTTACGCCGGATGATCCCCTGGCAAACGGTCTGGTGGACGCGCTGGAAGGCGCGGGCATTCCCTGCTTCGGGCCTAACAAGGCGGCCGCCCGGCTGGAGTCGAGCAAGGTGTTTGCCAAGCGCCTGATGGTGGAATACGGTATTCCGACCGCGCGCTTTGAGGCCTTTGACCGGCTGGAACCGGCCAGGCTGTACGCGCTGAATCATCCCTATCCCCAGGTCATCAAGGCGGACGGCCTGGCCAAGGGGAAGGGCGTGGTGATCGCGCGCCAGGAAGAAGAGGCGCTGTCGGCGCTTCAGGATCTGTTTATGCAAAGGGAGGATAGCCAGGGCAGCCGGCGCGTGGTGATCGAGGAGTTCCTGGAGGGGCCGGAGGTATCCGTGCTGACACTGACGGATGGCGAGGCGCTGATCGAGCTGCCTTCGGCCATGGACCATAAGCGCGCGCTGGAAGGGGATCTGGGGCCCAACACAGGCGGGATGGGTGCCATTGCCCCCAACCCTTTGTATACGGAGGAGATAGCGTCGCAATGCAGGCGGGAGATTTATCTGCCCACCATCCGTGCCATGAGGGAGAAGGGAATCCCCTTTCGGGGGTGCCTGTTTTTCGGCCTGATTCTGACCGCGCAGGGCCCCAAGGCCCTGGAGTATAACGCCCGGTTCGGCGATCCGGAGACCCAGGCGGTGCTTTCTTTGCTGTCGGGCGGATTGCTGGAGGCCTTGCTGCAATGCCGTGACGGAGGGCTTTGCGGAGAGAATCTGCGCTTTATGGAAGGCTCCTCCTGCTGCGTGGTGGTCGCAAGCGGAGGTTACCCGGGGCATTTTGCTGCCGGGCACCCGATTGAAACGGGGCCCATGGAGGCCGAGCTGCACTATGCCGGGGTGGAGCGCCGGCAGGGTCGCCTGGTGACCGCAGGCGGGCGGGTGTTGAGCGTGACAGCGACGGCGCCCGCCTTGCGCGAGGCGATGGAAAAGGCCTGCCGAGCCGCGCAAAACGTACGCTTTGAGGGGGCCCGGTTTCGCCGGGACATAGGGCTGCGTGCCCTGCGGGCAGAGGAGACAATATAATGGTCAGACGCGTGTATGTGGAAAAGAAACCCGGACAGCGCAGCGAGGCCGATGCCCTGCTGCGGCAGCTGAAAGATTATGTGGGTCTGGACAGGCTTGAAAGCCTGCGCCTGCTTAACCGCTACGATGTGGAAGGGCTCAGCGAGGAGGATTTTCTGCTTGCCCTGCCCACGGTGTTTTCGGAGCCGCAAACGGATGATCTGTTGTTTGAGCTGCCTGAGCACGAAGACGCCGTGACCTTTGCCCTGGAGTATCTGCCGGGGCAGTTTGACCAGCGGGCGGATTCCGCCGCCCAGTGCGTCGAGTTGCTGACACAAAAGCGCAGGCCGCGGGTCAAGACGGCCAAGGTGTACCTGTTGGGGGGCAGGCTGAGCGAACAGGACGCGCAAGCGGCCAGGAAATACCTGCTCAACCCGGTGGAAAGCAGGGAAGCGTCCTTTGATTTGCCGGGGACATTGGCCCTGGACGCGCCGAACCCGTCGATGCCGCCCGTGCTGGAGGGCTTTCGCCTGCTGGACGCGCGGGGGATCGAGGCGCTTCGCGCCCAGCATCAGCTGGCGATGGAAGAGGACGACATCCGTTTTTGCATCGACCACTTCCGCGATGAGGGACGCGATCCGAGGCTGACCGAGCTGAAGGTGATCGATACCTATTGGAGCGATCATTGCCGCCACACAACCTTCCTGACAGAGCTGAGGGACGTGGTCATTGATGACCCCGTGGTTCAAAGAAGTTATGAAGACTATCTGCGCGCGCACGAAGCTTTCCGCCCCGGCAGGCCGGTGACGCTGATGGATGTGGCCACGCTGGCCTCTTCGGCGCTTAAAGCGCAAGGGATTCTGCGCGATCTGGATGAGAGCGAGGAAAACAATGCCTGTACCGTGCGCGTGAAAGCGGATACGCCGCAGGGGGAAGAGGACTGGCTGCTGCTGTTTAAAAATGAGACGCATAACCATCCCACGGAGATAGAGCCCTTCGGCGGCGCCGCCACCTGCATCGGCGGTGCCATACGCGACCCCCTGTCCGCCCGGGCCTATGTCTACGCTGCCATGCGCGTGACGGGGGCGGCTGATCCGACGGCCGATTTGAAGGATACCCTGCCCGGGAAACTGCCCCAGCGTCAGATTGTGACGGGGGCCGCGGCCGGATATTCCAGCTACGGAAACCAGATTGGCCTGGCGACCGGGCTGGTGAAGGAACTGTATCATCCCGGCTATGCGGCAAAACGCATGGAAATAGGGGCTGTACTGGGCGCGGCGCCGGCTTCGCATATCAGGCGGGATCAGCCGGCACCGGGTGATCTTGTGATCTTGCTTGGCGGGCGTACAGGGCGCGACGGCATCGGCGGCGCGACGGGGTCCAGCCTGGCGCATACGCTGCAGTCCGTCGATGTGTGCGCGGCGCAGGTTCAAAAAGGCAACGCGCCCGAGGAGAGAAAGCTGCAGCGATTGTTTCTGAACCCTGAAGCGGCGCGGCTGATCAAGCGCTGCAACGACTTTGGCGCGGGCGGCGTCGCCGTCGCCATCGGGGAACTGGCGCCGGGGCTTCGCATCGATCTGGATGCTATTCCGCGCAAATATGAAGGCCTCAACGGCACCGAACTGGCCATCAGCGAATCGCAGGAGCGCATGGCGGTCGTTGTCGCTAAGGAGGACGCCGAGGCCTTTCAGGCTTTGGCACAGGAGGAAAACTTAGAGGCGGCCATCGTCGCCCGGGTGACGGAAGACGCGCGGCTTATCATGGACTGGCGCGGAGAAACCATCGTTTCTCTGCCGCGCGCTTTTTTGGATACCAACGGCGCGCACAAGCAGATGACGGTGCGGGTTAAGAAAGCGCGGGAGGAGAGCATCCCGCGGCCCCAATCGTTCCGGGAAACGCTTGAGCGCCTGGCCGGCAGCCTGAACGGCTGCTCAAACAGGGGACTATCCGAACGGTTTGACAGCACCATCGGCGCGGGCAGCGTACTGATGCCCTTTGGCGGCAAGTATCAGTTGACGCCGCCCATGGCGATGGTGCACCGGCTGCCTGTACAAGGCGGCACGACAAGCTGCAGCTTTATGTCCTATGGTTTTGACCCTGACATCGCGCAGCGGGATCCGTATCAAGCGGGTTTTCTGGCGGTGGCGGAGGCCGCGGCCGCCTTAGTGGCATCCGGGGCCTCGCTGGAGAAAGCCTGGCTGACCCATCAGGAGTATTTCCCAAAACCCGGGGCGGACCCGGAGCGTTGGGGCCTGCCGCTGGCTTCCTTGCTGGGTGCTTTCCGCGCGCAGATGGAGCTTGGCCTGGCGGCCATCGGCGGCAAGGATTCCATGAGCGGCAGCTTTGAAGACCTGGATGTACCGCCGACGCTGGTATCATTCGGCGTGGCCTTCGGCAGGGAGGATCAGGTGATCTCACCGGAGCTGAAGAAGGCCGGGCATCCGCTTGTCTGGCTGAAGCCGGAGAGGGGAGACGACGGGCTGCCGGTCGGTTCCTCCCTGCTTGAGGTATTTGACCGGGCGCTGGCCCTGATGCGCGCGGGCAAGGTGCTTTCGGCGTCCACCCCGCGTCAGGGGGGAGCGGGCCAGGCTTTATTCAAGATGGCGATAGGCAATGGCATCGGGGTTGATCTGAGGGAACATATCAGCCTTCAGGAGGTGTTTGAGCCCGCCTATGGCTCCCTCATTCTGGAACTAAGCGAGGACATCCCGGCCGGCATCCGCATAGGAACAACCATAACCGAGCCTTCCCTGCGCTATGGCGGGGAAAGCGTGTCGCTGGAGACCCTGTCAAAACCCCATGAAGCCCGGTTGGAATCGGTCTTTCCCATGCGGGCAGAGGCGCAGGAGCCCGGCAGGCCTCCCTTGCTGTCAAGCGGGCGTATACCGCTGAAAGGGGCGCGGATTGCGAAGCCCCGGGTGCTGATTCCGGCCTTTCCGGGGACCAACTGTGAAGAGGATACGGCCCGCGCTTTTGAGCGGGCGGGGGCGGACGTCAAGGTATTGCTGATCCGCAACCTGAGCCCTGAACTGGTGCGTGAATCCGCTTTAAGGATGAGCCGGGAAATCAAAAAGGCGCAGATCGTGATGATCCCCGGCGGCTTCTCGGGCGGAGACGAGCCGGACGGATCCGGCAAGTTTATTACGGCATTCTTCCGGGCCCGGCCCGTGCGGGAGGCGGTGGAGGAGCTGCTGGAAAATAGGCGCGGCCTGCTGGGCGGCATATGCAACGGCTTCCAGGCGCTGATCAAACTGGGCTTGCTGCCCTACGGAACAATCCGCGACATGGATGCCGATTGCCCCACGCTGACGCATAACCTGATCGGACGTCACCAAAGCAAGCTGGTCACAGTGCGCGTTGCGTCCAATTTGTCGCCCTGGTACAGCCTGAGCCCTGTCGGAAGCCTGCAGACCCTGCCCGTATCCCACGGGGAAGGCCGCTTTGTGTGCGCGCCCGCGCTGCTGCGGCAACTGGCTGACAACGGACAGATAGCGACACAATATGCGGACCTGAGCGGGCAGCCATCCATGGATGTACAATACAACCCCAACGGCTCCGCCTGGGCGGTCGAAAGCCTTTGCTCCCCCGACGGCCTGGTCATGGGCCGCATGGGCCATGCGGAGCGCGCCATTCCCGGCCTTTACCGCAACGCGGTCACCACAGGGGAGGATCCCTTGTTCCGCTCGGCGGTGGCGTATTATATCTAATCAAAACCACCGGCTCAGCCGGCGGTTTTGATTTGCGCTATATTTACCTGAAAATAATCTCCTCACGCCGGGGACCGGTTGAAATGATGGTCAGGGGGGTTTCGATAACGCGTTCGATATAGCTGAGATAGTTTTTGCAATTATCGGGCAGCTGGTCGTATTGGGTTACGCCGCGCACGTCCGATTTCCAGCCGGGCAGGGTAACGTAGATGGGCTTAGCGCGGGATAGCCTGGGGGAGGAGGGGAAATCACGGGTCTGCTCGCCGTCAATGTCGTAGGCGACGCAGATCTTGATTTCATCCAGATAGCCCAGCACGTCAATGTTGGTCATCGCGCAGCTTGTCGCGCCCTGCACGCGGCAGCCGTAGCGGGTGGCGACAGCGTCAAACCAGCCCACATCACGGGGCCTGCCGGTTTTGGCGCCGTATTCGCCGGCATCGCCGCCGCGCTTTCTGAGCTCTTCGGCTTCCGTGCCCTCAAGCGCGGAGACAAAGTAGCCGGTCCCGACAGAACTGGAATAGGCTTTTGTAACGGCAATGACTTCCGTAATGGCGGCCGGCGGAACGCCGGCCCCCACCGCGCCGTAGCCGGCCAGCGGAGAAGAGGAAGTGGTGTAGGGGTAGATGCCGTGCTCCAGGTCACGCAGCGCGCCCAGCTGCCCTTCCAGCAGAATGCGCTTGTCTTCCTTCAGCGCCTGATGCAGGTACTGGGTGGTGTCCGTTACATAGGGAGCCAGGCGCTGTCCCAACTCGTAATACTTTTCGGTCAGGGCATCAATATCAATCAAGGGCTTGTGATAGAGGTGCTCCATCAGGATATTCTTTTTCAAAAGATTCAGGCTGAGGCGCTCGCGCAAGAGGGCTTTGTTTGCCAGCTGGCAGACCTGGATGCCTACCTTGGCGGCCTTGTCGCTGTAAAAAGGAGCGATGCCCGACTTGGTGGAGCCGAACTTGCGGTCAGCCAGGCGCTCTTCCTCGTAGGTATCAAGCAGCACGTGAAAGTCCATCAATACCTGCGCCCGGTCGGAAATAAGGAGCCTGGGCTGCGGCAGTCCGCGCGAGAGAATGCTGTCCAGCTCGCGGAAAAGCGCCTCGATGTCCAGCGCCACGCCGGGGCCGATGATGTTGACAATGTTTGGGTGAAAGATGCCGCTTGGAAGCAGGTGAAGAGCGAATTTCCCGTGCTCGTTAATGATGGTATGGCCGGCATTTGCCCCGCCCTGAAAGCGGACCACGATGTCCGACTGCTCCGCAAGCACATCCGTCAGCTTGCCCTTCCCCTCGTCGCCCCAATTGGCCCCCACGATAGCGCGAATCATGATTTGTCCTCCATGTCGTTTTGCTCGTACCATATTCCGTCAAACACAAACTCTGCGGGGCCCGATTGATAGACGCAATTGTCTTCCGGGTTCCACATCAATTCCAGATTGCCGCCGGGAAGGCGAGCTTGCACGGTGCGGTCGGAAAGACCGCACAACACGCTTGCCACCAGCGCCGCGCAGGCGCCTGTGCCACAGCCCAGGGTTTCGCCGCTGCCCCGCTCCCACACGCGCATCTGCAGGCAGTCGCGGCGCACCACGCGCACAAACTCCACATTCGTACGGTTCGGGAAGAGGCTGTGGTTTTCAAGCATCGGGCCGATGGTGGAAAGATCCATCAGCTCAGGGTCGCGTACAAAAATGACGCAGTGCGGGTTGCCGAAACTGACGGCGGTGATAAACATGGTCTGCCCCAGAATCTGCACCCGGTGGCGCAGAACCAGATCGCCCGGCAGGTCGACGCCGATCAGGCGAGGGTTCAGTTCCGGAGAACCCATGTCCACCTTGACACGGCGCACCTTGTTTTTTTCGATCTGAGGCCACAGGCGGCGGATGCCCGCCTTGGTGGACAGGGTGATTTCATCCTTATCCGTCAGCCCGCGTTCGCGTACATAGCGGCCCACACAACGGGCCGCGTTGCCGCACATCTCGGCCTCACTGCCGTCAGCGTTGAATACGCGCATGGAGAAATCGGCGAAGTCGCTCGGCTCGATCAATACAAGGCCGTCAGAACCCACACCGAAATGCGGCCTACTCATTTTGACGGCCAGCGCAGCGGGATCCTGCACCCGCTCCTCAAAACAATCAATGTAGACGTAGTCATTGCCAACGCCCTGCATCTTGGTAAACTTCATGGGGGATTGCCTCACATCTGCTCCGGCGCTTCCAGGCCGATCAAATAAAGACCGCGCTTGATCACATCCCGGACGGCCGAGGTCAGGGCCAGGCGCGCGGCGGTTTCGTTCGCGTCAGCGGTCAGGATACGATGCTCGTAGTAGAATTTATTATACGCTTTGGCGATTTCGGTGACGGCCCGGGTCAGTATGCTGGGTTCGTTGCGTCCCGCGGCGTCCCGTACAGCCTCGGGGAAAAGGGCAAGCAACTTGTTCAGCGCCAAGGCTTCGTCATCGGTCAGCGCGGCGTAGTCAGGCGATGCGTTTGAATCATCCGCCTTGCGCAGCACAGAGCAGCATCTGGCGTAGGTATATTGAACATATGGACCGGTTTCGCCGTCAAAGTTAAGCGCGCGATCCCACCGGAAGTCGATGTCCTTGATGCGGCTGTTGAACAGGTCAAAGAAGATGACGGACCCGACGCCCACCTGTTTTGCCGTCTTTTCCTTGTCTGACAGGCCCGGGCTCTTTTCTTTGATAATGGCCAGGGCCTTTTCCTGCGCGGCCAGGAGAAGGTCATCCAGATAAACGATGTTGCCCTT
>CAZYKQ010000030.1:14842-17760 GCA_964648235.1 uncultured Christensenella sp. | reverse complement strand
TAATACAAGAATTGAAGCGGTTTCCCTTGCGGTCAATTTTTTACTATGCTATAATAATAATGGTAATTCAATATATATATTGAGGGGGTTTTATCTGTTATGAGGAAACTAACCGCTCTGATGCTGGCAACCCTGATGCTGCTGACCCTTCTTCCGGTCCTCGGCCAGGCTGAGGCAGTTGCACTCACCATGGGCTCATGGCGCGCTGACGACGTGGCCCAAATGAACAATCTGCTGGCCCTTTACAAGGAAAAGACCGGGGTGGAAATTCTATTCCAGCCCACCATCGCCAATGAATACAACGCGACGCTGCGCATGCAACTGGACAACGGAACCGGGCCTGACCTGATGTATGCCCGCTCCTACGCCACCGGTGTTGAGCTCTTTGAGTCAGGCTACTTTGCTGACGTTTCAGACATCCCCGGCCTGAAGGAGAACTTTGCGGCATCCTCCCTGGCCCCCTGGCAAACGGAAGACGGTAAAATGTTCGCCGTCCCCTTCGCGGCCGTCTCCCACGCCGTATACTACAATAAGGATATCTTCGCGGCCAACAACCTCCAGGTTCCTCAAACCTTTGAAGAGTTCCTGACCGTGCTTGACGCGCTGAAGGCTACCGGGGTTACCCCGCTTGGCAACGGCGTTGCCGATGAGTGGGATATTCTGGAGTGCCTGTTCCTTGGTATGCTGCCTAACTATGTGGGCGGTGCCGACGAGCGTGTGAAATATGAAAGCGGAGAAAAGAAGCTAAACGACGAAGATTTTGTGGCTGCCCTTACAGATCTTGCGAAGCTGGCGCCCTATCTGCCCGAAGGCTTCTCTTCCGTGACCTATAACGACAGCGCCAACCTCTTTGCCATTGAGCAAGCAGCCATGTATGTGGACGGCTCCTGGTCATCAGGCACATTTGACGATGTCAGTTTCAACTGGGGTGTGTTCGCGATTCCCGCACCCCAAGGCAAACAGACACGCATCACCTTCCATCCGGACATGGCGATCACCATGAACGCCGCCACGAAGTATCCGGAAGAGTGCCGGGCTTTCCTGACCTGGTTGGCTTCCCCCGAGGGCGCCCAGCTGGCCAGCGAACAGTTGCCCAACGGCTTCTATCCGATGATCAACGCTCCCATCACTCTGTCTGATGAGCACGCCAACGAGTTCCTCTCCCTCAACACGGGGAAGGAAACTGACGCGCGCTTTGTCTGGCCCAAGCTGATGGATCTTTATGCCCCGATGAATCAGGAAGTTATTAAAGTATTGAAGGGCGAGACCACCCCGCAGGCTGCGGCTGATGCCTTGGCTGCTTTGGTCCCTTAACCGATCCATCAGATACCATATGATTGACTTGAATCGATAGGTCTTCCACCTGCCGATTCATGCCCGGGCGGCTTGTTAAACTCGGAGGGCCGTGGCCCTCCGAGCCTCCCGGTGAGGTTTGCCAAACGCCCGAGGCAGACACTTTTCTTTTTTAAGGGGGGAACGTTCCATGTCCATATCCCCGGCCAGACACCATATCAAGCGTAACAGCCTGCACCCAAGCGGTTGGTACTGGATGCTCTACCTTTTGCCTGCCCTTGCCATCTATGCCCTGTTCATGGCCTGGCCTTTGCTTTCCTCCATTCAGCTGAGCCTGTACACCGGCAACCAGCAGAACCGCAGCTTTGTGGGTTTTGAAAACTTCCGCAAGCTCTTCACACCCGGTGAGGTCAGCACCCGCTACTGGGGCGCATTCGGCCACACATGGGTGTTTTTTGCTGTTCATATGGGTGTACAAAACATGCTCGGTATCCTGTTTGCTACCATGTTGACCAACCGCACCATGAGAGGACGCGTTTTTTATCAGACCGTCATCTTTCTGCCGACGACTTTTGCCGTATTGGTCACTGGTTATCTATGGAAACTGCTCTTGAACCCCCTGTGGAGCCGGGCCGCGCTGAATCCGCTGGGCTTGGGTATCCTGGCGCGCCCCTGGCTGGGCGAAGCCGGTACAGCGCTGGTGACCGTTTCCTTGGTGAGTTGCTGGCAGTGGCTGGGCATTCCTACGATGATGTTTGTTGCCGCATTGCGCAACATCAGCGAGGATCTGCTGGAGGCTGCGGACATCGAAGGCTGCAACAGCTTTCAAACTTTCTGGTACATCAAGCTGCCTTTGATCCGGCCTGTAGCCGGTATGGTCGCTATTCTTACGTTTGTCAGCAATTTTAACGCCTTTGACGTCGTCTACGCGCTGGAGACAGTGAACGGCGGGCCCAACTACGCCACCGATCTGATCGGCACCCTGTTCTATCGTGTCGGCATTGCGGGCCAACATCCCGTCGGCATCCCCGATCAAGGCCTGGGCGCCGCGATTGCCGTGATCACCTTCGTTGTGCTTGCCATCTTCGTTATACCGACCTTGCGCATGACGCAGAGCAAGGGGGATATATGAGCAAACCCCGCCGCATACGGTCTTTGCGGGTTATGAACCTGCATATTCCCTCACATCTGAGTTTGTCGCTTTGGTCGTTCATTGTTCTGTTTCCGCTGTGGGTGATGATCATGGGCTCGTTTAAGGATAAGCGCTCCATCTACACCAATACCTTCGGCCTGCCCGCCACCTGGAATACGCAGAACTATACCGATATTCTGCGCAGCAGCGACTTCCTGCGTTTTTTTCTCAACAGTTTCCTGGTGGTCATCACCTCGCTTGTACTTGTGCTGGTGATCGGCACGCTGGCTGCCTACGCGCTGGCCAACTGGCGGGGCAAGCTCTCTGCGGGCATGTTTTTCTTCCTGATCTCCGGCATGATGCTTCCCATCCGTATAGGTTCCATCAAATTGTTGGAAATTGTGAAGACTCTGGGGCTGATGAACAGCAAGTGGGCCCTGGTACCCATCTACCTGGCGATGGGTATCCCCATGTCGGTTTTTGTGCTGACGGA
>CAZYKQ010000030.1:0-14742 GCA_964648235.1 uncultured Christensenella sp. | reverse complement strand
TGGTACCCATCTACCTGGCGATGGGTATCCCCATGTCGGTTTTTGTGCTGACGGAATTTGTCAGGCAAACGCCGGGTGAGCTGATTGAAGCCGGATTTATCGACGGCGCGGGGCACTTCCGCATATTCTCCACCATCGTGGTGCCCCTGATGCGGCCGGCCCTTGCCACAGTGGCCATCTACAACCTCGTCCCCTTCTGGAATGACCTGTGGTTTCCCCTGATCTTCATCACCGAGGAATCGGAAAAAACGCTGCTGCTGGGCGTCACCCGCCTGTTCGGGCAGTATCAGACGGACTGGTCGAAGGTGCTGGCCGTGCTGACCCTCTCCGCCCTGCCCGTGATCATGATGTACCTGATGATGAGCAAGCAGTTTATCGCCGGCCTGACGGCGGGGGCTGTGAAAGGATAAGGAAACGAACGGTCAACTGCGAAAGGCAAGAAGAGGCGTTATGATTTATCCTCATTTTCGTCTCTTTTTAGAGTCAACCGACTCTATATCTCCGTCTTCTTCCCGACGTTCACTTTGTCCCGCTTGATCACGCCCCATTGCCGTTTCCGCTTTTTGTAGGAAACAAAGGCAGTCACGCGCACATAGGCCAGCACATAGCGGAATAAAAGGCCTTCCACCGCGCAGGCGGCAACCGCCTTCGCGATATCATGTGGAGCCATTTTGAAGTCTTGAATATAAGTGCCTTGAAAAAAGGCCGTCATCGTCAGGATCGCGCCATAGGCACCATACAGCAGCAAAAACCACAGCGTCAGCATCGGGTTAATCAAGCCCAACAGGCTCATCAACACAACTGTCATAATCCCCAGCAGTTCAATGGCGGGGGAAAGCAGCTCATACAGCAGGTAATAGGTGTACGAAATGAAGCCCATCAAGCCATATCGCGTGTCGCTGAGCACAAGACGGTACTTCATCAGGCTTTGGAACATACCAAGATGCCATCTTCTCCGCTGCCGGCGGATATCACTCAGCCTGGAGGGCACCTGGCTCCAGCAGATGGCATTAGGCTCGTAGCGGATGGCATATTGATTGCCGTGATTGCGGCAGAATACATGAAGCTTCATCACCAGCTCCATATCCTCCCCCAGGGTATGCGTGTCATAACCGCCGGCGGCGACCACCACATCCTTTTTAAACAGCCCCAATGCGCCCGAAATGATCAGGTTTCCGTTGAACCTGTCCAGCAAGATGCGTGAGGACAGGAAAGAGCGCTCATATTCCACTGTCTGTATGGCAACCAGTATATTGTTCGGTATAAAAAACTTCTTTACGGAGCCGTCCTCCATCACAACACATTGCGCCGCACGGATCATGCCGCCCACAGCTACGACCGAGTCATCCTCCAGCACAGGGTGAGTAATGCGCTTCAGGGCATCGCGCTGCAGCATACTGTCAGCGTCTATGCATAGAAAATAAGGATACAGCGAAGCATTGATGCCCATGTTCAGCGCATCGCCCTTTCCGCCATTCACCTTGCTGATCAAGGTCAGTTGGATATTGCCCACCCTCACTTCGTATACCGCGTTTTCAGGCTGGCAGGGCAGTCTTTTCAGTATCGGACGGTCAATCCGGCTCATGTTAAAATGCTCAACGACCTTGGCCGCTGTGCTGTCACGGCTGCCGTCATCCACTATGATGATCTCATACATCTCATAGTCCAGATTCAGCAATGATTCGATGCTGGTGAGGATCGTAACCTCCTCATTGTAAGCCGGTACCAGCACCGAAACCGGTATGGAAAACCCGCGCTCAAGCTCATTGCGAATCCGCTTTACCCGGTCACGGCCATACATCTCGAACGCGCCCAGCAGGACCGAGGCCAGCATAAAGCTTGCGTAGACCATCAAGTAAATCAGATAAAACAAACCAATTGCGCCAAGCAGAACCTGCCAAAGTTTCATATCCGTCATTTCTTCCACCTTAAGACACGCTGAGGCAGCTGTCCCTGCGCTTGATAGCGCATCATATCCGAGGCATAGGGGTCCTTTGCAAGTGTCTCATCCAACTCACGCGAATCGACGCCAAGGATCAGCAAGGAGAGCGCCGCGTTGGCGCGCACATACCAGTTGGGGCTGCAAAGCGCCGACAGAAGGGCTTCAACGCTCTCCTGTCCGGGATAGGCGCAGAGCGCGGCAGCTGCCGAAACCGCCAGTTTCGGTACCATTCTGTCTACTTGCCCGAGATATTCAATCAGCATGGGCCGGACAGGCTCATAGAGGTGCGATCCAAAATATTCCAGCGCGGCGGACAGCACAGCTGTATCGATGCCGGATTTTGACAGCACCTCAAACATTATACGCCGATGATCCCCGCTGCAGGCGTCAATAAAACGAACGACCGCCTCCCCCATATGCGCCGGCCAGGAAGCTATATGCCCGGCCAGATGACCCGCCAATGCGTCCTTATCGCCTGAGAATGACTTCAGCGCTTGAACCAGCATCATTTCATGGTGGAAAACACGGTGCTCAGCCAGCAGCTCAAAAGCCCGCACGACCGCATCAACGCTGCCAAAAGAACACAAGGCGCGCAGCGCGTTCTCCCGGCAATACATGTTTGTCCCAATCAGAAAGCGAAGCATGCTTTCTTCCAGGTCATCCATCTCCTGCCCTTTTGGAGGAAACCGCGAGAGTACGAAAGCAAGGAAGGCTTTGTCCATATCACTGCGGCGGGCATAAATCATCGCCAGATCGCAAAAACCGGGGTAGCAATCCCTTAGATATGCCTCAATGTCCGCAGCTTCACGTGTCTTCTCCATGCGCTGCATCGATTTGTAAAAGCCCATCAGCCCGGACATCCTCTGCAGCTTTTTCCTGATCATCGCCTGGTGTGCAGAATCCGCCCCGATGCCGGTCAACGTTCCCGGGGCAGACAGCCGGCGTGTCCATTCTCTGATTGAACGCCTGTAGCGAATATCGGTACTCCGCTGAAAAAGAATATGCAGCAGGTTAAAAACAAGCAGCGTCAGGCTGACAAACATATAATAGGCGATGATGAGCTGTACGCTGATCAATTTATCCATCCTTCCTCCTTCCATGCCTGCCGGACAATGAAATAGCTCTGCTTTTTGCGCTCTTTCACCGCGACCCTCTCCCATCCGGAAAGGGGAAATACGCCCGAACGCGCTGTTTCGCCCTCACGCGCCAAGCCGATGTATATTTCCTTGATGTCCATGGATCGTACGCCATAATGCTCATAATAGTCGTCATGCACCATCACCCGGGACGGATCGGAAAAATTCAACATACCCCAAGGTATCCGCACCTCCACCGCTTCCGGGCCATAGGCATAATCAGCCTGCGAGTTAAAATCAACACTGTTTGGATCGGCGTTGCCCGGCGTAAGCAGACCGGTTTCAGATGTCTCATACTGTGGAGGCGGTTCCTCGCCCTCGACTGTTTCCTCGGGCATACCAAGGGGCTTGATGACGCTGAGGATAGGAACGAAAACCGGGCTGTCCGCGGCGGGTGCCGCGATGTAAGCGTCCTGCCGCTGTGTTTCAAATAAGAAATTAGCGCGCAGCGCCTCATAGCGCTCCTGCACCATCAGGCGGCTTTCACCCTCCCCTGCCCGGAGGAGAAGCAGAAAGTCGACAGGCCGATCAAAGCGCAGCTGAGCGTCGGGAAACGCGGCGCTGCCTGACTTTGGCGTTACATCAAAAGATACGTACAGCGGCCTGTCCGCAAGCGCGGGGCCTGTGATGCCCAGATACAGACCTTCGGCATCTCCGCGGGCATACAGTTTCATACCATCCGATTCGGTCACCGGCGTTTCCCCGTTCCATTCGCGCAGGTCGCCGTCCACCACCGCCGCGCGCCCTGCATCGGGTTCATAGGCAATCAGGCCGTTGCCCTGCGCGACTGTCTGAAGATCGTGCCACATCTGCGCGCCTTCCTTCTCCACAGCATAGGATGTGTTCCAAGTATGCTGACCCCAATGGTCAGCGAACCCGGAAATGACCGCACCTCCGGCCCCGGATATCATGATATCCCTGTATGTCTGCGCCAGCAGTTCTCCCTGGCGGCGTTCATCCAGCCTGTCCCCAAAACGGAGACTGTCAAGGCCGCGCGATGACGAATAGCTGTAGCTGACAATAAGCACCGGCATCCTGTGGTATTCAGCCAGCAGCTGCGTATAGCCTTCGTAGAACAACCCCTTATCCACCCGGCGTGGGATATCACCCAATTTGAGAAGCTGCTCTCCCGACAAGTAGGACCAGAAGTCAGGGATAAAAGGATAAGCGCGGTATGCGGCAAACAGTCCCGAGCTTAATTTATCCGTGCCTTCAATGTGCTCAATATCCAGCTGGCTGAACTTAGCGACCCGCTTGGCATATTGCTGTTCATAAGCGAATGGATCATGCTGCGGATCATTAATGAAGCTGATCAGCCGCTGTGTCTTATATTTTTTGCTTTCATAGCCGATGATCTGATCCATCACCCGGGCAAGCAGCGCCTCAAAAGCCGAGGCCCCTTCCCCGGCGCGGATATACTCGCCTTCATATATCGTAGGGTGTCCGCGGTGATCGGTATAGGCGATGGTTGAGGAATTCCACTCATGCCCCACAATGTAACCCATCACCCATTCGGATACATCCCTGCGGTAGGTGCCGCTGCCATGCAAACTATTGGGGATGATCCTGGTGTTGCCATGGATCACATCGACCGCTCTTTTTGCGTCATGGATGAGTACATCCGCAAATCCTGTTTCGTAGGCATCGCCCGCGCTGTCGTTCATACGGTCTGTCACCCGGACGGATTGCAGCAAGTACAGCGGCGAATGTCCGCCGGTGTTGTATCTGTACAGGGCGTTATAAAACGCGTCATCCATCACTGTATACACCCTGATCGTATTGGCCCCCAGATCTCCTATCTGCTCCATCCATCGAAAATACATTCCCTCATCAGGATAATGCTCGTTTGGATGAAACCCGGGATAGCTGCTGCTGAGCGCAACGCCCCGCACATGAAAAGCCTCCCAAGCCTCATCTTCATCGCGCCGGTAGAGCGTTTTTCCCTCTGTCTTAAACCGGGCCGTGACCGGAGCGTTCGGATGCAGGTCAATATAGAGTCCCTGGTAGTGATAGCCATACCATGCCCACAGTCCCACGATTGCAAGGACAGCAAGGGTAAGCACAAACTTTTTGATATCATCCCCTCCTATCGGGACAAGGCATTGGCCTTTCTGCTGACCTGGCTGTACTGCTTCAGCGTTTCAATATTCAGGTCAAGCCATCTTCCGCGCGCCACGATAAAGGATTTGAACTGCTCCACTGACTCCGCATAGCCGGTGTAGTTACGCTCCACCGGAATCAAATAATCCAGGCCATTGTAATCGTCCAGATCAAAAGCGCGGTCCCACTTCTGATAGTTGCGCGCAATCAGGTCATCGCCCAAATAGCTTACAATCTCGTCGATATTGCGAAGCAGGTATTCATCGCTCAGCACACCCTCTCGCAGGCGGCGGTATTCGCTGATTACCTTGTTCACAAATATTTCATCCGTCAAAAGCATAGAAAACCACGGCGCGTTTTGCATCGAAAACCCCTGTTCGCTCCATGAGCGGTCGATGTAGTTGTCGCCCGCGTTATCGAAGTCCCAGACAGTCAGGGCGATTTTTCCGCGCACATCCTTATACAGGAAAGTAGAATAGCGGCCCGCGTCCACGTTGCGGAAGAATTCATTGATCACAAAATACTGCGCGAAGGAGTTCAGATCCAGGTGTTTTGTATACCCCTTCTCGGGATCGCTCAAATCAGCGGAATAAAGGATCCTCTCAACTTCGCTGATGCTCCGCTCAATATAGTCCATGCGGCCCGGCGTGATACCTTGCGAACCGGGGAAGCGCACATCCAGCGCAGAGAGGTCGGAACGGTAGGTATAGTAAGTGAAGTTGTTCAGACGCTGATCTCCCTTGGTCGCGCGGTCCCAGCGCACGATAAAGCTGGTGACATCCTTGCCCTCATCCGGTTTCCTCAGATCAAGCCGCCCCGGCCCTCTGGAAATGGTTTCAACCAGGAGATAGACGCCGTGATACTCACCATTGACAAACAACTCGACAAACCGTACACCGGGCGCATATGTCATTACCTCTCCGGCTATGTTATAGCTCAGATAGTTTCGAAGCAGCGTCCGGTCGATCCAGGGACCATGCAGCACCCACTCATCATGGGCGGGCAGTCCGCCAAGCGCCTGGGGGTTCTCACTGAGCCCATCATCACGAAGCAAGTTGACAGCGTAAGACTTTTTATAAAACCACCGCGAGTAATTTCCCCGGTAGCGGATGGCCGCGCGGCTTGATACGGCCGCCCTGTCTGCCGGCGTGTTGGCGCCGCCGCTGTCATACATTGCAAAGTCAGCAATGATGCGCGTACCGCCGTCCTCCGCCAGAACATATTGCCTGACGCCGCTGTCAGTATCCGGGGCACGTTCCCCCGGAACGCTCTGTCCATTTGTATGGAGCGTCACGACAGGCAGATGGGTTACAAATCCCTCTGTGACCTCCGGCAGTTTATCCGGCTGCATGGCGACGCGGTGCTGATACTGCCGGAGGTATACGGTGTCTCCCGCCAGCACAGACAACAGGACGCTTGCCGCAAGCGAAAAAGCAGTCAGCATGATCATAACCAAGACAGCGTGCTTTTTCATCGTGTTAACCTGTGATTTCGTCGCTTTGAGCTACAATATTAACATACTCGATATCGCCTAATTCATACATCCTCCTGATGACATCCTCCTGTGCTTTATAGGCGAGATCGTATGTTTTTCGGTCCAGCTCAAAAATCATCTCCACGGCCTCAGGTGTGGTATTCTTGACCCTCAGCAAAGCCCTGGCGTGGTATATCTGAAACATCAGCCCCTCTATCTGCAATTCCTTGTCACGATGCGCGCGTACGATCAACAGCATGCGATTTTCGTTACGCACGCGCCCAAGGATCATCAACAGCACAAAAACCGCAGCTGTCCCGATTCCCGCGACTATATAATCGCCAACCCCGCAGCTGATACCCACCACAATGGCCCAGAAGATGTAGGTCGTATCGCGCGCGTCCTTGATGGCTGTGCGGAAGCGCACGATGGACAAAGCGCCCACCATGCCCAGAGACAGCGCTACATTGTTGCCGATAACGGTCATCACGCTGGCCGTCAGCACAGTGAGGGTCAAGAGGGTCACATTGAACTTTTTGCTGTATGTTGTCCCGGCGTGCGTATACCAGTATGACAGATAAATCATCAAACCAAACAACATCGAGGCAAAGATATTGATGACCAGGTCGGTGAAGGTCAGGGTACGGTTTTGTTCCAGGATCGTAAGAAGAAAGTCTCTCATAGGCTATTCTCTTTCTTAATGACGGTTTGTCTCAGAAGCGATAGTGTGTGGTCACGGCACGGCTCAAGCTGTATTTCCCGACGGACAGTTCGCTTTCATCCACGACTCTCAGCAGGTCCTTAATATAGCCCAATAAAAAACCATTAAACTTCACCTCCAAAACAACGAGATAGGGATCCAGTAAAGGATATTGCATGAGGGAGGGAGAAAATATATCATAATTGCTCTCCGTCCCCTTGATATGGTGGTCAAAGGTAATACGGATCTGGTTTTCTTTGGCCACAAACGCTTTGCGCTGGTATTCCAGCACCACCTTGGGCAAATAGCATTGCATATTCATCAGGGCATAGCATTCAGCCGCGAAAGGATCGGGATAGCGCAGCAAGACACCATATTGCCCCCGGCAAAGCGCCTTCCCATCCTCACGCGAGACGCGAAGGGATCGTTTTTTCTGATTGTTCCCCTGCTTTTGCTTCATTTCAAGCATAGCAAAAGGCATCTGCGGGCCGTAGCTTCGCAGACGAATCTTCCTGCGCAGTTCAACCCCATCCTCCTTTTCCACAAAGTCTTTCTCTTCCAGCGTGTCAAAGTAAAGAGAGCGGATGGGGTAGCCCTCGCTTCCGCTGTGCCCGTCCATACGAAGTACACGGCCAAGGCTATGGCTCAGATCATAATACCTGTCCAGCGTGATCAGATACTTTTTTTCCTGTCGAAGCACTTCATTCATTATTTATCATCTCGCGCAAGGCGGTGTAGTCATGCAGGGCGAAAGAAAGCCCCTCATAATCGAAATGGGCGTACAGCTGATGGAGGCTGCTCCATACGGCCGGCAAACCATCCACAAAGTAGGTATTTCTCTCCGTCAGATCGTAAAGCCCGGGGCGCTGCAGTTCAAAGATATGAATTATTCGTTTGTCTGCCCGCGCAGAAACAGCCACCTCTGTTTGAATCTTCCCCGCTTCATCCTTCTTTTGGTAGTTCATAACAGCGACCGCGTCGCTTCCCTCTTCAATCAGTTCCTCCAGCACCTTTTCAAAACCCTTGCTGTCATAGAAATAGGGGATACAGATGATCAGGGGAACCCCTTTTGACTGCGCGTAAGCATAGGTGTTTCGCATGGCCTCAGCAAACCTGTCCATTGCCCGCTGCGGATTTCTTTCATAGGAGGAGGTCAGATAGGGTTCTACATCCAAAACCAGCCCGGCAGGGCCAAGGCCGCCGGATTCTTCCCTCAGCCGCGCGGCGCGCCGGACTTCCCTGCGCATCCGCCCGGCTTCGCGATCCAATCCCCACTCCGGCTGGCCGGAAAGCAGGTAGACATCGATCCCTCTGTCATAGGCCTGCCGAATAAACGAAGACGCCGCTTCGTCGTCCAGGTTTTGATATACTTCGTTTGCGCCTATCCCAGCCAGAACCTCAAACATTTCATCGCGCAGCGTCTCGTCAGTGCTATGGTTTTTCTGCCAGGAGAACACGGCAAGCCGCACAGAGCCTTCCTCTTCCCGCTTCAACCCGGAAGCGTCCGCGGCGGCCTCCGCCAGCCACGGGAGAAAAAGAATGAATAGAACCAAGCTCATGGTGCGGGTATAAGGCAATAAATTTTCTCCTTCCCAAATCCGAAGCGTAACAGGAGGATAAAAATATACCCTTGGCATATTCTCTTAATCGGATCATCAGGATGACCTCATCAAAAGGAGAGCCCTTGAAGAAACGACGGCATTCCATACAAAGCGTATTTGTTTGTTTAAAAGAGGGCCGCGACTCTCATCGCGGCCCTCCTGATTTAATTCAGTTTAAATTCAGTTTTTACTTCGCGTACTCTACGCTTCTGGTCTCCCTGATCACGTTCACGCGGATCTGACCGGGGAACTCCATCTCGTTCTCGATGCGTTTGGCGATCTCTTTGGCCAGCACCTTGGTGCCTTCGTCGTTGACGTCATCGGGCTTGACCAGGATACGTACTTCCCGGCCGGACTGGATGGCGAAGGTTTTGTCTACGCCCTGGAAGCTGTTAGCAATCTCCTCCAGCTTGGTGAGGCGCTTGATGTAGTTTTCAAGCGACTCGCGGCGCGCGCCCGGCCGCGCCGCGCTGATTGCGTCAGCGGCTTGAACCAGGACGGCTTCGACTGTTGTGGGCTCTACATCATTGTGATGGGACAGGATCGCGTGAATGACTTCCGGGCTCTCGCGGTACTTGCGGGCGATCTCGGCGCCAAGGGAGACGTGCGTGCCCTCCTGGTCATGGTCGACGGCCTTGCCCAGGTCATGCAGCAGGCCCGCGCGCTTGGCGATTTGCACATCGCCTCCGATTTCGGCGGCCATCAAGCCGGCCAGATGGCTGACCTCGATGGAGTGCTTCAGGACATTCTGGCCATAGCTGGTGCGGTACTTCATCCGGCCCAGCAGGCGGACGATCTCAGGGTGCATGCCGTGCTGACCGGTCTCAAAGACGGCCTGTTCGCCGGCTTCTTTAATCTGCTCATCCACATCACGCTTGGCTTTTTCCACCATCTCCTCAATGCGGGCGGGATGGATGCGCCCGTCCTGCAGAAGCTTCTCCAGCGCGATGCGGGCAATCTCCCGGCGAACCGGATCAAAGGCGGAAAGGATAATGGCTTCCGGGGTGTCATCGATGATGAGGTCAACGCCGGTGGCGGTTTCCAGGGCGCGTATGTTGCGGCCCTCGCGGCCTATGATGCGCCCCTTCATATCGTCATTGGGCAGGGTGATGACAGAAACGGTGCTCTCGGCGACATGGTCGGAAGCGCATTTCTGAATGGCCAGGGCAATGATGTTGCGGGCCTTCTTATCGCCCTCCTCCTTGGCTTTTTGCTCGATCTCGCGAACGGAGGCGGCGGCGTCGTGATAGGCTTCCTTCTGCACGCGGCTGATGATGATCTGGGTTGCCTCGTCGGCTGTAATGCCGGCAATGCGCTCAAGTTCTGTTGCCTGCAGGTTTTTCAGGTTTTCGGCCTCGTCCAGGGCCGCTTGGATTTCTTCGGATTTGCGGTTCAGGCGCTCCTCGCGCTTTTCAAGGTTGTCCAGTTTCTTGTCCAGGGTCTCTTCGCGCTGAGCGACACGGCGCTCGCTGCGCTGCTGCTCGGCCCTGCGGTCGTGAATCTCGCGGTCCAGGTCCTGCTTTAAGCGCAGCACCTCTTCTTTTGCTTCAAGGATTCTTTCTTTCTTTTGTTCTTCGGCTTTGCGGGTGGCATCGTTGAGCAGGTCATTGGCGTATTGCTCAGCGCGGCCGATCTTCTGCTCGGTGACCTGCTTGCGGTACATAAACCCCAGGATTGCTCCCAGCACGCCGGCCAAAACCATCAGCAGGATGGCTACAATTGGGGACATCTGATCCTCCTTCTTTGGTGGTAAACCGTTTTCATTCAATCTTCATAAGGGCGCCGGGTTCTAAGCCCTGCCCCGTCCAACGCAAAAAACCGGGAGGGTTCGCACCCCCTCGGCTGCTCGCTGAATGTATACACGAAGAAGCATTACGCTCAGACAGTCCTAAAAATCCCAAGAAAACTGTATGAATGAAAGGCCCGCACCCTTGCGGCCGCCTGTTGACAATAAGCCTGGTAGTGTATCTAAACAGCAAGCACAAGCGGATATCATTCCGCCTGTCTGCCGGACTCCTTCATTTTAAGGGACAGATTCGACATATGTCAAGCAATTAATCGGCAGATTTTATAAAAAGAGAACAAAAGTTTATTCATTGTTGACAAGAAAAGGAAAAACCACGTAAATCACCGGCATACCGGTTGTAACAAAAATCTCCCAAGTTTGCCTTCCTCATCCTTGGGATGCTATACTTTCCTCAGTTTCCATGTCTTGAGGAGGAACTGTGTTTATCTACTACTGCAACAAATGCCAGCGGCAGAATGTCAACAATGTCTGCGAAAGCTGCGGAAAAGCCCTTCCGGGCACCTCTGCCCGTTATATCTGGTCAGATTACCGCATGCCGCTTGGCGATACGGTCAAGCTGGGCCAGGTGTTCCGCCTGCCGCTGATGGCCCTGGCTTTGCTGATTTCACTGATGCTGGCGCTGGAATATATCATGACGGGCTCGCGGGCGATCATTTTTTTGACCGACTCCGGCATACTGCCGCAGATGGTGCAGCTGTATTTCGGCGCCATTGGCGTTGCGTTGCTGCTGCTGGCCTTGCAAGGGCACGAGAACGTGCAGTATGTCATTGACCCCAAGGGCGTCCTGAAACGCACGTGGATCAAGCCCGGCCGCCTTCGCTGCTGGTCAAGGGGCCTGCGGTACGATCCCCGGGCGATCCAGCAAAACCCTGAGGGACAAGCTTTTTATATGGCGCATGAAGAATACCTGACCTGGCAGGACGCCAGGCGCTACAGCCTGCGCCCCCACGCAGGGCGCATCAAGCTGTATCGGCCCTATTCCTTTGTGTTCATGACCTTGAACACCTCCGCCCCGGAAGACTATGAGTACGCGTTGAATATGGTGACCAGCAAAATCAAACTGAAGAAATGATGACATCGAAAATGAAGTTCGCCATGAAGTCCCGTTTTGCAGCCCTGCTGCTGATCTGCTCCGCGTTTTTGGTGATGATCGCCTTCCCCGCTCTGGTTGAAGAGCCGGAAGACAACCGCCAGCTGATTTACTGCGCCGGCTCCCATGCCGCGATCGCTCAAAATCAAATGGCGGATTTTGCGGTGGATTATATGCTGGCCAAGGACGGCAGCCTGCGGATCTCCCTGTTTCAGGACGAAATCAAGGGGGCGGCGCTGCGGGTATGGACTGTGCAGCGTAAAGCAAACAGGCCCAGCTCCTTCATCTGGGACGGCAAAGTCGACAACAAACTGGTCGAGCCGGGCCGCTATATCCTGAACTTTGTCACCAGGGACCGACAGGAGGAACGGGCAGCCGTTTCCTTTGAAATAACCGCGCCCCGGGCTCCTCTTCCCCTTGAAATCACCAAAGCGGGTGATTATCTGCCCGAACAGATCGATACGCAGGGCGTCTGGCAGGCCATGATGGCCCCGATGGCTGTCGTTGATGAGGGCGATTTAAGCCATACGCCTATTACGGACAGCCCGGGCGGTAAGATGATCGGTCATGTCCACGGGCAGACGGCCGGGCTGATCATCCTGGACCTGCTGTCGGACGGCTATGCCCGCGTGGGCGCATGGGCAACGGATGACGGCAGCTACATCGAAGGCTATATCCGGCAGGATAAGCTGAAAATGATCGAGCCTCACCCCGGCTGGGGCCTGCTGATTGATAAGGTTGCCCAAAAAATGTATGTCTACCAGGCTGACGATACTGTTTGGGAGGGCGCCCGCTTGCTGGGCACGCTTGATGTCAGCACCGGCCTGATGACCCGCAACAAGCTGTTCCGTGAGACCCGGGCCGGCGCCTTCATTACCCAAAAACGGATCGCCAGCTTTGACAGCGAGGGCCACCGCTATGATTTTGCCATCCGCATCGACGGCGGCAACCTGATGCATGAGGTGGGTCACCGCCTCGTCTCGGGCAGCAAGGACTTCACCAGTCAGTTGCCCGAACTGGGTAAAAAGGCTTCCAACGGCTGTGTGCGCATCACCCCCATCCCGGACAGCAAGGGCATGAATGCCGAGTGGCTGTGGCGTCGGCTGCCTCGCAATACCAAGGTGCTTGTGCTGGACGACCCGCAGGCGCGCGCAGTCAGGCTGCAGGAACTGGGCGCGTCCATACCGGGCACGCCCGGTGACCAGCCGGATGAGGCAGCCCCCATTGTGATGGAAAACCCCTTTATCGTTACAAATGAAGCTTCCGGCGCGGCGGTGCCGCAAGCAAGCGAGGTTTCCCCTGCGCAGGCCGATCAGCAGCCGCTCCAGGCAGCGCCACCGCTGGCCGGACGTGACAGAATAACCATGACCTTTACCGGAGACTGCGTTTTGGGCAGCGAGGAAAAAAGCCGCAAACTTCCCGAATCGTTTGACCGGTTCATCGCCGACAAGGGCTACGACTGGCCTTTTTCGGGCGTTTATGAGGTGTTAAGCGCGGATGATCTCAGCATTATCAACCTGGAAGGTGTCTTGAAGGATGACACTAGAAGCAAAGCCGAGCAGAAGCTGCACTGGTTTCGCGGGCCGACGGAGTTTGCCGGCATCCTGCCCGCCGGGAACATCGAAATCGCAGGCCTGGCCAACAACCACATGCGCGATTATGGCATCGCCGGGCATAACAGCACGCGTCAGGCTCTGGAGGGGGCAGGCATCCCTTATTTCGGCTACGGCGATACCTATATCCACGAGCACCAGGGCTTAAAAATAGGCTTCGGCGGCATCCGGGAGACGACCTACCGACAGAAACCCGCTCTGCCGGGGGAAGAAATCCGCGCCCTGCGGGAGGCGGGATGTGACTTCATTGTCTACACCATCCACGCGGGCCAGGAATACGCCGCACAACATAACGATCTTCAAACTAAGATTGCGCATGCCATCATCGACGCGGGCGCCGATCTCATCATCGGCATGCACCCGCATGTCGTGCAGGGCATCGAGGAGTACAAGGGGCGCCTGATCGTCTATTCCTTGGGCAACTTCACCTTTGGCGGCAACCTGAAGCTTAAAACCTTCGATGGGATGATGGCGCAGGTGTTGCTTGATTTTGAGGGCCGCGAGCTCAAAGAAACCACCCTGCGGCTGCTTCCCGTGCTGACCACCGGCACCCTTCCCGATAACGATTTTCGCCCCATCCTCGCCGTGGGCGAAGATAAGGAGAGGATCCTGCAGTTGGTGCAGGATGACAGCCCGGATCTGACGATCAGGGAAATCATGAGCTTCAGCCGGTAATACAAAACAGAAATCATCCCGCCCGGCATAACGCCGTGCGGGATATTCTTTTTAATGCCGACTTATATTATGAGGTGATGCCTCGCAAAGGCCCTGGTTTATGCCAGTTTGACCGCGGTGCCTGAACAGGTCACCATCAGCATGCCATTGTCGGCCCCAAGCACCTCATAATCCATTTTAACGCCTATGACAGCATCCGCGCCCAGCTGAGCGGCGCGCGCTGTTCCATTTCCTTCAAGGCCTGCTCACGCGCCATGAGCAGCTCATCCTCATAGCCCTGGGAGCGCCCGCCAAAGAAATTCCTGAGGCCCGCGCCGATGTCCTTGATCACATTGATTCCCGTGATCACTTCACCAAATACAATTCCTTTATACGCAGATACGCTGCTTCCCTCGATGCCTGCCGTCGTCGTCATGATCATATCGGTTTTCTCCTTTTCTGTTAGTTAAATTGTTATATCTCTTGCCGTATATAAACAGCGTCAGCTTTGCTCTCTTGCAGCAAATGCATCATTTCATGGACAGTGTCCAAGCCTGACACTCTCTTGAGATTCTGAATCCGTATCAGGGTTTCCAGATAAACCAGATCAATACATATCCGACGA
>CAZYKQ010000029.1:12932-18017 GCA_964648235.1 uncultured Christensenella sp. | reverse complement strand
TTTGATTGGCCCTGTACCATTGACCGATGGCCTTGTCAATGGTACATTAAATGAATCAAAAGTCACGGGAGGTCAAGCGCATGATCCATCAAGCAGAGCGTATGGCAGAGGTTCGCTCCGATATCCGGGGGCCCTTGTATGAGGAGGCGCTGCGGATGCAGCGGGAGGGAATCCCGGTGCTGAAGCTGAATACCGGCAACCCCGGCATCTTTGGTTTTGAAATGCCGGAAGCTATTCGCACGGCTCTGCTCGCTGGAATGGACAAGGCGGTGCCTTACTCCGATCTGCGCGGCATGCCCGAGGCTCGGCAGGCCATTCTTGATTATCACAGAAACAGGGGCCTTGAAGGCATTGGCATGGATGACATCTACCTGGGCAACGGCGTCAGCGAGCTGGCCAGCATGGTGTTGTCGGCTTTCCTGAACTCGGGGGATGAGCTGTTGATGCCCACGCCCTGCTATACCCTGTGGAGCAACTCGGCCAGGCTGGCCGGAGGAAAACCTGTCTATTATTATTGCGATGAGCAGTCGCTGTGGTATCCGGATCTCTCGGATATCAGAAAGAAAATCACTTCAAAGACGCGCGGCATCGTCATCATCAACCCCAACAACCCGACCGGCACGGTCTACCCCAGGGAAGTGCTGGAAGGCATCATCGACATCGCGCGCGAGCATAAGCTGGTGATTTTCTCCGATGAGATTTATGACCGCCTGCTGTATGAAGATTGTGTCCACCATGCCACGGCGGCGTTGGCACCCGATCTCCCGGTGATCACGCTGAACGGCTTGTCCAAGTCACATCATATCTGCGGCATGCGCAGCGGGTGGATGGTGATCAGCGGCCGGGAGGAGGATACCAAGGAGCTTGCCTACGCCGTGACCCGCCTGGCGGCCATGCGCCTGTGCGCCAATGCCATGATGCAGCTTGCCCTGCCTGCCGCGCTGCAGGATTTCCAGAGCACCCGCGACATGATGCTGCCCGGCGGCCGCTATTACGAGCAGCGCCGTGTGACGATGGAGGCGCTAAAGGACGCGCCCGGGCTGAGCCTCGTGCCCAACAGAGCCGCTTTTTACCTGTTTCCCAAGCTGGATACCAAACTGCTGAAAATTGATGACGACCGTGCCTTTTGCTACGATCTGTTGCACGCGACGAAGATCCTGGTGATTCCCGGATCCGGCTTTGAGTGGGATAAACCTGACCACCTGCGCATTGTCATGCTGCCAAAGGCGGATGAGTTGAAAACAGCCATGGAAAAGTTTGCGGATTATCTGCGGGAAAGGGCAGCGAAGTAAGGGAAGCATCCGGGAAAAGGGATCGGATCCCTGACGCGGAATCAAAGCATGAAGTATGCGGGCTGTTGCCCGGAATGGCTGAAGACCCTGCTGTCCGGAAGAGAGCAGGGTCTTTTAGCTATGCTTGTTACCTGTTGTAAGCCATCAGACATCGTTGAAAGTTTGAGCTTTATCAAGATTCTTATTGGGATGACCGTGTTTTCTTACTTTCCCCTGCTTTTCGCATCCTGTCGGATCTCTCCCAGGTGGCAGTCGGAGATGCTGTCCGTGTTGCGGAACTCGGCGACCATGGCGCTCATTGCGCGGAAGTTGAGCTGTGTGCCCAGGCTGTCGGAGACATAGTCCGAAGCCCTGTCCGCGCTGATGCCGAAGTGACCCGCTGTTTCCACCGCGTCAATGTTGGCCCCCAGGAAGATGAACTCCCAGCCGAATCGTTCCTTCTGCCGCTGCACCATCATTTTGACATCATTGGCGGTGTAGGAGCGGCTGGCGTTCTCCTGACCGTCGGTGATGATGACGAACATCACCTTTTCAGCCCGGTAATCCTCTGCGGTATGCTTCTGGGCGTTCCCTATTTTGTCGATGGTGCGCCCCATGGCGTCGATCAGGGCCGTTGTGCCGCCGACCTGATATTCCTTTTGCGTGATCGGGCTGACCGCGCGGATATCGGTGCGGTCGTGCAGCAGGGCATACCGGTGATCAAACAGCACCGTGGTGATGCGGCACTCGCCTTCTACGTCCTTTTGCTTTGCCAGCATGGCGTTGTAACCGCCGATGGTATCGGTTTCCAGCCCGCCCATCGAGCCGCTTTTGTCCAAAATGAAAACCAGTTCCGTCAATCCCTTTTTCATGTCCTTCGCCCTCCTTTATGTGATGGGCTAAGAATACAAGAGATTGGATCGGAACTGGTCGCTTGAAAAGCGACAAATTCAAGCAGAGGATATAGCCAGTCTGTCAGGCCTGCGCCGCGGGATACATCTGCGCGATGTATTGCTCGACATCCGCCCTTGTGCCCTTGAAAGGCCCCGGGGTCTCCATCTTCAGGGAGACGAGCGCGGCCGCGTACAGCAGGGCTTCGGGAATGCCTCGGCGCAGACGCTCGGTGATATAGGCAGAAAAGCAGGTGTCGCCCCGGCCTGTGCGGCCGGAAAGGTTGCGCGCGACGATGGGAGCCGTGTATGCCTGCCGGCCGTCATAGATGAGCACCTCGGTGTTGTGGGTGATCATGATCTCCTTGGCGCCCCAGTCGTGCAGAACCTTGGCCGCCTCCTTGCGATCATCCAGGCCTGTCAGTATTTTGGCTTCAGCCGCGTCTGTTTTCAGGAAGTCAATAAAGGGAAGATACTCCCTCTTGTCGGCCCAGTCATGAAACTGCATGGACAGGTCTTCCTCCACATGTCGGAGCATGCATTGCACATCCATCGCAACCTTGGCCTTGGTACCGGCAGCCTGACGAAACAACTTGCCGTCAAAGTCGCCGAAGACCAGGCCGGCAAAGTGGTAGATGCGGGTCTGGATGTCCGGAAATTCTTCAAAGAGGAAGGGATCGCATTTGCCCATGGAGCGGCAGTCACGGCGCTCCTTATCCGGGGTAAAGTACTGATTTCGAATCGAGCAGGTTTCGGCGGAGGGCTTCCAGAAAACATCCGCGCCGGTCCCCGCGAAAACGGCTTCGGGGTCCGCGTCCTTGGGGTTGAGTTTGGTGAAAATGGCTGTCTTGTTGCCGCTGTTGGCCGCGGCAAAGCCCGATTGGACAATGGCTCCGCTGACCTCCCGGCGCTCATTTCCTTCATGGTCGATGTTCTGGTCAAGCGAAATGGGGCCGACGACCAGCGTATCATAGATTTGTTTCATTGATGTACCCTTTCCCGGGAGCCTGTGCCCCCTGTTTTGATTGACGCTGAAGGAGAGATCCCTCAGCGATTTTTCTTCAGATTTTCAAGGATGCCCGGTATCTCGCCGAGCGTGCCGATTTCATAATCAGCGCCGCTTACGGGCGCGGTCAGCACCTCGTCGCTCATCGCGGTCAGTTCGGAATTGATGCGAATGGTATAAGCCATTCCCGCAAGCCGGGGGCCGATGATATCGCGCGAGACCGTATCACCCACATAGACACATTCTTCCGGGCGCACGTTCATATGGAGCATGGCGATGCGGAAAATCTCCGGCGCGGGTTTTCGGAAACCCGTGACGCTTGATACCGTCACCTCCTCAAACAGATGGCGTATCCCATAGAGCTTCAGCATGTCAAAGACCGAATAAAAGGAAGCGTTATTGGATACGACGCCCAAACGATACCCGGCGGCGCGCAAGGTTTCCAGCATCTCCTTGGCGCCGGGGCGCAGGCTGCGCGTATGATAGATTACCTCCCATTGGCCGATAAACTGCTCGGCGTAGGTTTCGATGAGGTCCCGGCTGACGCCAAGATCCTTCAGATAAAAATCTGCCCAGATCTCCGGCACAGGCAGCTCGCACAGCTTGCCCTGCGAGTAAGCCTTGTAGCGCTTGAGGCCTTCGCCCAGCAAACGGGCAAACTCCTCCCGGGGTTGCGTCACCCGATGGCCCAATGCCTCCAGCTGGCTCATCAACAGGTCCGTCATGCGCCAGATACCGCCCTCGTCAGGGCGCACATCCTCAAGGGTGCCGCCCATGTCAAACAGCACGGTCGTGATATCGGCCTTGCGGCGGCAGAGGGCCCAGACGGCGTCATGGTCGGAAAGCTGCCTGCCGGTGAAGGCGGCCAGGGCGCTGCCCTCCCGCGCAAACCCGCAATGCTCCTTTAAGGTGGAAACATGGCCCCGCCCGGCGCAAACCATGCCCTTGGTCATGATCCAGTCCAGCTGCAGGTACAGCTCACCCCCGGGCATCGGCTTGCGCCGGGTCGTGGAGGAGGTATCAAAGCTGCGCCAGTCATAGCCGAAGCTTTCGGCCAGGGGAAGCAGGGGCTCACTGGCGGCTATATCCCGCGCCGGCGCGCCGGCGCGCTGCTCCGACAGCATCGCCTCCGCCTGGGCGGGATCATTGCCGTCAAAGGTGTTTGTGTTCATATCACCGCCCAAAATGACCGGCACATCGGGATCAAACAGGCGGGCCGCTTCCTCGAACACCGCTTGCAGCTGCTTTGCGCGGCCCGCGCCGTCGGTGCGGTTTTCCAGGTGGACACAGATAAGGCCCGTTGGACGATCGCCCGTATCCAGCAGCGCAAAGATCGCCACGCGCCCGCCGATGCGCTTTTGCCTGTCATTGTACCAATTATAGCTTTCCGGCAGGTAAAGCGTCTTTGCCCAGCGGATGGGCCAGCGGGAAAAGATGGCGTTGCCGTGATAGCCTTTCGGATCGTCTGGATTGACCAGCTCCACAAACTCAAGGGCGTAGGTGTAGTTCATGTGCAGCAGGTCGGCCAGTTCCCGGGCGGTATCCCGGCAACCGGTCCGGCACATTCCGTCATCAAGTTCGTTGGCCAAAATAACGTCGGCCTGCTGCAGATCGGGGCAATCACGAATGAAATCAGCGGATTCCCTGAGGTATGCTCCGCGCTCCATGTTAAAGACGACGGCCTTGATCGGCATGGCATGATCAGGCGGTGCGGGGCGCAGGTTGTATACCTCGGGCGGGGCGGTGAACTGCTCCATCGAGGCCATCACGGCAGCCTGCCCCAGCGCGGGAATGTCCTGCGCCAAACGCAGGCGTTGAGCATAGGCAATTTCTTTCATGTCTTGTCTCCGTTCTTTTGTCATTGCATCCTGATGTTTTGACAGCTGCCCCGCACGATCAAGGAGGGCTGGCTGATATC
>CAZYKQ010000029.1:0-12832 GCA_964648235.1 uncultured Christensenella sp. | reverse complement strand
GCGCTTGCGCCGTGATCTGACGTGAGGAACTGGCGGGCCAGCGTGATATAACGCGTGGTATAGTCAAGCTCCGGAGGGCACTCGACAATGACAGGTTCAGCCCCCGCCTCCTCCATGGCCTGATGAAAGCCTTTCAACCGGGCAGAGTTGGTGGCCGAGCTCGCGCGGCCGCCCAGGAAGGCGATGCGGCGGTGGCCCAGGCTGGTCAGATACTGTCCGCCCAGATAGCCGCCCCGCGTATTGTCCGTGCTTACATAGCAGCAGTCGCCGTCATGGTTGTCGCCCAGATATACGACGGGCAGGGATCCGCACAGCCCGCGAAGCGCCATCATGCTGCCGCGGGTAAACGCGGATACGATCAGCCCGTCGACCTGCTGGCGCAAAAGACGCTCCGCCGCCGTATACTCAAGCTCTGCCGAGCGCATTGAATTGCACACCAGCAGCTGGTAGCCTGCCTCGGAAGCTCTCGCCTCAATCTCCATGGCAATATGGGCAAAATAGGGGTTGGAGATATCGGGCACCAGCAGGCCGATCACATGGCTTGCGTTTGTCACCAGGCTGCGCGCCGCCAGATTGGGGACGTAGCCCATCTGATCACACAGGGCCCGGATGCGCTTCTTGGTCGGTTCGCTGATTTCCCGGCTGTCTGCCAACGCGCGGGAAACGGTGCCGTAACTGACCCCCGCGGCGGCGGCAATATCCTTGATGGTGACGCGGTATTTCACTGATCCTCTTTTCTTTTGATCAGAAGGCGGATGCCCCAGGCAAACCCGTTGCCGATCAAGGCCGGACCCAACGCGAAACCCAGCAGGAAGGTAAAAAGGTTCGCGCGTTTTTCACCTTCAAAAAAAATCAGGCTGAGCGCAAACAGCAGGACGAAGAAAAAAGCCACCCACCCGAATGCCAACAGCGGGATGCGGCGGTTGGGCAAGAAAAAAGCCAGACAGCAGACCGCCGAGCCGACAGATGAGATGATGATGATATGGATCACAGAGGAAAGCAGCGGTTTCCCGGGAAACGTGAGCAGGCGGTGCAGCGGTTCGGTCAGCAGGGCATAGGCTGCCGCGTAGACCGCAAGGAAGACGAGAGACAACAGGAAGCTCCACATCAGGGAAGGGTCTGTTCTGCGGGTGATCAGAGACATCCTTAAAACCTCCTGTCATTTGGGATAAAAATGGCGTGTCATTTCAGCGCTCAAACCCTTCAGGCAAATCTGCTTAACGCCAAGAATACATTATAGCATTTTATTGGTATTCGTTAAACCATGCCGACGGGCATAAAGCTGTATACAAAGCGGGGCGCGGATGCACCGCACCCCGCTTTGTCAGTCAGATCAGTAACCCAAACCGAGCCAGAAATCGACCACGTCGCCGATGGTCTCATAGACTTCCAGCGGGTAGAACTGAGCTACGTTGATTTCAGAATAGGGCATGGAGCCTTCCGCGGGAGCGATGTCATCACGCACAGGCCATCCGCCCAGGGTGTTGAAGTGGGCGTAGCCCTTGTCGGTGCCGTCGGTGCCGCCCAGCATGAAGCGCGTAAGCAGCTTGGCCGCGTAGGGATGTTCGGCTCCTTCAACAATGTACAGCGTATTAATGGCCGGGATGCCTGTGTTGGGCGTCAGGTTGACAGGAGCAAGCGCCCAGTCGTTGGTCTCGTTTTTGCGCAGTTTGCTGGAAGCGCCTAAGCAGATCGGCGGGTTTGTCTGACCGCGCGTACCGACGGCCTCAACAGACTCGTCGCTGGAGGAGGTATAGATGGGGGAGTTGGCGTGCAGACGCTTGAGGAACTCGTAGCCGGCGTTTTCGCAGCCCTCGGAAAGAACCAGCGGTTCGCCGAAAACTTCTTCATACTCGGCTTCCAGCGCGTTCGCGGTTTCTTTCATGACAAAGCTTGTCAGCCAGGATGTCCAGGACACGTTGTCCATGGGATTGACCATCAGAATGCGGCCCTTCCATTCGGGTTTGGTGAGATCCCACAGGGATTTCACGGGTGAGCCGTCGGGATGGGCTTCGGTGTTGTAATACAGTTGTGTCAGTTCAATGTACAGGGGTGTGGAGGTCGTCCTCAGGGCGGGGTCGATGTGCGCCATGATATCAGAGGGCTGGTAGGCATAGAACTTGCCTTCCTGCACATATTCCATCCACAAGGCGCCGTCCTGATCCTTGATGTGGACAACGTCAGCGTTTTTAACGCCCGCGTCATACTCGCGCGTGACCTTCTCAAGCAGCTCATTGGTCGAGATGTCAAAGGGGGTGCAGACAACGCCGGGATACTTGGCGTTGAAGTCCTCGGCCACCTTGGGGCTGCGCGAGGAAATGGAGTAGAGCGTTACGGTGCCTTCAAGTTTGGCCTTTTCATAGATCTCTTCCTCGGTCTCGTCCCAGTTCCAGATGCCTGAAACCTTTTCCCACTCCGTCATATCCGCTTCGTCGGGCCGGAGATCTGCGACGGTTTGCGGTTCTTCCGCAAAAGACAGGGCGGTCACAGACATCAGCATGATGGCTGCCAGCAACAGGGCCAGCAATTTTTTTGTTCCGAACATAGGGGTTCCTCCTTTATATTTCACGCAATGACCATTGCGCAAGGTTCTCGGCCTTATTCCTCATCCTCGGTGTCGTCCGCGATGGCGTACTTGGCCAGGCGTCCGCTTGCCTTATCAAATACGTTTATCTTTTTGGGATCAAGTGTAAGGTAGACGGTCTGATCGGGCTTATAGGTGGTATTGCCCAGCTCCTTGATGATAATCTGGCTTTCGCCAAGTTTGACGGTCACCAGCGTCTCAGACCCTGCGGGCATGACGGTGTATACCTTGGCCGCGATAGCATCGGGTGAGGAATGCTTCTTGCTCAGGCCGATCTGTTCGGGGCGGATGCCGAGCACCGCCTCAAAGCCGGACGCGTCCTTAAACTCATCGGCCATGTCCTCGCGGTCAAAGCGGAACACATGCCCCGCGGCGCTTGTTACGCTCAGGGTATCGCCCTGCAGGGAGGCCTTGCCGTCGACCAGGTTGATGCGGGGGTTGCCAATAAAGTCAGCCACGCGCAGATCGGCGGGGTTGTTGTAGATATCCAGAGGCGGGGCCACCTGAATGAGCACACCTTCAAAGAAGATGGCGATCTTGGTGGACATGGTCAGGGCTTCGATCTGGTCATGGGTAACATAGATGATGGTTGAGCCGGTCTCGTTGTGCAGGCGCTTGAGTTCCGAACGCATGTCGACGCGCAGCTTGGCGTCAAGGTTGGACAGAGGCTCATCAAGCAGCAGCAGGCCGGGCTCGGATACGATGGCGCGGGCGATGGCCACACGCTGCTGCTGGCCGCCGGACAGCTCATTGGGATAACGTTTGGCGTATTCGCCGATCTGCATGCGTTCCAGCGCCTGACCGACTTTCTGTTCGATGGTTTTTTTATCGATCTTTTTGACCTGCAGGCCAAAGGCTACGTTTTGAAATACAGTCATATGCGGCCACAGGGCATAGGACTGGAAGACGAGGTTAAGCCCGCGCGCCGCCGGCGGCTCGAAGTGCGCTTCGGCCGCGTTGACCATTTCCTTGCCGTCCATGTGGATGGTACCGCTTTGGGGCTTCTCAAGGCCGGAGACCACGCGCAAGGTGGTCGTCTTGCCGCAGCCCGACGGGCCCAGCAGCGTCATAAAGTCCCCATCCTCGATGACCAGGTCAAGGTCCTTGAGGACATGGTTCTTGCCGTAGTATTTGTTGATATTCTTCAGTTCGATCCTGCTCATGATCCATTCTCCGTTTCTTCGATCTTGTATAAATCCTTCAATGCGCTGAGGGTGCCGGTTTTATCCGCCCATGCTCTTGGCCAGGTCGGCGTCGCCGAACAGGTTGGCCAGCGCGTAGACGAGGAAGACCAGGGTGAACATCACGACCGCGACCGCGCTGGAGGCCTGGGGGAAGAAACCGTTTTGATACTGGAAGGCCAGGTAGGGCAGGGTGGATATCTTGGGCGTAATGATCAGGATGATCAGGTCAAGCTCCTTCATGATCGATACAAAGATCAGCATGAAGCCGGAGATAAACCCGCCTTTGGCCAGCGGGAAGACGATGGAGCGGAAGCGGCGGAAGAAGCCCGCGCCCTCGATCATACCGGCCTCCTCAAGCTCCGCGCCGATCTGCAGCATGTTGGAGGTGCCGGCCCGGGAGGCGAAGGGCAGGTGTTTTACAACCGATACCAGCACCAGCAGGGTGAAGGTACCGTAAAGCGAGGGGATCAGCCCGCGCTGGACTGAAAACATGGATAAATAGATCGCGCCGAAGGCGATGGAGGGGATCAGGTAGGGGATAAATACCATTTGCTCGACAACGCGGCCGTGAAGCTTGCCCCGGCCCTTGGCGCAGATGTAGCCAAGCATCTGGCCGAAGATGGTGCCGAAGATGGCCGTGGTAAAGGTAAGCAATAAGGAGTTTTTGAGCGCGCTGAGGAAGCTTGCGTTGCGGAAGATGCCGGGCAAACCCTCCATGATATCCTTGTTGCTGCCGTCACCTATCCAGTAATAGGTGCTGAGGTTGGACAGCGACCACACGCCGTCGCGCATCATGAAGGATTGCAGGACAAGGATGCCGATGGGCATGATGATGCCGATGGCAAAGAAAGCAGTGACAAGTACAGTGATGGGGATGCGGTGCTTGCCCAGAGGGATCGGTGTGCTGCGCCCGCCCTTGCCGCCGATGGTGGCAAAGGACTTGCGGGAGCCCAGCAGCCGCTGGTTGATCCAAACGGTAAGGGAGGCAATGATGATCATAACCACCGCCATGGTGAAAGCCATCGGGGTGTTTTGCGATTTGATGTTTTGATACAGCGTTGTTGACAGTGTATTGAAATTGACCTTGCTGCCCAGAAAGTTAATGACGCCAAAGGTGCCGATGGCCTTGGAAAAGGTCAGGATAACGGCGGACAGCATGGCGGGCAGGACAAGCGGCAGGGTAATGCGCCGCAAAATGGTCGTCTTGTTGGCGCCCAGCACGCCGCCCATCTCCTCCAGCTCTGAGTTGATGGAGTTGAGCGCCGCCGAAACCAGCAGGTAGGCGTAGGCGTAGTAGTGAAGCGTCAGCACCGCGATAATGGCGACGGGGCCGTAGGCCAGCCAGTCCGGTGTTTCCAGGCCGGTCATGGCCGTCAGAAAGCCCGGCGCGCCGCCGATGCGCGTGTTTTTGAACACGCTCAGCCAGGCCTGTGACTTGCACCAGGAGGGAATCATATACGGGACGATAACAGCCAGAGAAAAGTATTTTTTCCCGGGCAGGTCGCTGCGGACCATCAGCCAGGCAAGCGAGGAGCCAAGAATGATCGAGAAGAGAGATACAAAAAACGCGATCATCAGCGAGTTGCGCAGCGGCGTGTAAAGCAAGGTGCCGCTGAGGTTACCGGTAAGCAGGCGCTGCCAGTAGTACAGTGAAAACTGACCGGCCTCGCCCTTGAGGCGCCGCGCGTCCCTGGCCGACAGCGTGAAGGAGGTGGAAACCATGTCCAGCAGCGGCACAAGGATCAGATAACTCAGCAGGATGATTGCCACCAAGACGATAATGTTATATGGATTGGTGACGAGCGCTTTGATCTGATTGGTCAGGCGTTTGGATTTGGAGTATTGGGCAGTCTTTTCCATGCAGGTAAAGCACCTTCTTTCTCCCGATGCCCTTGGCCGAGCCTTTGGCAAAGGGGCTGTGATTTACGGATTTCATGCCGGCGTGCTGCGCGTGGATGGAGTTATCCCTTGTTGTCAGCCGGTTTCGGGCGCTTGCCTTCTTCACTTTCCATGGTTTCCGTAAACGTTTGCATTGATTATTGACGATTTTAACACCGCTCATATCGCGATGTCAAGAAGTTTGTAAAAAATCATACGTTTTGTTGCCGTTTTCATCGCTTTTATGATGTTTTTCCGGCGCTGACAGGAAGGCCGGCCCGGTGACAGGCTGGCACAGAAGCTGCCGGGCTGATATAATCGGGCCACAGGATCCATCCCCCGCCGGGATATCAACAAAGGAGGAAGCGCCGTGAAGCAGGTGACCATCAAGGATATCGCGCGGATTGCCGGCCTTTCCTCCGCGACGGTATCCCGCGCGCTCAACGGCATGCCCGAGGTCAGCGCGCAGACGCGCGAGCGTGTCCGCGCGATCTGCGCCAGGGAGGGCTACCGCGCCAACTCCCTGGCGCAAAGCCTGATTTCCAGCCGGACGCATGTGATCGCGCTTGTGATGCGTGACATCACCCATCCTTTTTACGCGGAGCTGGCCCTGCATATTGAAGTGGCGGCCCGCGCGGGCAATGACACCATCATGGTCTGCAATACGCTGCGCGATGTGGAGCGGCTGGGGGAGCTGCTTGACCGGCTGGCCGGGTACCAGGTGGACGGCGTGATCGTCGCCAGTTCGCGCAGCGAGGTGGAGGAGTATCTCAGAACCCATCCGCCGGCCATCCCCACCCTGCTGCTGGGGGACAGCTTCGGCCATATTTCAAACAGTGTATGCAGCAGGATCGGCATCAATAACCTTCGCGTGGGGCAGATCGGCACGGACTACCTCATCGGCATGGGGCACCGGGACATCGTGTACCTGGGCTGCCGCGCCGACAGCGCATCGCACACGCAGCGCAGCGGCGGCTACCGGATAAGCATGGAGCGCCATGGCCTGGAGCCTTTCACGCTGCCGCGCGGCGACTCGGAAGCCTCGATGGACGCGGGTTATGCCCTGGCGTCGGCGCTGTTTTCATCCGGCAGGCCGTGCAGCGCCGTGTTCGCCGCGAGCGATCTGCTGGCCCTTGGCGTGATGCAGGCCGCTGACGAGCGGGGCATCCGCATCCCGCAGGATATCTCCCTGATGGGGGTCGGCAACACGGGGGTTTCCGGCCTGCCGCGCACCAACCTGACGACGGTGGATGAGCGCAAAAAGCAGATGGCTCAATCCGCCGTTGAGCTGTTGCGCGAGCAGATAGAGGGGGAGGAAGAGGGGCGGATCACCCACCGGATGATTCAGCCCGAGCTTGTCATACGGGAGACCTGCGCGCCGCCCGGATCATGATGCCGATGCGCAAAAAAGCCCGCGCGGTCCTGAATTAGAAGGACCGCGCGGGCTTTTTGAGGGCTTGCGTTATACGCCCGGCAGGATGATGGGCTCGTAGTCGCCCGAGCGCAGCAGGGCGGCGAAGGCGGCGGAATCTTCCGGCAGCGTGTTGCTGCGCAGGCCGCTGCGGGCGGTGTCCTCCGTGCGGTGAGAATCGGAGCCCGCCACGCGGATGAAGCCCTTGCCCTCGCGCTCGGCGATTTTTTGCGCCAGCTCGTTGCGGGCATAGGGCAGGTGGCGGGGGTTGGCGTTGAATATCTCCGCGCCGTCGATCAGCATGGGGTCGACCGGCACACAGCCCTTTCTAAAAGGGTGGGCCTGTATAAACAGCGCCCCGGCTTCACGGGCCAAGGTTGAAAAGGCAGCCGCGCCCATGCTCATCACCTCATGCGGCTTGGCCAGCAAGTCCGCGGGGAAGTTATAAAGAAGATAATCGTTTTTGTTTTCCAGGAAGCGAAGTTCAGCGCCCAGAAACACCCGGATGCCGTATTTTCCCGCGGCTTCGCGCATGGCCTGATAGCCCTCGATAAAGCGGGGCATCACGTCGTCGATGGCGCGCGCGTCGATGCCCAGGTAGTCCCAGGTGTCCTGATTATAATGATCGGTTACCGCGATGGCGTGATAGCCTGCCTGGTGATAAAACTCGGCGGATTGCGCCGCGTACAGGTGGGCGCATTTGCTGACCTCCTTGGTGTGGAGATGCGTTTCAATAAGATACATGGCCCGTCCTTTCTGTCGTGTGCGACCCCTTTTTCGGAAACGTTTGCGTACATAAGCCGCAAAAAATCCCGGCTCCTGCGGGACATAAATCAGCGGTCGATTGGTATATACCCATTCTAAGGCCTTTGCAGACACAAGTCAATCGGCCTTTTTGTCCGATTGCCCGGCACGATTATCCGCCAAGCAAGGGCAGGTCGTAGTGAAAGAGCGCCTCATTGATATCAAAAATATCATAGTGTTTGTTTTGGATGAAAAATTCGATGATCACATCAAACATCTGGCTGTGGCTCAGCGCGTAGCCCGCCTGCTTTAACAGATCCTCGGTTTCGCTCAGGCTCAGCTCCAGGGCGATGGCCAGCGCGATGACGCTGCGTTTGCCGGGCGTGTAGCCCTGGCCGGTGCGGATCTTTGAAAACAGCTTTCGGTCCATGTTGGCGCGCTTGTAGACCTCCACATCGGTCCTGCCCTTCAAATCAATCAGCCGCAGCAGGGTGGCGGAGAAGGGCTCGTCCAGGTTGGCGACCAGGGAGTTGAGCATGTCAGGCGCGCCGGCAAGGTGGGGCATCGGCGCTTCAAACACGCTCTCCTCGGGCAAGGTATAGGGCATTTTTTCCACAGACAGGTCGGCGGGAGGATGCCTGCGGAAGAGTGATTTTTCCCTGACCGCTTTGGGCATCTCTTCGATTGGCCTTTGACTTCTGGCGATCAGGTGCAGGTCGGCATAGTGCTGATCGATATAGCTGTCAATCCGGCCGAACAGCTCTTTGCCGGCCGAGAACGATTCGCGGTCAAAGACGGCCAGGTAGATATCCATCTCGTGGCTGTCAAGAAACGCGCGTATTTCGGAGGTGGCCGCCTCAAGCGCCTTGTCCTTGGGGTAGCCGTAGATGCCGCTTGATATCAGCGGAAAGGCGATGCTGTTCAGCTGATGCTCTGCCGCCAGCCGCAGGGCATTTGAGTAGGCCATGCGCAGCAGGCGCTCGCTTTCCCGGGGCGGATGGTCATGATAGACAGGGCCCGCCGCGTGGATCACATAGCGCGCGGGCAGCATGAAACCGGGCGTCATCACGGCCTCACCCGTTTGGATGGGGGCAAGCCGGTCGCAGGCAGCCTGCAGCGGCTGCGCCCCGGCCGCGTTAAAAATGGCGCCGCAGACGCCGCCGCCCATTTGCAGGGCGGTATTGGCCGCGTTGACAATCGCGTCGGTCTGCATTTTTGTGATGTCCTGACGGACCAGGGTAAAAGGCATCGCTTTGAACCTCGCTTTATTGATAGAAACAGGATAGCAAATAGATGGATTCAGGTCAATATAATACGGAGGTCAATCGCAAAGGCTTCGATGGGCAAGCCTGCATCATTCATTCGGCAAAAAACATGAAGGCATTCAAAACGCCGGGCGCTTTGGATGCCTTCATGCCGTCAAAGGGATAAGGGGCCTGTTGGGCAAGCGATCCGCTTGCCCAACAGGGGATGGGGGTTTACTCAGCCGGGATAAAGTCGGGCATTTCGCCGGTGGCCACATAGTAGCCGGAGACATAGCCCAGCCCGCAGGCATCCGCGTCGGCGTTGGAGCCCAGGCGGTTGGTGCCGTGAATGCCGCCGGTCACTTCGCCCGCGGCGAACAGGCCCGGGATGGTCTGGCCGTAGATGTCCTTAACGTGGGTAAACTCGTCGATCACCAGGCCGCCCATGGTGTGGTGCACGGAGGGGAACTGGCTGACGGCATAGAAGGGGCCGTTTTCCAGCTTCACCATGGTATTGCTCATCACCTTGTCGAAATCCGGGTCAACGCCGGAATCGATGTAGCTGTTGTGCTTTTCGATGGTGGCGGTCAAATTCTCCGCGCTGATCTGCGGGAACTGATCCTTGATGGGGTAGGCGTTGATCGCCGCGGCCAGATCGGCCAGGGTTTCGCCCACCAGCACGCGGCCCGAAGCGATGCCTTCCTGCAGCTCTTCTTCCTTGGCAAAGCCTTTGATCAGGTCCCAGTTGAAGATGGAATAGGTGGAAATAAAGCCCGAGTTGGCGGCGGCATTGGCGCATACGTCGCGGCGTTCGCCTTCGCTGACATAGCGGTTGCCCTGATAATCAACATACACGATGCCAAAGGAGGGGCCGGTGAAAGGCCAGACGGCGAACTTGTCCAGCACCCCGTTGTTGGCGTCGGCAAAGGGATAGCGCTGAATGTTGGACATCTGCGTGGTGCCGGCGCCGATGGCCTGGGCCAGGTAGATGCCTTCGCCCGTGGAGGCGGCGGGGTTGTTGGTCGTGGGGATCTCGCTGGACAGGTAGGGCACCTGGGTTTCGCGCATGGCGATGTTGGCGCCAAATCCGCCGGTGGCCAGGATGACGCCCTTGTTGGCGCGGATGGCCTTGTAGCCGTCCTTGGTGGCGACGCGGATGCCGACCACGCTGTTTTCTTCGTCACGGGTGCGGTACACTTCGACCATCTTGGTTTCCAGCATGATGACCGCGTCGGTTTCTTTCAGCATCTTCAGCTGCAGATCGGTGATGTCGGAGCCCACCTGGTTTTCCGTCACATAGGTGCGGTAGCCGTAGTGTCCGCCGGGACGGGCCAGCACGTTGCGGATGACCAGGCCGTTGTCCAGCAGCAGGTTCAGGTAGAAGGGGCTGGCATACACCATGTTCTTGACCAGCTTGGGCATGCCCATGTTGTCGCCGCCCTTGATGGTATCTTCAATGTGCTTTTCGGCGGTGTCGGGCACCAGGTTGAACTCCTTTTGCAGTTCTTCCGCACGCTTGGAGACATAGGCGGCGTACTGGCCGCCGTTGATGGCGCTGTTGCCGCCTGTGGTGGACAGCTTTTCGATCAGCAGGGTGCTGGCCCCGTTGGTCGCCGAGGCATAGGCAGCGGCAAGGCCGGCAAAGCCGCCGCCGACAACGACGACATCATAGCTTTCATCCCACTGGGCAGGCACGTCAAACGAGCCCATCACCGGGAAATAATCCACCGCGGCGCTCTCGGTCTTTTCGGGCGCCTGGCTGTAGGGGGCAAGGTCAATGCCGCCCTTGGTCAGCGCGTCTTCCACGGCGTCCAGAATGCCCTGGGAGGTGCGGGTCGCGCCGGCGACGGTATCGATGTTGATGCTCTGGTTATCCACAATCGCCTGAGGCATCTTTTCAAGCGCGGGCTGGCCGGGGGCGGTCTCGTTGTTTTCGGTTACCGTGACGCTCTGGATCACGCCATCGTCAAGGGTGACGGCGACTTTCAGGCCGTCGTTAAAGCCCTTGGCTTCCCCCTCATAGGTTTGGGGGGCGGCAAAGCTTGTCAGGGAAAGGGCCATGCACAGACTGAGCGTCAGGCACAGCAGGCGGCGAATGGTACTCATGGAAATTCCTCCTTGCGCACTAAAATGATAATTAATGGACAAGAAGCATCCTACCACAAATGTGATTAATTCGTCAATATCTTGACGTTATTTTAACATAATCTGTTTAATATATAATTTTAGGTGGTTTTAGGATGTCGAAAATATACTGAAATGCTTCTAAACCGCTTCGGGAATCCGGCACACGGCCACCCACTCGCCCGCGCTGATCTCTTCCAGTTCATCGGGGCTGAGTTTGACGGCGCTGTTGGCGCTGCCGCAGGCGGGGTAGACATGGTCAAAGCGTTTCAAGCTTTCATCCAGGTAGACCCTGACGCCGGGTTTCAGGTCAAAGGGGCAGACGCCGCCGACGGCGTGCCCGGTCTCCTCCACCGCCTCTTCCGCTGACAGCATGCGGGCCTTGAAGCCGAAGCGGGCCTTGAAGGCGGGGTTATTCACGCGGGCATCCCCCGCCGCGACGATCAGCATGGCGCCGCCGTCCGCCGCGCGGAATGAAAGGGTCTTGGCGATGCGGGCTTCCTCCACCCCCACGGCCAGGGCGGCCAGCGGCACCGTGGCGCTGGACGCGTCAAACTCCTGTGCCCTGTCCGCCAAACCCCATGTATCCAAATAAGCCTTCACCCGTTCAAATGACATGCTGCCCTCCACATAAAACAATAAAAATACCGCATTGATTGTACAGGCAAACGGCAGGGGAGGCGAGTATTCCTTTGGACTTATCTTGTATTTAATCCTGAATGAATGAGAAAACGCGCGGAGGGGCAGAGGGCTTTTAATGCCTTTGCGATGGCATTCAATATATGCTATTCGATGCCCGCAAGCGGATAGCTTTCGATGATTTCATAATCCTCTTCGCCGCGTATCCATGACAGGCTGAGGCCCTCCGCCCGGCCCTCAAAGGGGGTGAAGGCTTCCGTCAGGCGGCTTTGGGCGGCGCTGTCCAGCGCGCCGACCCTGGAATAGATGGATACATGGGGCGTATACAGCCCCAGCGCCACGGCCGTCCAGCGGTCGGCATAGCTGTCAAACCGGCGGTGAAAGTCAAAATAATAATCCTTCAACCCGCCCTGAAAGGCAGGGAAACAGACAGGCAGGTCGGGGTTAAGCAGCCCCAGCTCTTCAAAACGGATGGGAAAGGGCTTGACCCGCTTTGCGAAGCGGCGGGTATAGCTGCCCAGGCGGCGGTCATCAATGCCCTCGTAACAGCCCAGGGTAATATGCGGATGGAAGCTGGTGCACAGAAAGGGGCTGCCCGCCGCCGCGCGCGACAGGTCCTCCAGCTTTGCCTGGCTGGCCGCGTCCAGTTCCCATAATACGCACAGGTCGCGTTTCATCCCGGCCTCCCTTGCCCCTTTAAATTGGTAGAAGTTTACCATCCACAGGGCGGGGAAGCAATAGGGGGAAAGCGCGGGGCAGAAAAGGCACAGCAAAACCGCGGCAAAGCCGCGGCAAAAAACGCCGAAAAGACCTTGCGCTTTGCCGGGGATTCCTTTATCCTTTTATAGAATGTGCATGGGCACGGCCGGGTAAAACCGGGTATAATGACAGTGCATTAAACGCATGAAAGGCGGACTATCCTGGATGTTTGATCTTGTTGTCATCGGCACGGGGGCCGGACTGACGGTGGCGGAGGCGGCGGCGCGGCGCGGGCTGGAGGTAGCCCTGATCGAAAAAGGCAAGT
>CAZYKQ010000028.1:0-18038 GCA_964648235.1 uncultured Christensenella sp. | reverse complement strand
TCGGCGGCGCGTCGCTGAAGGCGGAGGACTTCAGCAAGGTAGTTAATTTCGATAAGTGATACTATTGGGACATGATGGACGCTACCTGATTGATCGGTAGCGTCCAATCTTTTGCACGGGAATGGTAACAAAATGCCCCAAACACGGGATTCTGGGTATAATGAAACAGGAGTTAGCCGCCCCTTTCCAAAGGGGCGATTGCCGGGCCGCGGGATCATAAAAGCCTCCGGCCCATTGAAGGAGAATTAGAATGTCAAAGAAAATGACGGCGCTGATCATCATGGATGGCTTTGGGATCAACCCTAATCCCGTGGGGAACGCGGTGGTCGCGGCAGGGACGCCCAATGTGGACCGCCTGAAGGCCGCTTATCCACATACGCAGCTGGGTGCCAGCGGTATGTCAGTCGGTCTGCCGGACGGGCAGATGGGCAACAGCGAGGTGGGGCACCTCAACCTGGGTGCGGGCCGCGTGGTGTATCAGGAGCTGACCCGCATTACCAAAGATATTCAGGACGGAGATTTTTTTAAGAAAGAGCCTCTCATCTGGGCGATGGATGAAGCGAAGGCACAGGGGAAAGCCCTGCACCTGATCGGCCTCTTGTCTGACGGCGGCGTGCACAGCCACAACAGCCACCTCTATGCTTTGCTGGAGATGGCAAAAAACAGAGGGCTCAAGAAAGTCTATATCCATGCCATGCTGGACGGGCGCGACGTGCCCCCGACCAGCGGGCTTGAGTTTGTCAAGGAGCTGGAAGCAAAAACAAAGGAGATCGGGGTGGGGGAGATTGCCTCCATCCAGGGGCGCTACTACGGCATGGACAGGGACAATATCTGGTCCCGCGTGCAGTTGGGCTATGACGCCATCGTACTGGGGCAGGGCGTCACGGCAAACAGCCCCGAACAGGCGGTGCAGCAAAGCTATGACAAAGGCGTCAATGACGAGTTCGTGCTGCCTACCGCCATCTTAAAGGATGGTCAGCCTGTGGGCACCGTGGAGCCGCACGACAGCGTGATCTTCTTCAACTTCCGCCCCGACCGCGCCAGGCAGCTTACCCGTGCTTTCGTGGATAAGGGCTTCACCGGTTTTGAGCGCGCCAAGGGTTTTATTCCGCTGCAGTATGTTACGATGACCCAGTATGATGAGACCTTTACGGGCCTCAGGATCGTCAACCCGCCCAGCAATCTGGATCTGACGCTGGCCGAGTATCTGTCAAAACTGGGGAAGACCCAGCTGCATATCGCCGAGACGCAGAAATACGCGCACGTTACTTTCTTCTTCAACGGCGGCATCGAGCCTCCCTATGAGGGGGAGGACAGGATCCTGGTGCCTTCCAGCAAAGTAGCGACCTTTGATTTGCTGCCCGAGATGTCCGCGCCCGAGGTGACCAGGCAGGCGCTGGAAGCCATCCGCAGTGAAAAATACGATGTCATGATCCTCAACTATGCCAACTGTGACATGGTAGGGCATACCGGCATCATGGAAGCTGCCGAGGCCGCAGTGAAAGAAGTGGATAAGGATGTCGGCATCCTGGTGGATGAGATCCTCCGCCACGGCGGCGTCGCCTTTGTGACAGCCGACCACGGCAACGCTGACCAGATGGTCGATTATGAGACGGGCGAGCCCTTCACCGCGCATACCACCTACCCCGTGCCCTTCATCGCCTGCGGTGAAAAGTTTGTGGGCGGCCAGCTGCGAGAGGGCGGCAGGTTGTGCGACATCGCCCCCACGATGCTCAAATCCATGGGCCTTGAGGTGCCGGAGCAGATGACAGGCGTGCCGCTGTTCTGATCCACAAGGAATGATCCTTTGCCCCCGCCGCATGTCAGAGTCAGGCGGGGGCTTTTGTATTGTTTTCAAATACAAGTATTATGATGAAGCGCTGATTTTTCACTACGCCTAATGTGCCTTGAGGAAGGGGTAAGCGCCTGCACAAGCGTTCTCCCTGTTGGCATTAAAGCAAAAACAAACCATGAACCCTGAGTGAAGAACACCTAAGCAAAACGATATTTTATTGACAATATAATGGAGTGATGATAAGATGGACTGCATATTATGCAAACGGCAACACAGGGGTGGATGACATGAAGACAATGGTAGCAAAGTTTGGCGGGACTTCACTGGCGGACGCGGAAAGCTTTAAAAATGCAGCGTCAATTGTTTGTGCCGAGCCGGACAGGCGCTATGTGGTGGTGTCAGCGCCCGGTAAACGCACTGCCCGCGATCACAAGATTACGGACATGCTGTTGATGTGCTATCAGTTGGCCAGCCACCAGCTGCAGTTTGAGGATGTATTCCAGATCATTCGAAGCCGCTTTATGGAGATCCACAAGGGGCTGGGGCTCTCCCAGCCTCTGGAGGAAACGCTTGATCATATTCAGGAGGAGATCCGCCGGGGCGCTTCGAAGGATTATTGTGCCAGCCGCGGGGAATATGTCAGCGGCCTCTTGCTGGCCGAACACCTCGGGTGGTCATTTGTGGACAGCACGGAGCTAATTCTGTTTGATGATGAGGGACAGCTGGACGCGCTTTCAACGGATCGGCTGATCAAAAAGCGGCTGGCCGCGGTGGACAGGGCAGTGATTCCCGGGTTTTACGGCCGGGATGAACAGGGGGAGATCATCACGTTCTCCCGCGGGGGCAGTGATATCACGGGGGCTTTGATCGCCAGAGGAACGGACGCGCAGCTGTATGAAAACTGGACGGATGTATCGGGTTTTCTGATGGCAGATCCCGGGATTGTGCGGGACGCCCTGCCCATCCGGAGCATCACCTACAAAGAACTGCGGGAGCTGTCCTACATGGGCGCGAAGGTGCTGCATGAGGATGCTGTGTTCCCGGTGCGGCAGGCGGATATCCCGATCCATATCAAAAACACGCATCGGCCTGAGGACGCGGGCACACTGATCATCCCCAAAGCGCTTGAAAAGAAGGCTACCATCCTGACGGGCATTGCGGGCCGAAAGGATTTCTGCGTCATCTCCGTCGAGAAGGACAGACTGCGGGAGGAGGCGGATTTTCTTCGCAAGCTGATCAGCGTGTTTGAAAGCAACGAGGTGCCCATTGAGAATATGCCGGCCGGCATCGACAGCCTTTCGGTGATCGTGTCCCAATCCATGATTCATAATAAAGAAAAGAAAATACTGGAAGAGATAGGCATCTACTGCCAGCCGGATAACCTGAGCCTGATGCCCGCCATGGCCCTGATCGCCGTGGTAGGACATGGCATGAGCCGCGCTCCCGGTGTTGCTGCCCGTGTGTTTGGTACCCTGGCCGCGAAAGGAATCAACATCAGAATGATCTCGCAGGGCGCCAGTGAGCTCAATATTCTGGTTGGCGTGGAAAACAGGGATTTTGAACAGGCTGTACAGGCCATCTATGACGCCTTTGTGCAAGGAGAAAAACGATGAAGAACTATACCGTCGCAGTGGTTGGGGCAACGGGCCTGGTGGGCGGAACCATGATTGAAGTTCTGCAAAGCATGAGCTTTCCTGTGGGCAGGCTGGTGCCCCTGGCTTCCTCCCGATCAGCGGGCAAGAAGATCAGGTTTTGCGGGCAGAGCCATACCGTGCGGGAGGTCTGCCGGGAGGCTTTTTCAGGCGTCGATCTTGCGCTGTTCGCAGCAGGCGGCGCGGTCAGCCTGCAGTGGGCCCCTGTCGCGGCGGAACTGGGCGTCCTGGTGGTGGATAACAGCAGCGCCTTCCGTATGAAAGAGGATGTGCCCCTGGTGGTGCCCGAAGTCAACCCGGAGGATCTCAGACCCTCCGGCATCATCGCTAACCCCAATTGCTCCACCATACAGTGCGTGGTCGCGCTTCATCCGCTCAAACGCTTTGGCCCGCGTCGGGTGGTCTACAGCAGCTATCAGGCGGTATCCGGCTCCGGGCAACAGGGCTTGAACGATCTGGAAAACGGGACACAGGATTTTTATCCTCACCCGATTGCCGATAATGTTTTACCGCATATCGACAGCTTTCTGGAGGATGGATATACAAAGGAAGAGCACAAGATGATCAACGAAACGCGCAAGATCCTCCACCTGCCGGAGCTTGCCCTGACAGCGACAACGGTGCGCGTGCCGGTGCGTTTCGGCCATGGGGTGAGCATCAATGTGGAGTTGGATCGCCCCTTTGACATGCAGGAGATTCGTGAGGCTCTGCGTACGCAGGAGGGCCTGGTGGTTCAGGATGATCCGGAACATCACCTGTATCCCATGCCACGCTACGCGGCGGGGCGCAATGAAGTGTTTGTCGGACGTATTCGCCGGGATTACAGTGTGAAGAACGGGCTTAACCTGTGGGTAGTGGCTGATAATATCCGCAAGGGCGCGGCTGTCAATACCGTGCAGATTGCGCAAAAGGTGCTGGAGGTCCGGGCATGAAACGTGTTGCTATGGCAGGCCTGGGCACCGTGGGCTCGGGTGTGCGGCAGATCTTGCGGGAGCAAGAAGACCGCCTGGCGCATGTGCTTGGCGAGAACATCGAAATCGGCGCCATCCTGGTGCGCGATATCGCCAAATACCGGGCCAAAGGCATCCCGTCAGAACTGTTAACCGATCAGCCTGAAAGCCTGTTTGCAGCCGGTCATTTTGACGGATTGCTTGAAGCAACGGGTGATACCACGCTGGGCTATCGCTTGGCGCGGGAGGCTATGAACAGGAGCATGCATGTCATTACGGCGGGCAAGGCTCTGGTCAGCAGACATATGGAGGAGCTGCACGCCCTGGCAAGCGAAAAAAGCGTCCATTTTTTGTATGAGGCAAGTGTGTGCGGGGGTATCCCGCTGCTGAAACCGGTGGCGGATCTGCCTTTGACCGGCAGTGTGCATGGTGTTCGCGGCATCATGAATGGCTCCAGCAACTACATCCTCAGCGGGATGACGCTGACAGGCGGGGATTATGACGATCTGGTCCGCGACGCGCGGTCGCTGGGCTATCTGGAAGCCGATGCTGCCGATGATTTGATGGGGTATGATGCCCGCCGCAAGCTGCGCATCCTGGCGACACTGGCGTTTGGCGGCGGTCTGTCCGAGGATAACATTCTTTGCGAGGGGATAAGCCGGATTACCCGGCAGGATGTGAAGGCGCTGGGGAGTCTGGGCTATACGATCAAGCTGATCGCCGGCGCGCGCCGCGTGAGGGATTGTGTCGCCGCCTCGGTGTTTCCCTGGGCGCTGGCAAAAGACAGCGTGTTGGCGGGCGTGGGCGGTGCCGGCAATTGCGTGGAAGTGGAAGAGGAATACCTTGGCCGTATCACTTTTTCAGGCGCGGGCGCCGGGGCTTTGCCCACGGCGCACGCCATGGTCAGCGATCTGGTGGACGCCCTGGCGGGCAGGCGCCCTCTTGCGGGCGAAATCGGCATGGCAGCGCTTGTGCCTTCCCTGGGCGAAGAATGTGCCTGCTTTTACCTGCGGGGAATCGACAGCGAGCGCCTTCCCGTCAGACAAACGCTTGAGACGGGCCTTTTGACAGACGAGATGTCCTTTCGGGAGGTCATGGCGCTGCTGCGCGCGCACCCGAAGGGAACGGCCATCGCCATGGAGACGGCCGGGCGGTGAGGGCGCATTCTTTGACAGGAGCATCCGTTTCCTGTTTTCTATGGCGCGGTGAATTGATGAGGGTTTGAATTGGCATCATGAGCCTGACGCTGCCCATCCCCTCTTTTTTGCCCCAAGCAGCGCCAGCGCCAGGAAGGCGGCGGCGAAGCCCAGCTGAATGAGCATGCCTTCGCGGCTATAGCTGAGCGCTGTTGCCCCGGGGGCAAGGCTGTAGTTGAGCGCGTCCACGGCGCGGATGTACCAGTGAGTGGGCAGGAAAGAGGAGAGCCGCTGGACGGTCTGGCCCAGCAGTTCCTGCGGCACGAACACGCCGGACAAAAAGCACATGCTCAGCGTAACCACGTTGGCAATGGCGCTTTGCGCCATGTGGTTTTTGATCAGCACCGACAACATGAAACTCAGGCACAGGCAGACCAGGGTGTGGACAAGGGAATTGCCAAGCAGCAGGCGGATGACCTGCGGGTGCGCTTCCCGGGCAAACAGGGATAGACCAAGGGCCATCAGGAAGCCCCATAAGGCCAGCGCCAGGACAAGGCTGCCTGCTATCAGCTGCAGGGCCTGACGCGTTCCCGGTATGGGCGAGGCCGCGTTACGTTGTCTGATGTCAGGCTTTCCTACTGCCAGCGATACCGAGCTGACGCACAGAATAAGGATGGACAGCACCGAGTAGCTGTAATACCGGAAGTAAAACTGAAGAGAATTGGCGGAACTGCCGGAGGCGGAAAGCATCTCCGCAGAGGCGTTTTTATTCAGATTGCCGCGTACGCGCCGGACAAGATCTTCTTCGCTGATGTTTTTTATTCCCTCACGGTAAGCGGAGGCCAGATTTACATATCGGCTGATCAGCAGCTCTACCTGCGCCTGCGCCATGCTGTTGTGGCCAAGCCTGCGCTCAAGCCCAAGATCGCTGTCACCAGCCATCAGACGCCGCGAGAAATCTTCCGGGATGCTCAGGATGTAGTGTGCTTTCTGAAAGTAGAGGGCATCTGTGCGCGCTGCCTCGCTGTCGGGCAGACTCAGGGGATTTGTCATATCGCTGAGATAGTCTGTCAGCCCCTGACCGATGGCCCCCTGATCCTTGTTCATGATGAGGAGGGAAACCTTCGTGCTTTCAAACCCGCCTTCAGCCTGGGGCGATGTGAAGCTTACAAATAGCATCGTGATCCCGATGAAAGCCCCCAGATAGATCAAAAAGGTGGATTTGTTTTTTGCGACAATTCTGAAAAAAAGTTTAAATACTTGCATATTTGGGCCTCCTCATTAACAGGGATACGGCGCCTAAAAAGATGAAAGTGAAAGCCCCGATCAGGCTGAAGTTCAACACAAAGCGGTCAAGCGTCGGGTAAAGATACAGTGCGTACAGCGCGTCGGCGATCAGGTTGACGGGGTTGATATAGCTAAGGATGGGTACATGGGTTTGCACGATGTATTTGATATCTGACACCATCATACCGGCCAGAAAACTTCCTGCCATTGATACTGAAAGCAATACCGCGACCATCAGGCCTTCCTTTTTCTTGAACAGCGCGCTGATCAAGGCACCCATTCCGACACCCATGACCGTGCTCAGGGCACAGGTCAGCAGGATCAGCCCGCCGCGAGGGCCGAAATCAACCCCGATGCCCAGAGCAATGTACAAATACAGTGCCATGACAGAAATGAACTGAATCAGCGCCGCAGCCAGGAAGGATGCTGAAAATACTGTGATTCTCCTGACGGGGGCCAAGGCATTGCGGACGGCGACAGCGCTTTGGTTGGGCATCGTTACCAGGACAGATCGAATGCCCTGAAATCCCCCGTACATACACGCCATCGCGATCAGGGCAAAGAAATAATTGGCGATCAAATCCATTTTGGCGCTGTCTTCCGCGTCCCCAACCGGTACCGCGCTGTAAGCCCGGGAGGTCAGCTTCAAAGCGCTGAAGGGATTCTCAGCGATGATGTCTGTATATGCGGATGACATTTGCAGGAAGGTATCCGCAAACTCTTTGGTGATGCTTTGACGGATGCCGGAGGAGCGGAAGCTGAGCGACAGATCCTGCCCTTGAACGCGCAGAACGCCACTTACTTTGCCGTCCAGCAGAAGGGCTTGTGCCTGCCCGTCATCAACAGCCGTGATGGCAAACAGGGCTTTATCGCCCTGCGAGGCAGCCTGAAGGGCTGAGCGCAGCGGCAGGTTTGTCTGATAACCCGTGTCATTGACGACAGCCAGCGGGATACTTGAAAAAGCGGCTTCGTTGGATATATTGCCTAAGGCCAGCCAAAACAAGGTGGCCAGCACCAGCGGAAAGACAGAAGTCCAGAACAAGGTGCTTTTATCGCGCAGGCAACACCTCAGGCGGGTGACAAAAATGTGTTTAAACATACTGCCTCCTTAACCTGCCACGCCATCGCGCAGATGCGAACCCGTGATCTCCAGAAAAACATCGTTGAGCGTGGGCAACTGGGAGAGAATGCTGCCGTAACGCAGACCTTTTCGATCCAGATGCCCCATGACAGAAGCCAGGCCTGCGTGGCCGCGGCGGGTTTTGATGGTCAGCTTGTTTCCTTCCAGACGAACGCTGAGTATTCCGGGCAGTGACCGCAGGTCCTGCTCAATCGCTGCATCCGCAGGCTCAAGCAGCTCAACCGTTATGCTCTCTCCGACCTTGATCATGGCCTTTAATTCATCCTTGGTGCCGATCGCGATTACGCGTCCCTTGTCCATGATGGCGATACGGGTGCATATCTGTTCAACTTCTTCCATATAATGGGAGGTGTAAACGATGGTGGCCCCCTCCTTGTTCAGCCTGACAATTCCTTCCAGGATATTGTTGCGCGCCTGAGGATCGACGGCCACCGTCGGCTCATCCATAAAGATCAGCTCCGGCTTGTGGGCGATGCCGCAGGCGATGTTTAGCCGTCGTTTGAGGCCGCCGCTGAGCTTTTTAGGGTAGAAACGGCGGAAGTCATTCAGGGCAACCAGATTGATGGCTTCCTGTACCATAGCGTCCGCTTTTCGTTTACTCTGTTCATACAAGCCGCAGAAATAGCGGATATTCTGCTCGACCGTCAATTCGTCAAACACGGCTACTTCCTGCATCACCAGGCCGATACGGCGCTTGAGCTCGTAGCTGTCAGGCCGCATTTCCTGTCCGAAGACCGTGACATTGCCTTTATCATAGCTCAGCAACGACAGGATGGTGTTGATAGCCGTGGTCTTGCCTGATCCGTTGGGACCTAAAAGACCAAAGATTTCACCCGATTGAACTTCCAGATTCAAATGGTCCAGAGCGATCAGGTCGCCGTAACGCTTGACCAGATTTTCTGTTTTGATTACAGAGCTCATTGCGTATCATCCCCTTATGAGAAAGTAGGCAGCCTTGCCTGTGACCAGCATAGTGTAAACCAGGCCTGCGAACAAGTGACGCGCGTATCCCGATGGAGTGACAAATGTAACATTGAAAGGAAAATGAAAAACGCATACAATAGAGACAGGATGAAAAGAGGAAGGGGGCATCTGATGCGCGTTCAGGGAGAAAAATGGCTGTTGCTGTTTTTGTGCGCCGCCCTCAGCCTTGGCTTGGGCGGCATGGGGCTGTATGCGGTTGTCCCTTTGATTGCCGCCATCGTGGAGGCTGCGCTTTGTGAAGCGCTGCGCAAGGAGTCCGCGCGCATGGCGCTTCCCTGCACGGGCGCTTTGGCCGCCTTTTTTTATCCGCCGCTTTTTTTCTATCTGCCCGTTTTTATCTATGATGTATGGCGGCCGGCCAGGCTGACATTGATGTTTTGTTTTTTGCCGGCGCTGCTTGTCGGCCCGCGCTCAGGCGCCCTGGGGATGGCCCTGGTTGTGATCCTAATGGCGCTGGCCGCGCTGATGAAGCAACATGCTGACGTTTCAGCGCAGCAGCTGCGGGAAAACCATCATCTGCGAGATGACGCGGTTGAGCTGCTTCGTGCCCTGCGGGAGAAAAACAGTGAGTTGGTAGAGCGCCAGGATGACGTCGCCAAGATGGCGACGCTCAGCGAAAGAGCGCGCATCGCGCGGGATTTGCATGACAGCGTCGGCCACGTGCTGTCAAGCGCTTTGCTGCAGACAGGAGCGCTGATGGCCCTCAGCGACAACGTAAAGGAGAAGGAGCGGCTGTCTCTTCTGAACATCACTTTGTCCGAGGGGATGAACGAGGTTAGGGAAGCGGTTCATCACCTGCGGGACGAATCCCTGGATTTACGCGATGACATTGAGAAATTAGCGCGCAGCTTCAGCTTTTGTCCGGTCACGATTGAGTACGACGCGGGGGATGACATGCAGGCTGACATCAAACTGGCCTTCGCGGCGATCATAAAAGAAGGATTATCCAACGTAGCGCGACATTCCCAGGCAGACAGGATAACTATCCTGGTACAGGAACATCCGGCATTTTATCAGCTGGTCATACGTGATAATGGGCGTGTGAAGGGAAGTCAGATCAAAGGCGGCATGGGGCTGGACAACATCCGATCCCGTGTGGAGCAGCTGGATGGTTTGGCGCGCATTGGCTATACCGATGAGGGCTTTGAGATCTTTGTATCGATCAAAAAGGGGGAATAAAGGATGCGCCTTATCATTGTTGATGACGACAGGCTGGCGGCCTTATCGCTGGAGACCATTTTGCTTTCCAAAGGGTTTGAGGTGGTCGCGACAGGGCATAGCGGACAGGACGCTGTTGAGTTGTATGGGACACATAAGCCGGACATCCTGCTGATGGACATACGGATGGAGGGCATGAACGGCCTGGAGGCGGCGGAACAGATCCTCTCCTCTCAGCCGCAAGCCAAGATCCTCTTTCTGACCACTTTTTCAGATGATGAATACATTCGCCGCGCGCTCAACCTGGGCGTGATGGGCTATATTTTGAAGCAAAACTATGAAAGTTTACCGGACGCGATCAAGGCCGCCGCCTGCGGACAGACAGTATTTGGCGAAGGTGTGGCGGAGAAACTGCCCCAGTTGATGAAGGGAAAGAAGCAGGAAGAATATAAGCTGACGGAGCGCGAGGCGGAGATTATGTCGCTGGTGGCGGAAGGGCTGAGCAATAAAGAAATTGCCGCTCGCCTCTACCTCAGTGAAGGCCGTGTACGCAACGCGCTGAGCGTTATTCTGGAAAAGCTTGAATTGCGCGACAGGACACAGTTGGCGGTGTACTATCACACGAAAGTGAGAAATGCCTGAGGCTGTCTGAATTTCAATTTGACGAATCTGTCAATGGTATATTATACTCAAGGCAAGAGAACCTCAGAAGAGACCCTTCGTATAAGGGGGCGAAGGATGGGGCGGCAATGATTATCCGGAAAAGCGAATAAAAATGGAGGAAAATGTATGTCTATCGAAACGGTTGGCAATGTGTTGACGATGAAAGCCGATGCCATCATGACGCTCGCAATGGCTGCTGTTCTGTTGTTGATTGGCTATTTCATCAAAGGAAAGGTTAAGTTTCTCCAGAAATATTGTATTCCCGCCCCTGTCGTCGGAGGTTTCCTGTTCATGTTCATTACCTGGTTAGGGCACGGAACGGGAATGTTCAGCTTTCAATTCGATACCTACTTCCAGAACCCCTTCATGCTGGCCTTTTTTACGACGATTGGCCTGGGCGCCAGCTTTTCATTGATTAAAAAAGGAGGGAAGCTGCTGGTTATCTATTGGCTGATCTCCTGCTTTGTCGCGATTGTTCAGAACTTCATAGGCATCGGCGTGGGCAAGGTGACAGGTTTGGCCGCCCCCTATGCCCTGCTGTCCAGCGCCATCTCGATGATCGGCGGACATGGGGCGGCCCTTGCTTATGGCACAACCTTTGAAGAAATGGGGTATACCGCAGCCAAGCTGGCCGGTGCCGCTGCCGCCACTTTCGGCCTGATCTCCTCCGTGATGATCGGCGGTCCTCTGGCCCGCCGTCTGGTTGTGAAAAACGATCTGAAGCCTGACCCCAAGGACAACTTTGCTTCCGATATCGATCAGATCAACGCGGCAACAAACGATGCGCTCACGGGCCTTGATATCATCAAGAACGTGACCGTGCTGATTGTCTGCATGGCCATTGGCACCATGGTGTCAGGCTGGATAGGATCTTTGATAGGCATGAGTTTCCCCACCTATGTCGGCGCGATGATGGTGGCTGTGATTGCCCGCAACCTGAATGAAAAGTTCAAATTCTACAAATTCGATTACCCCATGATTGAAAAGATCGGGGATGTCTCTTTGGCGCTCTACCTGTCCCTGGCCTTGATGACTTTGAAGCTGTGGGAGCTGGCCGATCTGGCGGGCCCGATGCTGATTGTTCTGCTTTGCCAGGCTGCTTTCCTGAGCGTGTTTACTTACCTGGTGGTATTTAAGCTTCTGGGCAAAAACTATGACGCTGCCGTGATGTCTTCGGGTTTGATCGGTCATGGCCTGGGCGCCACGCCGACGGCTATCGTGAACATGACCGCCATCACCGAAGAATACGGCATGTCACGCCGTGCCTTTATGATTGTGCCCATTGTCGGCGCTTTCCTTGTCGATATCATCTATCAGCCCGCGACCGTCTGGTTCATCAAGACCTTTGTAGAAGGCTTTCCGGGCTGATTTGCGGCGCGCATTCAATAACAACCATTGAAGGAGGAAAAGTATGCCTAAATTAGTTGAGTGTATCCCCAATTTCAGCGAAGGCCGGGATCAGGACGTCATCCGGGGGTTGGAGGAAGTCGCGAAGTCTGTCCCTGGCTGCACCTTGTTTGATGTACAATCAGACGAGAGCCACAACCGCTGCGTATTTACCCTGATCGGAAGCCCTGAGGCGATGGAGGAAGCTGCCTTCCTGCTTTGCAAGAAGGCGATGGAGACCATAGACATGACCAAACATGAAGGCGCGCACCCCCGCATGGGCGCGACCGACGTGATCCCCTTTGTGCCTACCCTGAACGTAACGGTTGAAGAGTGTGTGGACCTGTCCAAACGTGTCGCAAAACGCATATGGGAGGAGCTGAAGATACCAAGCTTCCTCTATGAGGATTCGGCTTCCTCGCCTGACCGCGTGAACCTGGCCGCCGTGCGCAAAGGACAGTTTGAAGGCATGCCGGAGAAGCTCAAACAACCTGAATGGGCACCTGACTTCGGCAACAGGGAGATCCATCCCACAGCCGGAATCACGGCCATCGGCGCGCGTATGCCGCTTGTTGCCTTCAATGTCAACCTGGATACCGACAACCTGGACATTGCCAAGGCGATAGCCAAAACCGTGCGCGGATCATCGGGGGGGTACAAGGCGTGCAAGGCGCTGGGCATCCTGCTGGAGGACCGCAATGTCGCCCAGGTGTCCATGAACATGGTCAACTATGAGCAGACGCCCTTGTACAGGGTATACGAGGCGATCAAGTTTGAGGCCAAGCGCTGGGGTGTTGGCATCATTGGTACTGAAATTGTTGGCCTGACGCCTGCCAAGGCATTGCTTGACGCGGCGGAATATTACCTGAGAATAGAGAACTTTGACTGCCACAAGCAAGTCATGGAATATCATCTGATCAACGAATGAAGGGGTGCGTTTCATGAAACTATCTGAGATGACGCTGTCACGCTACATAGAGGTCCTGGCATCCGACGCTGGCGCGCCCGGCGGCGGATCGGCCTCAGCGCTGACAGGCGCCCAGGGCGCGGCGCTGACCAGCATGGTCTGTACGCTGACAGTCGGGAAAAAGAAATATGAGGAACATTGGGCACTCAATGAAGAGACAAAAGAGCGAACGGCGGAACTTCACAGCCTCTTGCTGGATGTGATGAACCGGGACACGGAGGCGTTCGACGAGGTTAGCGCTGTGTTTGGCATGCCCCGTGATACCGACGAACAAAAGGCAGCACGCGCTGCCGCCATGCAAAAGGGCTTGATGGCCTGCACGCTGACCCCCATCGAGATGATGAGCTACGCGGCGGAAGCCATTGAACTGACGCACGCGGTGGTCGGCAAGAGCAACCAGTCCGCCGCCAGTGACCTGGGATGCGCCGCCCTGAACCTGAAAGCCTGCATTTTGGGTGCCTGGAGCAATGTACTGATCAACCTGGGCGGGATCAAGGATGAAGCGTTCGTTGCCCAGTACAGGGAGAAGGGGGAAGGAATGCTTCGCAAAGCGCTTCCCCTGGCGGATGAAGTGTACGACAGAATCCAACAAATGCTGTAGGAACGGGCAAGCGCACCGGGCATCATGCCCGGTGCGCTGGTTTTAGGAGGAATGTATGATACAGTTTTTGCGCATTTTACCGGAGAATCATGTGGTGAGCGAGTGGTCCGGCGGCAAGACCCGTCAGATATTCATCTATCCGCCCGGCGCACAATACGCGGACAGGGACTTCATTTTTCGCGTCAGCAGCGCCACGGTGGAACTGGATGAGAGCGACTTTACCCCCTTGCCTGATTACCGGCGCTTTCTCAGCGTACTGGAGGGCAGTGTTACGCTGCTCATCGGCAGTCAAGAGCCCTTGGTCCTTTCGCCCCATGAGGTAGCCGACTTTGACGGAGCAGATAAGACGCGATCCCGGGGACGGTGCACTGATTTCAATCTGATGCTGCGCAAGGGGGCCTGTACCGGAAGCTTGCGCGCGCTGCCTCTGGCGCGCAAGGAGAGGGAATCCCTGCCTAAGGACGATATCCTGCTTGCTTACTGCGCGCAAGGCGCTGTCAAGCTGATCGGGAGAAAAGATGATATTGTCTGCGTGCAAGGAGAAGCCCTGATGGTAAAAGAGCAGGAAGAAGATGTCAGCATAGAGGCGATGAAAGACGCTGTCTTGCTGATCGCGCAGATCAACCTGCTTTGACGGTCATCGCTTGATCAGCAGGACACTCACATCATTGACATTGGTTCCGGTCGGTCCTGTGATGACCAGGCCACCCGTTTTCAGCAGGGCATGGTAGGCGTCGTTATCTTCCAATACACGGAAGATATCGATGCCTTCCTGTTTTAAGACAGCGGCTGTATCCTGATCCGCGTAGCCGCCGGCAGCGTCGGTAGGGCCGTCGGTGCCGTCGCTGCCCACGGAAAAGACGGCCGTATCCTTCAGACCGGCAATACTCATCGCGGCAGACAGGGCCAGTTCCTGGTTGCGTCCCCCTTTGCCCTTGCCCTTCAGCTTTACAACCGTCTCGCCGCCTGCGATAAAGGCGAGGGATTTTTCGCTGCTTTGATAATATTGCGCGATGGAAGCAAGGAAGCTGCCGGCCTCTCTGGCCTGACAGGAGAGGCTGGCTGTAAGGATATGCGGCTCGTAGCCCATTTCCCGGGCTTGCTGAGCCGCCGCTGTACACAGGCCTCTCACACTGCCGGTGACCAGGCTTTGCACGTTGCTCAATTCCTTAGGGGTTTCAGCCATCAGGCAGCGCTGCGCCTCCTGTGACAGCAGAAGCTGATATTTGTCTGAAATATGGAGGGCATCGCTGCAACTGCTGCTGTCAGGGTAGGCGGGGCCGGAAGCGATCATATCCAGCGGATCGCCGATGATATCAGACAGAACCACGGAGTACACACTGGCCGGCTCACAGATCTGCGCAAAGCGTCCGCCTTTTACGCGGCTCAAGCGCTTGCGGATGGTGTTCATCTCCACGATATCCGCGCCGGAGCGCAGCAATTGATCGGTGATGCTTTGCAGTTCAGGCGCTGAAATCAGCGGCTGCTCAAACAGCGCCGAGCCGCCGCCGGATATCAGCAGCAACACGCTGTCGTGAGGGTCAAGGTCGCTGACCAGCCTAATGGCCTCCTCGGTCGCGCGAAACGAGTTTTCATCAGGCACAGGGTGACCTGCCTCGCGCAGGCGAAGTTTGCCCAGATCGCCCTTCAGGTGGTCGTATTTGGTGATCACGATGCCGTCGCTTATTTTATCGCTCAGAGCCTCATGGGCGGCTTTGGCCATCTGCCAGGCCGCCTTGCCAAGAGCAACCAGGATAATGCGCCCCTTGGGGTTAAAACGGATGTCCTTAAGCGCCGCCTGTACGGCGGTATCAGGCAGGGCAGATTTAATGGCGGATTGGATGATGAGGTCTGCGTCGTGTCTGAGGCTCATAATATTTTCCTCCAGTGAATTACAGGACCATGCGAAGCGCATGCCCGGCCCCTTTGCAGTGATTATATCACAAAACATGCATTTTTTATGTCTTGTGTAACAATTTCTGCCATGGTTGTAGCTGACGTTGATGATCCGGTTGCCCTGGTTGCGCCCGAACGCCCACTGGTTGAACAGCGTCATCGTGTAGCTCTTCCCGTGCCTGGGCGGCTCACTGATCGCCAGCCTTTTGCACACGCTGCCGTCGGGCGCCTTCAGCTTGCCCTCATACAGCGCCTGCAGCGTATCAGCCAGCTCCTTCAGGTGCGGCCGGCCGTCGCGAAAGAAGCGCGGGTTGATCAGCTGGCAGTAGGCCCAGAAGCTCCCGCGGGCCTTTTTGTATGCCCGGTCATCCGACTTGGGCAGTATTTTTTCAAGGATCCCGCCATCCGCCACCCGCTCCACCTCCTCAAGACGCAAAATAAGACCGTTTAACGCCGTTAAACGGTCGGTATCCCAGCGCGGGGCTGGGGTAGCTTACCCCCGGAGCGCGCGGGCACGAAAAAAGGCCCTTTATGGCCTTTTCAGTTTTTGATGATTCTGTCCCTTATATCTGCCGCGTCAGATGCTCCCGCAGCAGATCCATTCCCAGGTCGGATATCCACTCAATGATCCGCAGGATGGCGTCCTTGCGGTTCCTGCCGTCAGCTCCAATCATCTCCCGCGCGGCCTCCGCGCCCTCCCGCGTCAGGCGCAGTTGCTTCGCGTTCAGCGCCAGCACCTGCTCGGCACTGGTCGCGCCCGGAGGGATCCATTTCACGCCGTCCACCAGGCCGTCCGTTTTCAGCATCATCAGGCTCCACAGCCAGACCTTTTGATCCATGTCCAGCAGCGCCGGGCGCACCAGCCGATAGTCTCCGCTGTCGCGATTATACTCGGCATACAGCGCCAGCAGCAGGATGTCCTTGGGGTCTTTCTTGTGCGCCATCAGAGCCCTCCTTTCATCTAAAAACGCCCCCGGAGGGGCGATCGTTCCTGTACATTACCAGATATAGGCCTTCGGGTCTGCGCTCAAGGCATCGCGCTCCGCCTGTTCATCCTTCAGGTCCCGCGCGAAGCGTTCCTTCATCTCCTCGGGCAGCTCGACAAGGAAAAGCGGCGAGCCGTCCGGCAGCACAGCATAACTGCCCACAGGCATGTAACTGTAGCGGTTGCTTCGATCAACAAAACTCATTTACCTTCCAGCTCCCTCCGTAAAAATCTGGCCACAGCGTCAGAGATCGGATGATCTCCAACACCATAATACCGCATAGCCACAGCTTGCGCAATCATTTCGTCGCCGTTATCCAGCGCGCGTGCGCCCATCTCAGCCAAAATCTTCTGATAGATCTCCAGCGTAGTCTCGCTGCCAAAAGCCCCGCTTTGGGCGTACACATCCAGCACGACGCCCAGGCTGCTGTTTTTTAGCTTTTGAAGCGGCAAGCCGCCGATCGGATAGACCCGCAGCCCGGCGCGCTTCATGGCAAGAGCAGCGTGAATCCCGTGACCCAACTCATGGGCTACCATAAACATGGGATCCTCAACGTTGACCGTATGTCCGGACGCCACCGCTTCAGCCAGCTTGGCTCGGGCCGATGCCATCGTCCGGAAAACGGTTTGATCCAGCCGGATACCCGTGCCGTCAGCGGTTGCGCCCGCGACACCCGGCTCATCGCCAATGGTAATACTCTGTAAAGGCAGGCTGGGAAAGTCGACTCGGATGATTTCAATCGTCTCGTTTACACGGGCAATCACATCGTTGTCCGGCTTAACTGTGACTTCGGGGGAGTGGATGACGGGTATCTGTCCCGGCTTCGCAAAGTTGATGTGCGCCGGCCTCATGTCTCGCTCACGTCCGTCCCATGCCTCAAAAGCTTCATCCAGCCTGGCATTCCCCCCCGCCGTCCAGCCAGCCCTGCAGCTCTCGCCCGATCTCCTCAAGGGACTTGTCCGTATCAATATAGTACAGGCAGGTGCACCAGGGATGGGGCAGGGGTGCCGCGTCGACCGGGAAGTTGCCCTCGCCCAGCCCCTCATCGTGGGCCGCATGCGCGTCGCATATGTCGAAGATGACATGCGCCGGCGTCAGCTCCCAATGAAAGTAGTCCGCGAAAGGGTTGTCCCGCGCCGCCGTGATCGTGGCGCCCCAGGCAGCGTGCCGGATGCTCGTGACGGCCAGGCGCTTGGCGTTGTAGTCGACTTTGTAGGTAAAAGGAATATCGTAGACATCATTCCAATTGTCGGGCTGGATGATCTTCGGGCTCACATAGGCTTCCAGGGCACGGGCCAGCTTGGCCGGGCTTTCACCCTTGGCCACCGCCTGGGCGATCAGCTGCTCGATCTGGCCCGATTGCAGCGCCTCATTGTTCCATATCCGCTTGCTCAGCGCCGGGGCTTTCCCGCCGTAGATCCCGCCCGATCTCTTCC
>CAZYKQ010000027.1:0-18162 GCA_964648235.1 uncultured Christensenella sp. | reverse complement strand
AGAAGGCTGTCAGGATCCGACTATCTGATCTGTGTTATCAGTACAGCCTTTACACAACGCGGCTTGCCTGCCTTCTTTTCTACCCACGACAGAGCGCTGATGGCCCTGAGAGCCGGGGCTGATTTGGTGCTGGGCATGCCAGTCAGCTATTCATGCGCGCAGGCCAACCGTTTCGCATTGGGAGGCGTGGGTATCCTGCATGCCTTGGGCGTAGTAACGCATATCAGCTTTGGTGTAGAGGAAGATGTGCTTCCCTATCTCCACCAGGCGGCAGAAATTATGCGCCGACAGGATGGTGATTTCAGGCAGATATTTGAAATGGCACTGGATCGGGGCGAATCCATAGCCAGGGCACAGGGCCGGGCTTTGGCTTTCGCATTAGGCGGGCAGGCAAGCGACACCCTTGATAGCCCTAATTTTAACCTTGGTGTCTCATATCTTCAAGCGCTCAGTGCCCTGCAAAGCAGCATTGAACCTCTGCCCGTTATCCGCCGCGGCAGCTACCATGCCACACGTCTGGCAGATTTCCCCTCGGCAACCGCGGTACGTGCGGCCATCCTGCGTGGCAATTGGCCTGACGTAACGGCCGCTTTGCCGTCGGGCAGCCTCAACCTTGTGGAAGATGCGGCACTTGCCCGCAAGTTCCATCTGCCTGATGCTTTGGATGCCGCGTTGTCAGCTCACTTGCTCAGTGGACAGGATTTTTCATCGATTGATGAGATATCAGAAGGTCTTGATCGTCGTATTCTCAAGTTTGCTCCCTTGGCTTCCAGCCGCAGGCAATTGGTTCAGATGGTCAAGACTAAGCGCTACACCTATGCCCGCATCTCCCGTGCGCTGACGCATTGCCTTCTGGATATCAGAAAGCAAGCAATGTCCCCCCCTGACTATGCCCGGCTGTTAGGCATGAGAAGAAGCGCCTTTCCCTTGCTGAAGCGCATCGGGCAAAGCGGCTTCCCTTTGATAACCCGCCCGGCAAAATCAGATTCCCCGGACCTTGCCCAGGATATGCGCGCGGAAGAACTATGGTATATCGGCGCGGGGCAGCCTGCCGCCAATGCATGGCAGCAAAAAATGATCATCGTTTAAGAAGTCGGAGGCAAACAAGCATGAGAACCATTCAATCAAGTCTGATTACACAGGCCATCGCAGAGCTTTTCGTCGAATGCAGCTACGTCATCGGCCGGGATGTACAGGAAGCGATCGACGAAGCAAGAACAAAGGAACCATCCCCTATCGGTCGCAACACTTTGGAGCAGATCAGCGAAAACTATCGTATCGCCGCCAATGAACGCATTGCAATTTGCCAGGATACCGGCCTTTCGGTCGTTTTTGCCGAAGTAGGTCAGGAAATCCATATTGAAGGAGCGCCTTTTGAGGAGGCAATTCAGCAAGGCGTACGCGAAGCCTATCTGCAGGGCTATTTACGCAAGTCTGTCGTGCTCGATCCGCTGTTTGAGCGTGTCAATACCAAGGATAACACGCCGGCCGTCATTCATACACGCATCGTGCCCGGCGACCGCCTCAATCTGATGGTCGTAGCCAAAGGCTTTGGCAGCGAAAACATGAGCGCGCTGAAGATGCTTGTTCCGGCCGACGGCGTACAGGGCATCAAACAGTTCGTTCTTGATACGGTAGAAAAAGCAGGGCCCAACCCTTGCCCCCCAATTATCATCGGTATGGGCATCGGCGGCAGCTTTGAGCTGGCCGCTATCATGGCCAAAAAAGCAACGGCGCTGCCGCTCAGCCACGCTAACCCCAACCCCCGCTATAAGGCCCTGGAAGAGGGCTTGCTGCGGGCTGTCAATCAGCTTGGCATCGGCCCGGGAGGGACAGGCGGCATTACCACAGCCTTGAAGGTGCATATTCTGCAGGCGCCAACCCACATCGCCGGTCTTCCCGTTGCCATTAACATCTGTTGCCACGCTGCTCGTCACGCGTCCATCACCCTGTAAGGAGGAAAGCCTGATATGAATACAATCCATTTGGATCTTCCGCTTGACGAAAGCAAGGTGCGCAGTTTGCGTGCCGGCGACGCCGTCACACTGTCCGGCTCCATACTCACCGGCAGGGACGCCGCGCACAAGCGTCTGATCGAACTGATCGACAACGGCGAAGAGCTTCCCATTTCTCTGGAAGGAGAAACCATTTACTATGTCGGCCCGGCTCCGGCCAGCCCCGGTCATGCTGTTGGTTCCGCGGGGCCGACCACCAGCTACCGTATGGATGCCTATACACCAAAGCTATTGGAGCGAGGCCTTCGGGCCATGATAGGCAAGGGCCTGCGTAACAGCGATGTGGTGGAAGCCATGAAAACCCACGGCGCCGTATATTTCGGCGCGGTAGGCGGGGCGGCCGCTCTGATATCGCGCAGCATTCAGTCAAGCGAGGTGATCGCCTATCCTGACTTGGGGGCAGAGGCCATCCATCGGTTTGTTATCAAAGATTTTCCGGTCATCGTTTTGATTGACAGTTTGGGGAACAATTTGTACGAAAGTGGTCCCAAACTATACAAACAAACAGATTTATGATAAGATTCTTGCCTGCGGGGGAACCGCAGCCAATGCCTTCCCCCTGTTGATTATCGCAAAAGGGGGAAGGCATTTTGAACAGAACATCGTTTTGGCCGGTTCTGCTCCTGTCAGCATTGCTGGTGCTGCTTCCCCTCGGCACGCTTGCCCAAAGTGATCAGTATGATCCCGCTCATCCTGAAAACCTGAAAAGCAGCCAGCTTCGAGGACAGAGCGCGATTGTAATTGACGCCAAAACCGGCAATTCTGTCTTTGAAAAAAATGCGGATACCCCCATGTTCCCCGCTTCCACCACCAAGATACTGACTGTGCTGATCGCGCTGAATATGTCAGCTCCCGAGGATATGGTTACAGTCCGGCAAAGTGCCCTCAATCTGCCGGAAGACGGCAGTATGATCGGTTTGCTGCCCGGAGAAACATTGACCATGGATGCGTTGATGAAAGCTACGATGGTCAAATCGGGCAACGACGGTGCCAACGTGATCGCCGAGCACATCGCCGGATCTCAGGAAGCTTTTGTCCAGCTGATGAATGAAACGGCCATTCAATTGGGCGCTACCAATTCCCACTTTGCCAACGCTCATGGCTACCATGACGAAAATCACTACTCTACTGCGCGCGACCTGGCCATTATCACCAAAGCGGCAATGAACAACGCTGCATTCCGCGAGATATTTGCTCTGACCAGTTATGCTCTGCCCGGCAACGATAGTGAAGGCAAAGCAAGAAAACGTCTTTACTCTGACAGCAGGTTCCTGATGAATCCTGATATTAAGGATAACACTTTCTATTATCCCAACGCCATCGGCGGCAAAACCGGAACGCACACAGTCGCAGGTTATTGCTTCGTCGGCGCTGGTGATAAAGAGGGTGTTGAACTGATCACCGTTACACTTAAAAGCGGCTCCGAAGCCCGCTGGACCGACACAAAAAAGTTGATGGAATACGGCTTTTCGCGTTATGTCAGCACCAGCATCGAAATGATTTATCGCGAAAATCCCAAGATCGTCGATATTTCCGGATATGATTTGAACGATCCCAGCATCGGCCAGCTGGAGCTTTCCCTGCGCAAGCGTGATCCTCTTGCCAACGACAGGCTGTCGGGCTTCTCAGACCAGACGGCCGCCTGGCAACGCATCTTCAATTCCCGCACCACCGTGAGCCTGGAGCGTATTCTGGAGGCGCCTGTCGAAGCAGGTGAGGTGATTGGCACCATGATCTATACGCCTGAAGAAGCGGGCGCGTCGCCCGTTGAATACGACCTGATTGCCACCCGCAGTATCCAGCGCCGTGTCGCCCTGGTGCCCACCTTTGATGAAGTTGTTCAATACACTGAAAATGATCCCAATCCCTTCCCCCGGTTCTCCCTTGAGTTTGCCTTCCTGGTAGCGGCCCCCGTCATCTCCGTAATCGTGATCAGCCAGGTGCTTTATAAGATGATCACAAGGCGCAAAAAGCCTAAATTTAAGCGGAACACCAGCTATAAAACAAGGTATTACAGATAACTCATTAGTACCTGAATAACCGCTATCGGTGTGTTGCTGATAGCGGCTTTTTTGTTTCCCTGCTACACTTACGCTTTGCGCTGTCAAATTCAATATACTATGGAGTAGTTGTCAGAACAACCAATACAGTATGCGTCGGTGTCGCCGTGGCAGGGGCATGAAAAGCGTCTTCCACCGCGCTGACAATTTCCGGAATATTCATAGCAGCCGCCGGACTATCGCTGGCTATTTTCGTCAAAAAATAGTAAGTCCCCAAAATAGCAGCAACGGTCAGCAACACCATCAGGATACTGCCGAAGCTCAGGCCGCGCCTGCGCCGTTTGCTCATCTGCTTCACCCGCTTATTGATTTTTATGCCAAATAATTTTCAGGCCTTTAAGGGTCAGCAACCCGTCCAGCCTGTCAATATTCTTGGCGCGCCCGGCGATCAGCAACGCCAGGCCGCCCGTTGCCACAACATGAACATCAGGGTCAGCAAGTTCTTCCTTCATTCGCTCCACTAAATAGTTCACCTGGCCGACATATCCATACAACAACCCCGATTGAAGGTTGGTCACCGTGGACTTGGAAATTACCTGATCCGGCACCACCAGTTCAAAGTGAGGCAATTTGGAAGTGCCGCTTACCAGGGCCTCGCTGGCCAGTTTCATCCCGGGACAGATACAACCACCCAAAAAGCTTCCGCGCCTGTCCACTACCCCGAAGGACGTAGCGCTGCCAAAGTCAATAAAGATACAGGAAGGGCCGTAGTAATGATGAGCCGCAACGGCGTTGCAAATGCGGTCCGATCCCAGGTCTCTCGGGCTTTCGTACAAAATATTGATGCCGGTCTTAATACCGGGCCCCACAAACATAGGTTCCTGCTTGAAGTATTCGCGGCACATATGGTCAATGGTGTAGTTGATCGTAGGCACCACCGATGAAATGATGATGCCTTCCACCTCTTTTGTATCACGGCCCGCATGGCGGAACATACCGTCCAATATGATGCCGTACTCGTCAGATGAATAACTGCGGTTTGTTGACACGCGCCAATAATTTTTCAGGTCATTCCCATCAAACAGCGCGACCTTAATATTGGAATTACCGATATCCATCGCTAACAACATACCGTTTCCTCAAGCTCTCTTCATTATCTTATTTACAGCCAGCAAAACCGGAGGCACCAATAGGGCGGCTACTGCCGCTTCTGCCGTGCCCGCGATAAGCCCAGTGCCCAAAATCAACATCTGTACAGGTGCAGAATCAAGCCCCGTCATTTGATAGAACAACAGCATCAACCCCAGATAAAACACAGTATTTGTCAGTGAACCTATCGCTGAGGCGATGGCCGGGGCCAGGCGGGCAAGCCGCCCCTTCATCAAGCCCCGATAGGTGATATGGGCTGCGATGGGGATCAGCAGTCTGGGTAAAATACACATAAGGACCGCTAAAAATCCGTTGGCCCCCAACAAAGTAGCCGCCAGAGCGCTTGGCGCTGTATACATTCGTATCGTGCTGACAGCACCAAAAACCCCGCCTAATATCAGCCCTGATCCCTGTCCTAACATCAAAGTGCCGAGTATTACCGGCACACACAGTATTGTTACATAAATAAATCCCAGCGGGATCAAACCCAGCGGTGTCATGCCAAGCAGGGCGACCAGCGCCGCCAATATGGCAATCCAGGTAAAACGTTCAATATGTTTATCCATCTTATCCTCCGTTCAGGTTCTCAAGGATACCTGACGTGTTTCTCCGGATCATCCGGTAGTGTCCGGCCCTGTTGGGTGCCGGCATGGCCATTATAGCAAAGCAAATCAAGGGTTGTAAACAATAGGCTAAGCGGGGCCTCCCCCGAAAGAAAGGCCCCGCTCATTTGTTTTTTTATACGGGCATTGCTCCGGTTTCTTTATCAAAGCTCGTCGGGTCCACCTGCAATTGCGCCGCCTGTCGGATCTCAAAAAACTTGGTCGCTACCTGCGGAAAAAGCGCATAGCTCAGCACATCTTCATCCTGCTGGCTGTAAGGCATGACTTCTTTGCGGTATTTATCCATCTCCGGCGGGATATCGTCGGCAGGACGATGCGTGATCACTTTTCCGTCACCGATAATCTTACGCCTGACTTCCTCATTGACAGGCGCCGGCAAACGTCCATACTCACCCAGCATCAGAGCTTTGGATTCTTTCGGAACCATTTTGTAGCGTTCGCCGGCGATAACGTTCATAACAGCCTGTGTCCCGACGATCTGACTGGTAGGCGTAACAAGAGGGGGCAAACCAAAGTCCTTCCGCACGCGCGGTATCTCTGCCAGCACATCGTAATATTTATCCATCTTGCCGGCCTGCTTCAACTGGCCTATCAGGTTTGATAACATGCCGCCCGGTACTTGATAGCGCAATGTATTGGCATCCACAGACAGCACACGCTCAGGATCACGCCAGCCGTCCTTGGTCAGCCGCTCAGCCACCTTCCTGAAATACTCGGCAATGTCACTTAAGAGATTCAGGTCAAGGCCCGTGTCATACTCCGTTCCCTGCAGCGTAGCCACCAGGCCCTCCGTCGCAGGCTGAGCCGTACCGCTGCCAAGAGGTGACAGAGCGGTATCCACGATATCCGCGCCGGCTTCGATGGCCTTCAGATAAGTCATGTCTCCCGTTCCGGTAGTGTTATGTGTATGGACGACAATCGGCACTTTCACAAACTTTTTCAGCTTGCTCACCAACGAATAGGCCGCGTAAGGCAAAAGAAGGTTTGCCATATCCTTGACACAGATAATATCTGCGCCCATGGACTCAATCTCCTGCGCAAGCTTAACAAAATAGTCTTCAGTGTGAACCTCTGAAATGGTATAGCTCATCGCCACTTCTGCCGTCCCGCCATACTTCCTGGTGGCCTTGACCGCGGTTTCCATATTGCGCAAGTCATTGAGTGCGTCGAATGTTCGAATAATGTCGATGCCATTATCGATCGACTTTTTTACAAAATAATCCACCACATCGTCTGAATAATGCTTATAACCTAATATATTCTGGCCGCGCAGAAGCATCTGCAGCTTAGTATTGGGCAAAGCCGCTCTCAATTTGCGCAGCCTCTCCCAAGGGTCTTCATTCAAGAAACGCAAGCAGGCATCAAATGTTGCGCCGCCCCAGCACTCCAGCGAAAAATAGCCAACCTTGTCAAGCAAGGGACAGATCGGCAGCATTTCTTCAATGCGCATGCGTGTTGCCGCTTGGCTTTGGTGCGCATCGCGCAAAATTGTATCTGTAATTCTGACCTTCGCCATGATAATCTCCTCTCAGGCTGTGGTTGAATGCTTAATTCAGCACCATCAAAGGATCGCCTGCGTTGACCGAGGCGCCCTTGCTGACGATTACTTGGGCGAGCACGCCGTCACGGGGAGAGATGATTTCATTCTCCATCTTCATCGCTTCCAGGATGCACAGCACCTGCCCTTTGGTGACGTTTTGGCCTGCCGCTGCCTTGATATCAAGGATGGTTCCCGGCATGGGGCTGTTGATCTGCTCACCACCGGCAATGGGTGCCGCGGCAGGAGCTGCAGGCGCTGCAGCTGGGACAGGGGCCGCGGGAGCAACGGCCGGTTCCGCAACAGGGACCTGCGCGGGAACAAACTGGGGGGCAGGCACAAAGCTACCCGTTCCTTCTTCCACTTCCACCTGATAGGAAACACCGTTGACCTTCACTTGAAATGTACGCATAATTATTCTCCTTCATATGATCGCTTCAAAAAACTGTATAGATTAGACTCTGCGGATACGGCGCACAACAAAACTGTTGTTTTGATTAGAAATCCTCTGCTCTCCCTGCTCCTGAGAAAGGACACAGGAAATGGCTGCGCTAATAGCAGCCACAACAGCCGCATCAACTGAGCCTAAAGGAGCGGTAGCAGTGGGGGCCGCGGCTCCGGAACGCGCTTCCTTTCCCTCCGCTGCCGGCACCCTGCTTTTTTGTATCGCCGCAAAAGCGACCAGCAAGCTGAGGACCGCGATGGCAATCAGCACATAGATCAGCACAGTCTGGCTGCTAAGCGAGGCCTGCAGGTTTTCGATGGATTCAAGCAGGGCGCTGTCAGGCTGAGCGGTTAAAATCTGTTCTACTTGCATGCCTATCCCCCTTTACACAACGGTGCTCTTGGTCTGCAGCATCTCCAGCGCCGCGATCAGATGTTTACGGGTCTGGGCAGGGTCAATGACATCATCAACCAGGCCGGCATCCGCTGCGGCAAAGGCGTCCGCCTGCTCAAAGGCCTTGTCCGCAAGCGTTGCGCGCTCCGCTTCGCGCAGCTCGTCCAGCATAAAAGTCTGCACAGAAGCATCCACACTGAGCGGAGCCACATAGGCTGTCGGCCAGGCATAGCTGATGTCTGACAGGGCCTTACCGGCCAGGCTGACATAGGCAGCCCCGACGGCATTGCCGGTAATGACGGCCACCTTGGGTGTCGTTGCCTGAGCATATGCGCTCAGCAGCTTGCCTGAAGACCGCATCAGCCCGGCCAGTCCATTTTGCTTCGGTACCTCCAGGCCTTCAGAATCTACCAGCGACACCACCGGCAAATCATAGGCGTCACAAAATTTAACCAATCCGGCAATCTTCTCACACCCTGACGCGTCAAATCGTCCGCATGCGGCTACAATGCCGCATGCATATCCGCCGATGCGCCCCAGATAAACCGAGGCGTTAGTTTCAACCCCAGCATACAGCTCCAGCGCTGTGTTACGGTCACACAGTTCTTCCGCCAGCGCTTTTCCTGTCCTGGGAGGCAAATCAATCAGACGGTTCAGTTGCTCTCCGTCCTCAATTGGCGCGGACTCATAAGAAGAAGAAGGCAGCAGATCCACCAAGTCACGCACCAGCGCCAAGCCCTCATCCTCATCCATCGCCTTGAAAGCGGCGACGCCGCTGGCGTAAAGAGCAGAAGCGCCGCCCAGCATCGCTTCTTCCTCACTCGTCCCATTAACGGCATTGATCACACCGGAGGCAAAGGGGGCGGCGTAGCCCTTCCCCTCTACGGCAATCGTAAAATCAGACAGCGCTACAAACTGAGCGCCGATACCGGCCGCATGCCCTGACAGCAAGGTGATAATCGGGCAATAGCCGCTGAGTTTTGACAGCCTGGTAAACACATCAGCAAATGCAGACAGGACCGCGGCGCCTTCTTCCACCTTCGTTCCGCGGCTGTCAGGCATCAGCACCAGCGGTGCGCCCGTAGCCTCGGCCAGGTCAATCAGTTTAAGCATTTTTTCCGCCTGAACGCGTGACATTGCCCCGCCCTGATCTCCCGCATTCTGGGCCGCTACATAAACAGGGCGGGCATTGATCAGGCCATATCCTGTAATAGCATGGCCGCCCGTCCTGTAAGCGTCAGTTTGTATAAAAGAACCAGAATCAACCAGCTGGAGAACCCTGTTAAGCGTATCCGACCCGTTCTGCCTGCCCTGTATGAGCGCTTCGCGCTTCTGATTTAGCTTGAGCATTCGCCCTGCAAAGTCCATGCGCAACCTCCTGTCAAGTCTTTGTGCATGCATCCCACACGAGATGTAGATCTCAAAACCTCCCCATTATGAACAGCTATTATTTTATCACACATTTGCTATTGGGTGAAGCATGTCTTGTGTATTTCTTATGCACTACGGTATTATATCGGCATCTGTCCCCAACATCTTTTTCAGCCGCAGGGAGGCTGCGTATACAGCATTTTTCCGGATGCCTGCATTGGTCAGCCGGGCACAGGCAGCGCGCATATCGTCGCCTTGCAGCATCCAGTGCAGTATCCGGGCCTCCGTGGCAATCTCCTCGCGCGCCTCTTCGTTTTCCTTTTCCACGCCAAACAGGTCAAGCACCAGCACATACTCGCCCTTTTCAGCTTTTTCATTGGCGTGAAGTTTCTCCAGCACCTGCGAGGCGCTTCCCCTGAGCGTCATTTCGTGCAGCTTGGTGATGTCGCAACTTAGCGAAACAGGAACATCTCCCAGCGCTTCAATCACCGCTTCCATCAGCTTTTTAATGCGCAAGGGCGATTCGTGAAGAATTGCGATTTCATCCTTTCCCGCCATGCTCTTCAGCTGCTGTATCAATTCCGCCGTCTTTCTTGACAGAAAACCATAAAATGTAAAACTCTGGCGCTCAAAGCCGCTGACACAAAGTGCCGCAATAGCTGCCGAAGGGCCGGGTACAGCCAGCACTTCAATTCCTTCATCGGATGCAAGCTTGACAAAAACAGCGCCGGGATCGGACACAGCTGGCGTCCCCGCGTCCGTCACCAGCGCTATGCTGATCCCTTCGTCCAGCATCTTTTTGACCAGCGTTTTTCCCTTCAAGGGCTCATTGTGTTCATGCAGGCTTGTCAGGGGCGTATGGATATCAAAATAGTTGAGCAGTTTGATGGTGTGGCGGGTATCTTCAGCGGCAATCAGGTCAACCGAACGCAAAGTTTCAAGAGCCCTCAGGCTCATATCTCCCAGGTTGCCAATGGGCGTGGCGACAATATAAAGCATGAAAACCTCCTGTTACAGCTTTTCAACCACCCGCAACACAGCGCTTCGCGCACGGCTGTTTTCCTCCGTTTCCTGTCTTCCCGGCTTCACAGCGCCTCCATACAAAACTTTCGCCACGGGTTGCTTATGACAGGTACAGACAGGTGCTTTGGGCGGGCACACGCAAGGGTTGCGCAAGGCGTTGAAAGCGCGCTTGACGATACGGTCCTCAATTGAATGAAAGCTGATCACACACATACGGCCACCGGCATTCAGCATATCCACCCAGTCGTTGATAGCGTTTGTCAGGGGCCTCAGCTCATCATTGACAGCAATACGCACAGCTTGAAATGTGCGTCTGGCCGGATGACCCGAATCCTTCTGCCGGACAGCCTTGGGGATCGCCCTGTCGACCGCACGCACCAGATCATCGGTCGTCTTAAAGGGTTTCTCATCCCGCATCCCGATGATCACCTTAGCGATCCTGGCAGCCCAGCGCTCATCGGCATAGTCATAGAGCGCCTGCATGATGACCTTTTCATCCACACGGTTCAGCCAATCCGCTGCCGTCTCTCCTTGCGAGGTATCCATTCGCATATCAAGCGGCGCCGCCTCATGGTAGGAAAAGCCGCGCTCAGGTGTATCCAGTTGATGGGAGGAAACGCCCAGGTCCAGCAATCCGCCATCAAGCCTGATGTCTCCCAGCAACAATTTGACATCGTGAAAATTCCCGTGAATGGGGATAAACCCAGCATAGGAATTAAGCCGCTGTGTTGCCGCACGAAGCGCATCGGGGTCGCGGTCGATACCGTACAATTGCCCTTGACCTCCTATGCGGCGCAGGAGAGCCTCGCTGTGGCCGCCGCCGCCCAAGGTGCCGTCGGCATATGTGCCGCCGGTCTTGGGGGCAAGCGCTTCCATCACCTCTTCAAGCATCACAGGCGTGTGGGAGAATCCCGTACTCATCTCAGCTCCTTAAATCGTTCAGTCGCTGCTCCAGCGTCTTTTGCATGGCAATATTATCTTCCAGCTTCTGGCGCTCTTGCTGTACCAAAGACTCGGGGGCTTTGGATACAAAACCGGGATTATTCAGTTTTCCACGCGCGCGGCCGATTTCATTGTTCAAGTTATCATATTCCTTTTGCAAGCGGCCGGTCTCCTTCTCCAGATCCACCAGATCTCCCAAGGGAATGAAAAGCTCGGCCCCGCCCGTCACCGCGGACACAAGTTTGCCTTCAGGCGTTTCTCCTTCTTTGAGGAGCTCAAGGGATGAAGCCGAGGCCAGGCGCATGAAGTGTGCCGAGGCTTCCTTCATGGTGTCTTCCCAACCGGCTTGTGCCCGCAGCAGCAGGCGGGCTTTATGGCCGGGCTGCACCTTCAGCTCGGCGCGCAGATTACGCACCGCTCGGATGACATCCATCACTCCCTGCATTTGCCTGTCTTCCTGGGGAAAGCACAAAGATTCATCATATTCCGGCCATTCAGACAACATGCAGCTGTCGTCTTCATGCCCCGGCAGGAACCGGAAAACCTCCTCAGTCAAAAAAGGCATGAAAGGGTGCAGCAGCTTCAACAAGGTCGCAAGGACCTGTTGCAGCACAGTCCGCACGGCACGCTTGCGTGTATCATCCTCACCGAACAGATCAGCTTTCGCCAGTTCAATGTACCAGTCACAGAACTCTCCCCAGGCAAAATCATAGATCTTGGCGGCAGCAAGGCCATGCTCGCAGTGATCAAAATGCTCACCGATCTCTTTGACCGCCTCCTGAGAGCGCGTCAAAATCCACTTGTCTGCTAAACCGAGGGATTTCCCTTCCAGCGGCTCCTCGCCCTCCAGGTTCATCAGCACAAAGCGCGCAGCGTTCCAAACCTTATTGGCAAAGTTCCGCGCGGCCTCTGCCCGTTCGGTAGAGAAACGCGTGTCAGCCCCGGGGCTGATCCCCTGGCAGAGCGAAAAGCGCAGCGCGTCAGCGCCATAGGTATCGATCACTTCCAGAGGATCGATGCCGTTGCCCAGAGATTTTGACATTTTCCTGCCCTGAGCGTCACGAACAAGCCCATGGATCAGAACCGTGTCATAGGGTACCTCTCCCATCTGTTCCAAGCCGCTGAAAATCATCCGTGCTACCCAGAAAAAGATGATATCATAGCCTGTGACCAAGGTGCTCGTGGGGTAAAAATACTTAAGATCCTCCGTCTGCTCCGGCCAGCCCAGCGTGGCAAAAGGCCACAGCGCGGAGGAGAACCAGGTGTCCAGCACATCCTCATCCTGAACCAAATGTTCGCTTCGGCATGAGGGGCATATATCCGGCGCGCTTCGGCTGACAATCAGCTCCCCGCAGCTCTGGCAATACCAGGCAGGGATACGATGCCCCCACCACAGTTGACGGCTGATGCACCAGTCGCGGATATTGTCCATCCAGTTGTAGTAGATTTTCGAAAAGCGATCGGGAATGAACTTTGTGTCACCCTTGCGCACTGCTTCGATGGCGGGCTTGGCCAGAGGCTCCATATGAACAAACCACTGCAGGCTCACCAGAGGATCTACCGTGTTGTGGCAGCGGTAACAGGTTCCTACATTGTGCGTGTAGGGTTCTGTCTTTTCAAGATAGCCTTGCTCAGTCAGGTCTTGTACCACCTTCTTGCGGCATTCGCTTTCTGTCAATCCCCGGTAGCGTTCTCCGGCGTTCTCATTCATCGTTCCGTCGGGATTCGTCACGCTCAGCACCTTTAATCCGGTGCGCTTGGCCACTTCAAAGTCGTTGGGATCATGCGCCGGAGTCATCTTCACTGCGCCGGTGCCAAAGGCCATATCTACATAGCTATCAGCCACTACCGAAATCTCACGGCCGGCAAGAGGCAGGATCACGGTCTTGCCCACCAGGTGCGCATAGCGCTTGTCATCGGGATTAACGGCGACACCGGTATCACCCAGCATGGTTTCAGGCCTGGTCGTCGCAACCACGACGCCCTCACCGCCGTCAGACGCAGGATATCTGATATGCCACAGGTAGGAATCTTGCTCCTCATACTCCACCTCGGCATCGGACAGAGCGGTACGGCACACAGGGCACCAATTGATGATCCGGTCTCCCCGATAAATCAGACCCTTCTCATACATGCGCACAAACACTTCACGCACAGCGGCGTAATATTGATCATCCATCGTGAAACGCTCGCGCGACCAGTCACAGCTGGCGCCCATACGGCGCAGCTGCCTGGTGATACGGCTGCCGTACTCTTCCTTCCATGCCCAGGCATGCTTTAAGAATTCCTCGCGGCCGATGTCCTCTTTTTTGATTCCCTCCTCTGCCAGCTTTTCCACTACTTTCACTTCGGTGGCAATAGAGGCGTGGTCGGTGCCCGGCAACCACAAAGTCGGATCACCTTTCATGCGGTGGTAGCGTGTCAAAGAATCCTGCAGCACACCGTCCATGGCATGCCCCATATGCAGCTGCCCGGTGATATTGGGGGGCGGCATCACGATTGTAAATGGTTTTTTACCGGGAACACGCTCCGCTTTAAACGCTCCGGATGATTCCCAACGGTCGTATATGCCTTGCTCTATATCCTGTGGCGCGTATGTCTTTTCCATTGCGTTCACCTTGTTCTGCATGGTTTGCCTCCTCTTTTCTGATAAAACGGCTCGCCCCGTCATCTTCATTGAAGGACGGGGCGAGCCGTGGTACCACCTTGCTTCGCAGCCAAAGGCTGCCTCAGGTACGCGTTAAGGGGCGAACCCCCGCGGTTTTCACCGCGCCCTCAAAAGCGACCTTCAGCATAAACGATCCCGGCCTCCTCCCAGCCAAGGGAAGCCTCTCTTCAGGGAATTTACGCCTACTCCTCTTTCTCTCCGGGCAATCCGTCTGGCAAAAATCAGGCCTTGGCCTCATCCACCTTCAGGACTTCAACGCCGTTGTAGTAGCCGCAGTTCTTGCACACGCGATGGGCAAGTTTCATCTGCTTGCACTGGGGGCAAGCAGAGATGGCGGGAAGCGCGAGTTTCCAGTGCGTGCGGCGTTTCCGTCCGCGGGCACGCGATACTTTTCCCTTTGGTAAAGCCATGATTACACCTCCTGATCCTTATTCAGCAATTGCTGCAGTGCCGAAAAAGGATGCTGCGTTGTCAAATCTTCTTGGTCTGCATCCGCTTCCCGGTTCGTTTGCGTGATACCTGGTATTCCTTCGCAATCTTCCTTGCACAGGAAGCGCATCGGCAAATCCAGTACCACAAGCGTCAACGCCAGTTGATCGACCGCAAGCCGCGGGCCGTCATAGGCGAGGCGATCTGTCTGATCCAGTTCATCCTCTTCTTCCTCGTATCTGTCTCCCTTGCGGGAAAAAATCTCGTGGAAGCTTAGTTTGACCGGATAATCGGCGGCCTCCAAACACTTGGCACAGCTGCCATGCGCTACGGTAGCCAGTTTTCCCTTCAGGTGGAGCTTGGCATCGTTCAATGTAAAGCTGCCTTCCATCCGGACAGGGTCAAATGTGACGACATCCCCCATGATATCCTGGGGAGGTATCTGAACCTCAAGAACAAAGGGGAAACTCTCTCCCGGACGGCGCAAAGCATCCGTAATGTCAAGCTTCACAACCAATCCCCCATTCGTCAACGCGCAATATTATATCTTTTCGTCGCATTTCTGTCAATGCCCATCGAGTGGGAGTGTTAAGCTTGGTCATGCCCATCCGCGTCTTGCGCGGTCTTTTGTTCGCGGTTGACTGTGATCACCACATGGCGGTTTGGTTCTTCACCTTCTGAATGGGTGGTGATCCCCTCATGGCCCTGCAGAGCGCTGTGGAGAATACGTCTTTCGTAAGGGTTCATGGGCTCCAGACTAACCTTACGGCCGGTCCTCTGGGCGCGGTTTGCCATGCGATTGGCAAGCCGTACCAGCGCATCCTCACGTTTGGCGCGATAACCTTCACTATCCAGGGTGACTCGGGTGTATTCCTGCCTGCCTTTATTAAGATGAAGGCTGGTAAGATACTGCAGCGCATCCAGGGTCTCGCCCCGGCGGCCTATCAGAATACCCAGTGCGTCTCCCTGCATGCTGACACGGATATTGCCTTCTTCATCTGTGTGTACATGCACGCTGATCTCAAGGCCCATCAAACGGGTCAACTCTTGTAAAAACCCCTGGACTTTTCCCTCGTCAGTACCGGAATCACGCTGCTCTGCCGGAACCGGCGGTTCAGCAGGAATGCGGGGCTTCTGGGCTTTATGTGCGCGGGCAGGCTTTTCAGAGCCTTCTGCCTTCGGCGTGCTGCGTTCAGTTTTGTTCCCCTTCTCCGCCTGTTCTGCTTTGGGGCGAGGGGTGCGCTGTGGCTTATCGGTTTTTACAGCCTTATCCGTTTTAGTTGCCTGGGACGTTTTGGGGGGAGAAGCAGGCTTTTGGGGCTTCTTTGGGGCACGCTGTTCCGCGTCATAATCGCTCAAAGAATCAGCGAACACCGGCTTGGTATTCTCCTCTTCTTTTACTGTCAGACGCACACGGGCTGCCTTGCTGCCGAACAGGCCGAACAAACCCTTGGAGCCTTCTTCCAGGATATCGACCTGCACCTCTCCAATCGATAGTCCTAAATTTTTCAGGCCTTCGGAGATGGCTTCTTCAACTGTTTTTCCGGTTGATTCATACGATTTCATTTCGCTGCTATCGCTCCTTTGGCTTCGGCCTCCTGCTTATCCACGCGGTCAAAATGCTTGCCGATCAAGTAACTCATCAAGGTGGCCATCAGGTTAGAGACCACCCAATACAGAGCAAAACCCGCATTGGAGGTCAGTGTAATGTAAACAGAGAAAAGCGGGAAAAAGTACTTCATGAAATTGCCCATACCCTGGGCTTGCTGGCCGTCGGCCCCTTGCTGGTCTCCGGTGGGGATGGGCGCTGCGCCTGAGGCGCCGGGCGTCAGCTTGGTCATCAAAATCTGAGACAGACCGGACATCACCGGCAAAATCAGGTAACCGTTATAGTTTAGGAAGACGGTTATATTGAACAGATAGAAATTGATATTCCCCCAGCCAGGCATGGCTTTAACCTGTTCAATGTACTCAGGCATCTGCGTAAGGGCTGCGCTGATATTAGGCAGCAGTGCCTGAAGGGCATCGTTGCTGGCAAAGCTGAACATTTCAGGTGTAAACTCAGGCACGGCATTCATTATATGCTGTGTGATCACCTGCAGCGCATCGGACGGCAAGGTCTGATAGACCTTCTGCCATACATCCAAGGGAATCATACGAATGGCGTTGATATTAGGCGTAATAGGAGCAAACAGAGAGTCCGCCATCCAGATGTTCTTCACCCACAACCAACCCTCATACTGAGGTACCCCGCCTTGAAGGAAAGTAAACACCTGGTTGACAATCTGTTCGTTGGCCAGGGCACGCATAGCGCCGAACATCGCAAACAGAATCGGCATCTGCACAAGCATCGGCAGACAACCCGACATCGGGCTGTAGCGCTCCTTACGCATCAGTTCCTGCTGCTTTTGTTGCAACTTTTGTTTGTCATTGGCGTACTTTTTTTGGAGTTTGTTCAGCTCAGGCTGAATCTGTGCCATTTTCCGCATTCCCTTACGGTTTTTGATATCCAAAGGCATTAAGACAACCTTGATGAGCACTGTGAAAACAACAATGGACCAGCCGTAGTTGCCTACAATGAGATAGATCCAGTCAAGCACGGACCGAAGCGCGTTGGTAATAGCTGCCACCTGATTTAGTCCCTCCTTATTACTCCGTCCGGCAGTTCCGGTACGGGGTCATATCCTCCCTTAAAAAGAGGATTACAGCGCAGTATCCTTTTGGTCCCCATCCACCCGCCGCGCAGCGCGCCATATCGCTCCACGGCTACACGCATATATTCCGAACATGTGGGGGTATAACGGCATGAAGGGCTGGTGTGCGGGCTGATCTGCTTTTGGTAAAAAGCGATCAGTTTGAGGAGAAGACGCTTCACGCCCGCTCCTTATACAGCTGCATCCGCCGCATCAGCTTATCCATTTCACGCGAAAGTGTGTGGTAATCCGCTTGCGCTGCCGGCAATTTGGCGGAAAACACGTAATAACCCGCTTTAAGCTGAGGTATCTGCAAGCGGAAATACTCGCGCATCCTGCGTTTAACGCGGTTACGGACAACTGCTCCGCCTACCTTTTTTGATACCGAAAAGCCCGCCTGCAGCCTGCCCGATTTGATGTAGCTCAAGCTTAAACAAGGTTGGCCCGCTGTCTTTCCCTTACGGTAGACATAGCGGAACTGTCCTCTTCTGCGTAATCGGTAGGCTTTTTGCATGGCCTGTTTGCCTCCTGTGCAGTAAAGAAAACCCGCCCCCTACATTCAAAACTCAACAGGGCGGGCTAAGCCTTGCGATCGGCAGGGGAGACGGGTTTTCTCAGACGGTCAGCGATTTACGGCCACGACGGCGGCGGGCCGCCAGGACACGGCGTCCGTTTCTGGTGGACATACGGGCACGGAACCCGTGCACCTTGTTGCGCTGACGCTTCTTGGGCTGATAAGTACGAAACATGATGGATCACTCCTTTAGCCGACACTTTCGGCGTCCAAAACGCATGCTGCCATGCCGAACACCTTGACGAACTCATTGATTATATCGAAGGGCCCTGCGCCTGTCAATACCCGGCGCAGGGCCAC
>CAZYKQ010000026.1:0-18361 GCA_964648235.1 uncultured Christensenella sp. | reverse complement strand
CGTTTGAGAACACGCTGGACGTGGTGGATATTGAAGGCACCAAAGTCTGGGAGGATCAAAGCAACAAATACCTGACCCGCCCCGGGGACCTGGAGCTGACCCTATTTGCCGACGGCGAGCCAATGGATGCTGGGTTGGCCTCCCCCGAATGGGACAAGCGCGCGGGCACCGATGCCTGGACCTACCGGTTCAGCGGCTTGCCCAGGTACAAGGTTGTAAACGGGCGGGCAGTCGATATCGTCTATACAGTGAAGGAGACACCTGTTGCCGATTATAAGCTCGATACCACGAACGGTACGAGGGATGAGAACGGCGATATTACAGGGGCGGATTTCGCCAACACCTTGTATACGATCAGCCTGAAAGGCACCAAGACCTGGAACGACCAGGGCGACAAGTACCTGACCAGACCCGAAAATCTGAAACTGACCCTGCTGGCTGACGGAAAACCTGTCAGCCTGAAACCCGGAGCGGTTCTGGAACCCAAGTGGGTGAAAGCGAACAGGGAATGGCACTATGAGTATACGGGCTTGCCCAGGTACACAAAGGGAACGTCCATCCCGATCGTTTATACGGTGGTGGAGGAGAAGATCCCCGGCTATTACGCTGACGCGGCGCAAGCGGAAGGATGGGCGGATCAACAGGGCAACGTCACCGAGGCTAATTTCACCAACACACTGGAGACAGTCAGCGTCAAGGGCAGCAAGACCTGGGTGGATAACAACAATTCACGCGGCAGGAGGCCCTCTGAGCTGATCCTGACCCTGTATGCTGACGGCAAAGAGATGGAGCTGAAGGCAGGGCAGAGCCTTAGCCTGACCTGGGATAAACCCGGCAGTATTTGGACCTTTGAGTACAGCGGATTACCCAGGTACAAGGTTGTGAGGGGCAAGGCTGTTCCCATCGTCTATACGGTAAAAGAGAAGCTGATGAACCGATACCGTCCGACAATTACAGCGGCCATAGGCGGCAAGGTTGACTCCTTGACGGGCAATGTCACGGGCATCGATTTTACCAACACCTATGACCCCGACTATGTCGTGCCAAAGACGGGTGACATGATCTGGCTGCCTTTGAGCCTGATGGCGCTCAGCGGAGCCGCGCTGTTCATACTGTGGAGAAGACGTAAACGCGCCCTGGCGAAATAGGGCAGAGGGTTATATGCAAAGGTCGCCTTAGGTGAACATCCCGCGCGGCGCTTCATACGCTGTTAGGGAGCAAATAACACAAAAAACCGGGGAAGCTGTGAACCGCTCCTCCGGTTTTTTGTGGCCTAAAGCGCACAATCAAAAACCGCTCCCTTTAGAGGAGCGGTTTTTGAATATTGATCTTATTCTTCGACCAGGCTGAAGCTGTCCTTGTCGGCGCCGCAGACGGGGCACTCGAAATCATCAGGCAGATCTTCCCATTTGGTGCCGGCGGCGATGTTGTTATCCGGATCGCCCTCCGCCTCGTCATAGATCCACCCGCAGATATCGCATACGTACTTCTTCATGTCAGTTCTCCTTTGAATTATAGATTTTAAGCCTTCCACAGGCCGTGGAGGTTACACCATTCGAAGGCGGCGACCACTTCTTCCCCTTCGACGAGGGCGAATTTAGCTTCCGGCGCCTGCCCGGGGTTCAGTTGTTTGCGCTGACGGCCCAAGTTGGTTTCCAGAACGATCCACTCAATGTAGTGTTCGGGCAACATGGGGTGCGCTACGCCGCCAACCTTGACAGTGACAGTGTCGCCATCCCGCTCGATGACAGGAATGTGCTTTTCCTTGGCGGCATCAACGGTGCCGGGGATCAGCTCCTTCATTTCTTCGCCGCAGCAAACGACCTTCACGCCGGATTCCTTTACATAGGTGATGATGTTGCCGCAGTGCGCGCATTGGTAAAACTTCATCTTTGATATACCCCCTTATTTGATAAGCATATCATAGAATGTCATCCCGGGTTAGTCAAGGCAAACTATCCCTTTGCCTATTCTACCCCCTCGTTAAGGGTTCAACAGCTTTTCCATCAATATAAACGCGAATTATTTGCGTGCTCACTTCAAAAGGGCATCCGTCGGTGAGGACAATGTCCGCGTCCTTGCCCGTCTCGAGTGAGCCGACACGGTTTTCAATGCCAATGTGGCAGGCGGGGTTGATGGTGATGGCTTGCAAGGCCTTGAATTTATCCATGCCTGCCTTCACAGCCATGCCCGCGCAAAGCGGCAGATGCTGCTGGGGGATGACGGGCGCGTCGGTAATGATGCTGACGCGGCATCCTGCGCGGTCGAGCACGCCGGGGGTGGTCCAGCTTTTGTTGCGCAGCTCAAACTTGGTGGCGTGTGTCAGCGTGGGGCCGACTGCCAGGGGATAATCTTCCCGGGCGAGGTCATCCGCGATCAGATGACCTTCGGTGACATGTTCGATGGTCAGCTTTATATTGAATTCCTTCGCAATGCGGATCGCGGTGAAAATGTCTTCGGTGGCGTGAGCATGGGCCTTCAGGGGCATCTCGCGCCGCAGCACGGGCAGCAGAGCCTCCATCTTTATGTCAAGGGCAGGAAGTTTGGAAGGGTCGTCGCCTGCCAGCTCCTTCTTTTGCCTATACTCCGCGGCCTTCATGAGCATTTCGCGCAGCTTGGCGGCGGTGGTCATGCGGGAGGAAATGCCCTTGTCGGCATAGACTCGCTTAGGGTTTTCGCCAAAGGCGCATTTCATGGCGACATCCTGGCGGACAACCATGTCATCGGCGCGGTGGCCTGCGGTCTTGACGGCGATGAAGGTTCCGCCCAGTACGTTCGCGCTGCCGGGGCCGGTGGATACGCAGGTGACGCCGCCCAGCGCGGCCTCAAGCAGAGAGGGCTGCATGGGCTTAAAGCCGTCAATAGCGCGCAAATGAGGGGTGCACATGTCATTGCGCTCGTTATAGTCGGTCCCCTCATACCCGATGCCCCATCCGTCCATACCCAGGTGGCTGTGAGCATCCACAAAGCCGGGAAAACAATACAGCCCTTCGGCGTCAAACACCTCGTCCGCTTTTGACTTGATGGACTTGGCAATCTTTTTGATCTTGCCATTTTCCACCAGAATATCGGCCTGATAGGGATCGGGATGGATGGCATCGAAAACCCTTGAGTTTCTGATCAGCAGTGTCATTCTTACTTTTCCTCCAATACGATTTCACGCCCGGCGTCGCTTGAATCATAAATGGCCTGCATCATGCGGGCGGTGGGCAGCACCGTGTCAATGTGACTGGGCAGTTTCTCGCCTGTTTTGACGCAGCGGACGAAGGCGTCGATTTCATTTTGGAACATATCGCTCATCTCAAACTCCGGCTTATAGGTAACCAGCGCTCCATCCTCAGCCGTGTACAGGGTGAACCCCTTGCCGTACTGCAGCCGGATACCGGCTTTATCGCCCATAAAGTCGATATAGCGTTCCTCTTCCCCGATATTCTGTGCCCAGGCACCGTGCACACTGATGACCGGCCCCTGGGTGCGGATGAGGGCGGTGACAGAATCGTCCACATCATAGGTGCCGTTCAACACCCTGGGTCCTGCCCACATATCGGTGCATGTATAGCCGCCGATGTCCTTCCCAAGCCGGGAGAAGGCCTGGCCCGATACGGTCAGCGGCACCGGATCGCCGCAGCAGTACATGACAATATCCAGGTAATGGACGCCCCAGTCGATCAGCGCGCCTCCGCCGGCAATCTGCCTGGTAGTGAAAGCGCCGCCCAGCCCGGGGATGCTGCGGTGGGCGCGGAAGGAAACGTAGACATGAAAGATTTCGCCCAAACGGCCGTCGTCGATCATTTTCTTTACACGCCGCACGCCGTCATTGAAACGGTTAACCACCCCGATATTCAGCGTTTTGCCGGTCTCATGCTGTACCTTCTGCATCTCAAGCGCTTCACTCAGCGTGCGGGCAATGGGCTTCTCGCACAGCACATGCTTTCCGGCTTTCAGGCAGTCGATGCTGATGGGCGCGTGCATGTTGTTGGGAACGCAGACAGAGACAGCCTCGACCTCAGGGTCCTTGAGAATCTCATGGTAATCGGTCAACGCGGTTGCGCAAGCGTAGTCTGCGACGGCCTTCTCGGCCCGCTCAGGGATAATATCGCAGAAATATTTGATCTGTACATCTTCATTTTTCATGTAGGAAGGGATGTGCGCGGCGTTGGCGATCGTGCCGCAACCGATAACGGCGACCTTCATGTGCATGTAATCCTCCGTCTTTTTTATTCAGCTGATTATAGCATGGAGACATGGGGAAGCAATAGCGTTGACGGAGGCAAACCGCACGCGGCGATGGAAAACGCCATCAGAAAGCGGCGGGATGATTGGGTTCAAGGACGTGTCCTTGTTTTCCAATTGGTTTCTCGCCGCTTTCCAGTCGGAACTCTGTTGCCGCTTTATAGCGTATTATTCCTCTCGCTGGTCTCCAAAGAAGAACAGCGCGACGGTGCCGGGGCCGGTATGGGCACCGATGGTGGTACCGACGTTGTAGATTTCAACCTTGCCCGTCAGCTTTCTGAACTTTTCTTCCACCAGATCCGCGACCCGGCGGGCATCGTCATAGCAGGCGGAGTGGCAGATATAGCACTTGCCTGAATAGCTCAGGCGATTGTCTGCGTATTTTTCCATCTTGGCAACAATTTCACGGCTGACCCTGGCTTTGCCGCGGATCTTGAAGCGCGGCCGCAGGTGACCGGTATCGTCCATGTTGAGCAGGGGGCAAATTTTCAGGGCGGTGCCAAACCAGCCTGCTGCCTTCGAAATGCGGCCGCCCTTGACATAGTAGGTCAGATCTGTGGAGAAAAACCAATGATGCAGATTGAGCCGGTGATCAACCGCCCATTGCTTAAGCTCATCAATGCCTAAACCGCTGTCTTTCAGATCAGCGAGGGTATCCATCAACAGGCCGTACCCCGAAGATGCGCCCAAGGAATCGACGATGTATAATTTTCGTTCCGGGTACTTTTCGCTCAGCATCGCGGCAGCGGCTTGCGCGGAGTTGAGCACGCCGGAGATACCGCTTGACAGCGTCAGATGCAGCACGTCACGCCCTTCCTTTAAAAAGGGCTCGAAATACTCAATAAACTCATCCACATTAACCTGCGAGGTCTTGGTATCGGCTCCGCGTTCCATGGCGGCATAAAAATCAGCATAGGAAATACTTTCGCCCAGGTCGTCCGTATACTGCTTGCCGTCCAGCGAGAAGTGAAAGCAGATGTAATGAATACCGCGGCGCGTAAAGTGCTCTTTCGTCAGGTCGGCGGTAGAGCAGCAACTTAAAACATAAGTGTCCATAGTTCACCTCGTTTGATCAAGATACATTCCTATCATACACTACTATATACTAATTATTCAAACTTTTCACACCGCTTTGCTACGCCTGAACGGAATCTGCCCTGTGTTTTTGACGGCTTGGCGCAGCTCTGACACGCGTAGCTTATTCTGCGGTTTAGAATCATCCAATGCTCTGGATGGGAGGGAGCTTATTGCTGGGATCCGAGAAAGTAGAAAGCTTTCCCCTTGCCATGTTTGTTTTTATATGTTCAGGGCCGTAATTCCTTTCAAAAATCGGCAGAGCGGCTTCAAACAAGGGCCTTGCCTGAAGGGAATCCCCGCCTTGCTCATATAAAAGGCCCAGGTTCAGGCTGATTTCCGCCAGACAAAGGTGCTCTCTTTCGCCCAAGCTGTTTACAATATTCCGGGCTTCTTCAAACAAATCCAGGGCTTCTTTTTGCTTGCCGCTGTCTCGCAATACACACCCCAGGTTATTCATCAGGGCAGCAAGCTGGATGTTGGGTACCTTATTTAACCTAAGGTGCATCTCAAAAGCCTTGCGGTTATACAGGATCGCCTCGGGGTACCGTTTCAGGCGGTAGCAAGCATTTCCGATATTATTGAGCGTGTGCTCTGTAACGATCGAGTCGCCGGGGAAGGTCTTGCGGAATGCGTCCAGAGACTCAAACAAGCAGGTGAGCGATTTTTCATACTCGCCTGTTTGAAAATACGCAATGCCCAGATACTGGCTGATTTGCGCAAGCTCGATAAAATCGATACCGTCATACCAGTCCCCGATGATACGCTTATAATGCCGGACGCATTCTTCAGAGTCCTGCGGCAGCCCGCATAACGCGCAAAACAGGGCTTTGGCCTTGTAAAGAGAAGCCGCATCCAAACTGCCCAGACCGTCCTGCCCGGCCAGATAATCAAGCCCCCTGTCTGCCCATAAAATGCCATCCCGGTAGTTTGAGGTGAACTCCTGGGTGGTCGCCATGTAATGGCACTGGGTGACATAGTCAGGCCCCTGCCACTTCCCTTGCGCGAGCATGCGGTACAGCGCTTCCCTTTCCCCTTCCATTGACAGGGAATAGGCGAAGAAAAGGGCAAGGCCGATTCCCGATACCAGCATCCCGGAGCCCTCCGAGAGGGGATACAGCCGCAGGATGTCTGTGACGTACTGATCTGCGCCCTCAAAGATACCGGCATTTCGAAGCAGATTCAGCTGCAAAGCGACGCAGTCATACAAATCGATAGCAGAATCAGAAGTTTTCGCTGTTTCAAAAGCAATGTCCAGCAACTGCTGCGCTGCGTCAGTGATTGACCTTTCAATCAGCAAAAAGGCAGTGCGGATGGTCAGGCGCAGTGTATCAATTCCCCTGCTTGCGCTGTTTTTAAGAGAAAAGTAAGCGATATGAACGTAATCCCACTGACGGAACTTCTCCGGGTCGATTTTATATGAAAGAAAAGATAAGAGTTTGGGATAGTCCTCCAGCGAGGGCTTGCCTTTTAAAACGGCTTCCGCGATGACGGGGTGCATGGAGTACGAGGAAGTGGAGGATTGAAGCCAGCCCTGGTAAGACAGTGATTCCAGCATCCCGGACAAGCTGTCCGGATCGTCTGAAATATCCTGAAACAACTCACAGCAGCTTCGGAATGAATAGAGGCGCAGCGGCAACAGGGCAAACAAACGAAGCAGGCGCTGGCTTTCCAGGGTAAGCCTGCTCAGCCCAAACAGAGACTGCAGGGTATCTTCAATGCGGACGGTTTGTGCCTCCTCGGTATAACTGCCGCTCAGACCATATTTTTCCAAGGCAGCTTGAAGTGCTTCGATATCCATTTGTTTGGCACGCGCCATCTTGCCCAGAATGGCGCAGGTCAGCGGGTGGCGGTTGAGCTTCATGCTGATAATAGTGTCCAGGGCGCGTGCTGAAGCGCCCGACACGTTCCGTCCGTACTGAGCGGAGAAAATGTGAAGGGCGGCATTCAATTCGGGCGCCGACAGGGGAATAAGCCTGAAACCTGAAAAACTTGCCAATCGAGACGTCATCACAATATCGCAGCGAAGGGACGAAAGGTCCGACAGCGTTTTGTCTTCCTCCAAAGGCGTGTTCATGTTATCAATCAACAGCAGCGTGCGTCCCCCTGCCGGACGATTAAGCTTTTCTTCGCATTCCTGATACTTCATCAGCATGGTGCTTCCGCTGATATTCAAAAAGGCGCGGATAAAACTTTCGTGCAGATTCTCCTGATATTGAACGTAGGCCACCTGAGAGAAGATGCCTTCCATCAGAATATCCCGGAGGACCTGGCGCATCAGTTCGGTTTTTCCGATGCCGCCAATGCCTGAAAGGATGATTTTGCCGCCATGGATGATCTGATGTTTGAGGTAGCCTGTCTCTTCCTTTCGCCCGAAGAACTGGTCGCGCGGCAAGGCCTCCCGGCACAGCTCGCATGCCATATTGGTCAGGCAGTCAGGGGGAGGGTAGGCAGCGCCGCGGTTTCGTTTCTGATATACGGACAATAACTGAAGCGGGATGAAAGCAGCTTCCGTCCTCAAACTTGTCATCGCTTCGTTGTTCATCTTCGAACCAAAGAAAGCGTGCAGCGCCATGACGGAAAGAAAGAACGCATCGAAAAAAACCTGCCGGTCAGATTGTCCCTCGAAATCCGACTTTTGCCAGAGCAACTCTGTCAGGAAGCTTTGAATGGCGGGGGTCACATCCCCATCGTGCCGGCCCAACAGCTCAACAAACGCGGCGAGCCGGATGTTTAAAACTCTGGAGCTGTAGTCCGAAGACAGCAAGAACCGCGCCATACGGTCAATGATATTCAGCAGTGTTGCCGGGTTGATGATGCCCGCGACAGCTTTGAAGTAATCGGAATAAAAGGGGTAGGGACGGGAGCGGTTCATGATGTCGCTGAGATAGCGCGGCCGCTTATCCTCGTCGACCCATAGGCGATTGCCTGCCGGCGTGATAGCCAGATCACTTGACAATATGCCCCGCCAAAAGGACAGCAGGGTGACGCCTCTTTTCATAGACCTTTTAACGACAGCACTCGAAGGACAGGGATAGTCATCTTTTGTCAGCAATTGGTAGATATTCTTTAATGACAGGATGTAATTATTGCTCCCGCTAGCCATATGATCCCTCTTTCCATGTTTTTTCGATTAAAAACAACCAGGATACTAAACGCTTTGGAGCTATGAACATCAATGGTTGCGGCCGGGATAATTTCCGCTTATCTGCAAAAAACCATCCTTTTTTTGCAACCTCATGATTCATTTATATTCTATAATTACCTCGGTTGTCAATAAGGATGGTAATGATGGCATTCCTGTATGACAGCTTCTCTTTTAAAGCCGCGGGGCCCCTTCCCGACGGCTTTTTTGATGCCAAGGTTTAGAAAGGGTAGAATATAGTATAGCCGGACGCCGCACATTGCAGTGGGCAAAGGCCTGGCTGGATCGGCGGTGTATTGCCGGGGTTTTGAAGATTTTGGCAGGCGCTTCACGCGCCTGAACAGCGTCAGATCATGGGGGAGGAAAGCGTGGGCAAATTGGCAGACAGAACATTAAGGGAGTATGTGGACCTGCTGGCGTCCGGTGAGCCGATGCCGGGGGGAGGATCTTCCGCCGCTTTGACGGGCGCGCAGGGCGCGGCGCTGATCGCCATGACCTGCGGGTTGACCACGGGGCGCAAGATGTATGAGGCGTTTGACGATCTGGCCCGGGAGACGATGGAGAAGGCTCTGGTGGTTAAAGAAGGCCTTCTGGCTGCGGTGGACGCGGATGTGCAAGCGTACCAGGGGGTTGTGGCGGTGTTTTCCATGCCAAAAGAAACGGAGGAAGACAGAAATGCCAGAAAGGCTGCCATGCAGAAGGCGTTGAAGGCCAGTACACTCAGCCCATATGATATGATGGAACTGAGCGTGCGGGGGCTGAGGCTGGCCCATGAGCTGGCAGGCAAATGCAATGTGAACGCTGCAAGCGATCTGGGTGTGGCATCCCTGAGCCTGCGCGCCGCGCTGGAAGGAGCTTATGACAATGTACGGATTAACCTGGATGGCATAGAGGACCGTGACTTTGTAAAGGAGTACCGGGAAAAGAGTGAAGCCTTACTGCAGGAAGGTTTGCCGTTGGCCGATAAAGTAGCCGCCTGGGTACGCCGTGTGACGTAAAGGAAGGATCCATGGATAAAGAAAAAAGAACCCCCGACCTCAGCGGTGTGCTGCACAGGGAAATAACCGATAGCCTGCCCGAAGAAGTGGAAGAAAAGGTTGACGAGTATTTTGAGAAGATAGCGGATGAGAAGGGAGTAGAACTGTACAACGTAATCCCGGAGTCTACGCCTGATAGGGAGCCCGATAACCGCATTATGATGCAGGGCTTTGAATGGTATTTGCCAAACGATGGCAATCACTGGAACCTGCTGCGTAATCTGGCGGGAGAGCTTTCAACTATTGGTGTGGGCGGGCTGTGGATACCCCCCTGCTGCAAGGCGACGGGGACTAACGACGTGGGCTATGGCGTTTATGATTTGTGGGATGCCGGCGAGTTTGACCAGAAGGGCGCTGTACGGACCAAGTACGGCACGCGAAAACAGCTGACTGCGATGATTGATGCGCTTCATAAAAAAGGAATTCAAGTGTATATCGACGCGGTGCTCAACCACAAGGCCGGGGCGGATGAGGCGGAGCTGTTTGCTGCCGTGCGGGTTAACCCCGATAACCGGGAGGAACAGATATCCGAGCCCTACGACATCAAGGGCTGGACCCGCTTTACCTTTCCGGGCAGGGCCGGAAAGTATTCTGACTTTGTGTGGGGCTTTCAACACTTTACAGCAGTGGACTATGACGACCTGCATCAGGAGGGCGGCATTTTCCGCATTCTGGGCGAGAACAAGGGTTTTTCTCCCAACGTGGACAGTGAAAAGGGCAACTTTGATTACCTGATGTTCGCTGATGTTGATTACCGAAACCGTGAGGTGATGGAGGAAACCTTACGCTGGGGGGAATGGTTTGTAAAATCATTCCCCATTGACGGCATGCGCCTGGACGCGGTGAAGCACATTAACTCCAGCTTTGTCAGCGTCTTCCTGCGCCAGATCCGGCTGAATGCCGGACGTCCTCTCTATTTTGTGGGCGAATACTGGAACGCGGATGAAAACCGCCTGATGGAATACATGAGTGATACCGATGATCAGATGGCCTTGTTTGATGTCGCCTTGCATTTCAATTTTAAGCAAGCGGCGGATGAGGGAAGCGAGTATGACTTGCGCAATATCTTTGCGGGCACCCTGATTGAAAAGAGCGCGTGGGGTACCGTTACCTTTGTGGACAACCATGATTCCCAGCAGGGGCAGGCGCTGGAAAGCTGGGTGGGGCATCCTTTCAAACTGCTGGCCTACACGCTGATCCTCCTGCGGCAGGCAGGCTATCCCTGCCTGTTCTGGGGGGATTACTACGGTATATCAGGCGGGCCGGGGAAGCGGGAGGGGATCAAAGCCCAGCTTGATCCGCTGTTGGAAGCGCGGCTGAAATATGCCTATGGTGAAGAGAAGGACTACTTCGATGATCCGCATTGCGTCGGCTGGCTGCGTCTGGGCCATGCAGGCCATGAAACATCAGGCCTGGCGGTGCTGATCAGCAACAGCGGCGAGGGCAGAAAACGCATGGCCTTTGGGCCGGAGTTTGCCGGGACCGTCTGGCGGGATATCATGGGCGGCCGGGAGGATACTGTTACGCTGGACGAGGAGGGGGAGGGAGAATTTGCCTGCAATGAAAACTATCCGGCGGTTTATGCAAGAGAGCAATAATCGAAAAGAGGACAAACCGGCATGGAACTGATCAAGGTTGACCATCTGGAGGACATGGGCTTGAGCAGCCTGGCCCTGGATGATTTTATCAAGGATTATAAAAAGCTGGGCTTTGCCGCGGTCAGCTTGGTGCGCGACGGCAAACGTTTCACGCTCAACAGCAAACCCTACCGGGAGGACGCGCCCTTCGTACTGTTTTCACTGTCCAAGTCTTTCGCCTCCATTGCGGCAGGCTTCGCGGTGGCGGAGGGACAATTGAGCTGGGACAGCCGGGTGTGCGAGGTGCTGGAAAATGACTTGCCGGAGGCATACGACCCGCAGCTGGATGAGGTGACCCTGCATCACTTGCTGACGATGGGGTCGGGCCTGGCGCCGGAAAGCGACGGCCCCGGCATCCGTAAGGGCAATAACCTGGCGCGGGCGGTGCTTTCACACAAGGTGATCCACAAGCCCGGCACAGTTTTTCACTACAACAGCATGAGCACCTACCTGGCGGCCCGCATGGTGCAAAAGACCACCGGGCAGACGCTGCGCGACTACCTGACGCCCCGTTTGTTTGACAAAATAGGCATTCCCCGCCGGCAATGGAACACCTGCTCCATGGGCTACAATATGGCCGGGTTCGGGTTTCATCTCAGCAATACGGACATTGCCAAGACCGCGCAACTTCTGTTGAACGGCGGCATCGAAAACGGGGAGCGCGTGATCCCCGAGGCATATCTGGAGCGAGCGACGCGGAAGCATATCTCAAACGGTGATCCCGCTACCGCCAGCGATTGGGCACAGGGTTACGGTTACCAGTTCTGGCGCTGCCGCTTCGACCGCTACCGGGGAGACGGTATGTTCGGACAGGTGATGATGATCGACCCCCGGAACAACCTCGCCGTAGCCGCGACGGCATCCACCCATGACATGCAAAAAGAAGTGACCGCGCTGCACGCCCTGATGGACGCTGCGCTCAGCCTGCCGCCGGCGGATGACAAGCGCCGGAACGAGATCATGAAAAAAGCAGCGAATCTTGCCCGACGGCTGCCTCCGGATGGAGGGGGCAGCGTAATGGGATTGGAAGGCAGCTATCTGGATGATAACGGCATGGCCCTGCGGCTGGAGGCAATGGATGAAAGCCATATCCGCCTGACTTTCAGAGAACCGGGCGGGGACGTCCCCCTCTGTTTCGATCTGGGCCGTAAGAAGCCCTATGCCGGTGAAATGTCAGGCCTGTTTGGGGAAGGAAGCCTGCCCTACCTGGGCAGCTTTGGCATGAGGGGCAGAACCCTCCGCCTGCGTGTAATCTTCCCGACTGCCCCCTTTGCTCTGGAGATGAAGCTGAACGAGAACGAAGAAGGTTTCATCGGACGGGCCGAGGCAAGGGGCTTCTATCAGGGGAAGCTGAAGCTGAAAAAGCAGATGCTTGGCTGAGCGGCGGGAGAGTTGACGCAAAGAAAAATCAGTTACTGCGCTTCCAGCGTCATCAGCCTGATCCTCGCGTTGGCATCCTCCATGAACTGCTCCAGTGTGATCGCGCCTTCGTAATACATATACGGCAGGTAGCTGCCGCCCTCGGCATTGTTCAGCGCGTTTTGTTGGACGATGCCCAGGCTGTCGGACAGGTAGATGCGGCTCATCATGTCCTTGCGCCGGGCCAGATCCTCCGTCGAGACCAGGTACTTGTTGTTTTGTTCAAAGCCCGCCGCCCGCTCCTTGAAATAGGCCGCGTCCTGCTCAAATTCTGTCTTTTCGGCCCCGGTGGCTTTCTCCGCCCTGGCCTCGTACTCAGACAAATACCTCAATTGTTCGGCGTACTCCTCATCGTAGCGGGGGTTGAGGATCGGCTCCGTCTGCGTGCGGCTCAGCGCGGCGCGCTCCACCGGATCCATGTTCCGCAGGTAGGCGCTCAGGAAGCGCTTGGCGGCTTCCTGGTTCTTGCCGGTGGAGGGGATACCCAGGTAGCGCGCCCTGCCCTGAGCCCAGGGCCTGAGATTGCCGTCCAGGCTCAGCTCCAGCAGGATGTTGTACTCGTCGCGCCGGATGCCGCCGCCCATGCCGTTCATGATCAAAGGCTTGCCGCCCATGTAGCCCTCGTCCTCCAGTTCCTCGATTCTTACGTCAAAATCGGATACATCCAGGGCGTCGATCTCCCGCATTATGTTGCCGAAGGGTTCCATGTCAAAGCGCAGGGGCTTCTTTTCGCCCAGGCAGGCGTTGATATAGACTTCGAGTGCGATGAACTTCAACACCTGCTTGACATCGGCCTGGTCAAAAAGGACATAGCCTTCAAACTGCTCATAGCGCTCGCCCCACCAGCGCGTCAAGTTCAAAAGCTCGGGGATGGAGCGGGGCGGTTCAGCCCCTGTATCCTTGATATTCTGGGCATTGGCGGCGGGGTAGTAGGCATCCAGGCTGATCGGCAGCAGATAGGTCTTTCCCTCCCTTCTGATGAAGGGATCGAATAGCTCAAACATATCATCCGCGTAGGCGGAAAGCGCCGGCGCGTCGTCAAGCGCCGCGAAGTAGCCCTTGGCGGTCATCTTCTGCGTGTCAAAGTAATTGTGGCCGATGCTGAGGATATCATAGTCCAGCGCGCCCGTCAGGAAAAGCGTGCTGATGGTGTTCGCGCCCTGCCACTCGCCCTGATAGACCTCGACCACGATATCGTCCATTTGCATCAGCGTTTTGGTGAGGGCCCGCGTGTCGGACAGATCCTCGTTGAGCTTCAGCGCCGTGACGGGCTTCAGCTTGCTTTCATCCGTGCCGCGTATGAAGACGTTGGACCCAAAGGCCGCCAACAGCCTGTCCCCGTCCAGCGGCAGCATGCCGGGCGCCGCGATGGCGCCGCCCCAGCTGCCGGACATGGGCAGACGGCCTGTCAGGACCGGCTCCGCGTCCTTGGAGACGCGGTAGACCGCGCTGTTATTCGCCGCGTAGATTTGGCCGTCCGGGGCGGCGCACAGGCGCAGACTACTGTTGTTGTCGTAGCCGACAGGGGCGGGCAGGCGCAGATTTGCGGGCTCCGCGCTGTCCGCCGCCGGGTCGAATATGACGGGCTCAGCGAGGTACTGCTCATAGGTTTCAGGGTTATAGCGGTTTTGGTCGTAGTAAAGGCCCAGCAGCTTGCCGTCCCGGTAGGGGACGAGGCCCTTGATATGCTTGGGGCTGTACCGTGTGATCCTGCCGTCCGCCAGGTCAAAGCCGTACAGGTCGCATGCCAGATCGCCGCCCCAGTTGTTGCGGGAGACGTAGAGCCTGCCCGCGTCATAGACCACATGACCGGGGCTGTCGTAATGGACATAGCGGCCGTCGCCCTCTTCAAAATCCGACCAGTCCAGCGCCAGCGCCTGTTCAAAGCGCAGCATCCCGCCCTCGGTCAAGAGTGTGTAGATCAGGCCCCGCCCGCCGTCCAGGCCCATCAGCCGCCCCTCGTGGACGAACAGGGCCGTGGCGCGGGGATCGGGATCTTCCCCATTATCGTTTTGGGGCGCTATGTCCGCGATGAAGCGGGCCTCCGCCTCTCCCTCCCGCCAGATGTAGAGCGCCTTTTCCGTCAGAATATAGCTTGTGCCATCAAGTGCCGCGATGGACAGCACATTGTCGTTCGTATCCATCAGCCGCGCGCCGAAGAGCTGGCTGACCGGAGCGGTTTCCCGCGCCTGCGCCGGCAGGCTCCCCGCCAGCAGGCAGAGGACGAAGGCAAGGGATAGTGCTTTTTTGAGTTGTTTGGTGTTCATGGTTTGCCTCCTTTATCTCACTTTTGTTAAAACGCCCTGATCCATCTCATGCACCGTATCGCACAATTCCTCGATGTCCTGGGCAAAGTGGCTGGCCAATATAATGGTCTTGCCCTGTTCGCGCAGGCGGATGAACAGCCGGCGCATATCCTTGACGCCCTGGTTGTCCAGGCCGTTCATGGGCTCGTCAAGGATTAATAGATCGGCATCCTCAAGCAAGGCCTGTGCGATGCCCAGGCGCTGGCGCATGCCCATGGAATACTTGCCCACGCCCTTTTTGTCAGCAGGGTCCAGGCCAACCAGGCGGATCAATTCCCTGATCTTCTCCTTATCGGCCTTTTTTGTCAGCCGGGCCAGCCACAGCAGGTTATCCATGCCCGTCTCATGGGGCAGAAAGCCCGGCGTCTCAATCAGCATGCCTGTATCCGGCGCGAAATCGCAATCCTTTCCAATCACCTTGCCCGACACCGTCACGCTGCCGCCGTCCGGCCGCAGAAAACCGCAGACGCACTTGAGCATCACCGTCTTGCCGGAACCGTTGCGGCCGATGATGCCGTGTATCCTGCCCGCCTCCAGGTTGAGGCTGACATCCTTCAACACCTGCTCCTGCTCGAAGCGCTTGCTGAGCGCCCTGATGGCTACAAGGGGCTGACGCGGCTCATTCATCCCAGCTTCCTCCTGTAAAGTTAAATGAAAAGCGCTTCATCGCGCGGAAGGATATCAGGCACAGCCCCGCCGTGACGCCCCCGAAGATCAGATAGGAGGTGGAGAGCCTGGGCAGCATATCGTAGCCGAAGTTATGCATGGTGTAGGTGGCGTGCTGCAGAGGCGAGGCCCAGGCGGACATCACATTGGCATAGTATTTGTAGTCCTGCGGGATGGACAGCCAGTTCATAAAGCGTGAAGGCGTCAGCACGAAGCCCGCAAAGCTGATGACCAGCGCCACCGTCATGCCCGCACGAGGGTTTTTGAGTACCGAGAAGGTCAGCTGCACCATTGACAACAGCAGGGTATAGGCGAACAGCAGCAGGAAGATCTGCGCCACGCACTCATAGGGCGTGGTCAGCTTGACGGTCTTGCGCATCACGGTCAACGCCACTTCAAAGGTGGCGGGGGAAAAGGACAGCATCGTGGCCGTCTCGCTCCAAGCGTTTTCAAAAAAGGCGTTGCCCAGGCCCATCGCCATGCTGGACAGTAAGATCATAAGGCAGTAGATCAGCGTGAGCGTGAAGGTGGTGATGATCTGCCCCAGCAGCCAGCTTGAGCGGTTTGTCCGGAAGATCATGTAGGAGGCGGGCGTGTCCATACGCGGGAAGGCGGAGAAGATGAACATCATCACCAAAGAGGCGTAGAGGATGCTGTCCGCGTCCGCATAGCACCAGATGAAGGGCTCAAATATCCCCACGTTGGTCATGTACAGGCGGGAGATGGCCATGGTTTTGTCCGTCAAAAGCCAGCACAGCAAAAAGCCCAGGATGAGGCCCATGTAAAAGCGCGGGCTCTTGCGCAGAGTGTAGAGGTTCCAGCCCGCGATGGTGAAGGCCTGTCGCAGCTCAGGCACGGCGCAGTACCTCCCGGTTCAAGATGAAGGCGGATAGCAGCACTGCGCCGGCAGCGCCCAGCGCAAGCATCGGCCCCTCCATGGCGGGCCAGTTCATCGGGTCAAGAAAGGCCGCCTCCGGGAAAAAGCGGGTGATGATCATGCTCAGCGCGTAGCACAGGCACAGCGGCCCAAGGTAGGCCGCGCCGGGTGTCTCGGTGACAAGGGCGGCGGCGCTGCCCAGCGCCGCCCACAGCCCGCCGCACAGCATCCGGCCCCAAAGCAGGGGCAGGGCGGGGGCCAGATGCTCCGGGCCGATGCCCGCCGTGTTCAGGCTGAAGCCAAGGATAGACAGAAGAACCAGCAGCAGGAGAAAGCTGAAAAGCTGCGTCAGCATCCCGCCCAGGGCGCAGGCCAGGGCCTGCCCTGCTATATAGCGCCCGCGGACGGTACGGAACACCGCGGGCCGGAAGGCCCCGGAGCGCAGCCGCTGCAAGGCCTCCGCCCCAAAGGGCAGGGCGGCCAGCGCCGGCAGGGTCAGCATGCCGAAGGGGCCGGTCAGCGCCTGGCGCAGGATGTGCTGCCAGCCGGGGTCGTCCCCATAGTAAAGCGAATCCAGCAGGTCATAGGAGCTTTCGCCGATGGACAGCCACAGCGCCCCCAGCCCCGCGATGGCGGCAACAAGGAACCAGCGGCCCGTGAGGGCGCGGCGCAGGTCGGATAGGATGGATCTCATGGTATCTCCTCTTAGTAGCCAAACTGCCGGTCGATGACGGTGCCGTCCAGCGCGTCGATGGTCAGGCGGGAATCGCCCAGCCAATCGTACTTCTCCCGCGCGAAGGAACGGGTGCCGAAGAAATCCCAGACCGGGCGCAGCATCCAGGCATAGGGGTCGTTTTTCAGGCGGACAGGCATATAGCCCAATCTGATCTCATAAATGTTCAGACGGTTATGTCCCGCGCTCATGGCAACGCTGTCGCCCTCCATCGAGGCGATGGTCAGCGGGGAGATGGCCCCGAAGATGTCCATGATCTGCGGGAAAGGCAGCAGTTTTTCTTCGATCGGGGTTCTTTCGCCCAGTTCATAGGCGAACTCCCATGTATAGGATGTGATATACTTGCCGTCCACCAGCACAAAAAGGGTCTCATAGCCCGGCGCGGGGGCGGCGGCAAAGTCCTTTGTCTCTGCTGAAGATGCCATTTGTGTATCCGCTAAGGTGATGGGCACGCCCTCCACCACGCGGGTGAAGGCAAAGCCGTAGGCCTTTGTCTTAGCTTCCGTGTTCCTGTATTGCTTTGTTCCTGTCTTATGATAGGTGATCTGCCCGCTGACAGCGCCTTGCGAGTAGAGGGTGAAGTCGCCGTTGACCTTGCTGACCAGGGACCGGGCAAGATTGCGCGCTTCTTCAAGGGAAAGGGGCTGACCCCGGATAGCGCTGCCGTCCAGCGCCTCTATTCTGCTGAGGTAATACAGGTCGTAATATGGATGATTATAACCTCCGCTGAAATCAAAAGACAGGCGGCGAAGCATATTGAATCTGCCAAGAGAGCTCACGAAATCCCATTGAAAAGCGGTGACATTGCATTGCGGGGGCAGATCAGGCTCATGATCCCTGTCATACATCCCTTCATACAGATCTGAGCTTTGATCGATCGGAAAGTACAGGTTGGCTCTGCTCATCTCACTTCCCTGCGCGACATCGTTCACCAGCCTTTCCAGCGCAGCGGGGTCGCCGGTATAGGGGATTTTTGCGTCGATACCGCCCTCTGCCTCAAAACGAACCCATGCCGCCTCCGGCAGCGCGGCGCGTGCCAGACGCCAGGCGTCGGCGGCTGTGAAGGAACGGGCGGACACCTTGGTCTGGTACATGAGCGGCACATCCGGCACGATGACCGAGGCATCCACGATCACCTCGGACTTGCCCGTTTTGCTTGTGTAGTATGCCTCAATGCGCTCCGGCGCGTTCACTTGCGCCTTGATGCCCTCGGCATGGGCGGGCAGCAGGGGAA
>CAZYKQ010000025.1:0-18717 GCA_964648235.1 uncultured Christensenella sp. | reverse complement strand
GGCACGGCGGAGGAGATCGACAGTTTCTGCGAGCTGAACTACCAAACCGACTTCCCGCGATTTCACAAAATTGATGTCAACGGCGCGAAAGAGGCACCGCTGTACACTTACCTTAAAGCGCAAAAGGGCGGGCTCATGGGCAGCGCCATCAAGTGGAACTTCACCAAATTTTTGATAGACCGCGAGGGCAGGGTGGTCGGCCGCTTTGCCCCGCAGGATGAGCCCGGCAAGCTCCGGGAGAAAATCGAGGCATTGTTATGAGCGAATGTCAAAATAAAGGCCTGACGCCGGGCGGGTGCGAGCACTGCACCTGCGGCCATTCATCTGAGCCAAAGCCCGGTCGTGTTCCCTGGCTGCTGATCGGCCTGGTGCTGATGCTGGGCTTTGCCCTGTTATTCGCCCAACTGTTCGGCAAGGCAAAGGCGCAGGAAGCGGCACCCGGTCAGCCGGGCGCATCTCAAACGGAGGAAAAACAGGCCATGAGCACGGAAAACAGATTCATCAAAAAAACCAAGGAAGAGCTGAAGCAGACGCTGACGCCTCTGCAATACGCCGTCACGCAGGAAAGCGCCACCGAGCGCCCCTTTGATAATGAGTACGACGCCAATTTTGAAGAGGGCATCTATGCGGATATCACCACCGGCGAGCCCCTGTTTGTCTCGACCGACAAGTTTGAAAGCGGCTGCGGCTGGCCCTCCTTTTCAAAACCCATCGACGGCAGCCTGATTACCGAACATGAGGACCTTAGCCTGTTCAGCGCGCGCACAGAGGTGCGCAGCAAAACCGGCGACGCGCACCTGGGCCATGTCTTTAACGACGGGCCCAAGGAGCTGGGCGGCCTGCGCTACTGCATCAACTCGGCTTCCCTGCGCTTTATCCCCAAGGCGGATATGGAAAAAGAAGGGTATGGGGATTATCTCCGCTTGCTGCCCTGAGCCGTCAAACTAAAACTTGATAAATATCAATGTTTCATGATGCTTGATTTGATATGCTCTGAACAGGCAGCTATGCCCTCCTCTCATCCCGATGAGAATTTTTCCTGCGTCCAAGGTGTCAAATGATTTTATTTCATGGCAAGGAGCAGGAGGGCTTAACAGCGCAGTCTGACCGACTGGCGGCACTGCCATGAGGCAAAAGAATCGGCGCGGTGATGCGCTGCGATTTCGAATTGGTATAAAAAGTGAGGGATAAGGATATGGATCGCAAAGAGATACTCAAGGAGCTGATCGGCCGGCTCAGCCGGGGCGAATCGGTGGACGCCGTGCGCGTGGAATTCAAGCAGCATTTTCAGGACGTTCCCGCCGATGAGATCGCGGCGGCCGAGCGTCTTTTGATGGAAGAAGGCATGAAGGTGGAGGAAGTACAGCAGATGTGCGACGTGCACGCCTCGCTGTTTGAAGGCTCCGTCCAGCAAGCGCAGGATGTGGAAGCGGGGCACCCGCTCTACATCTTCCGCCAGGAAAACGACGGCCTTGAGCGCTTTGTCGACAACATCCTGATGCCCGTGTGGAATGCCTATCAGAAAAACCCTGCCGGTGAGGCGCGTGAAAATCTGCTGGTCGCGTTGAAGGAGCTGTACAAGGTGGACCGCCACTACAGCCGCAAGGAAAACCTTTTCTTCCCCTACCTGGAGAAGGCGGGCGTCACAGGCCCGCCCAAGGTGATGTGGGGTGTGGATGATGAGATCCGCGACCTCATCAAGCAGTGTACCGCCGCAGTCGAGGAAAACAGGGCGCAGGAAGCCCTTGACGTTTTCCCGGTGATGAGCGAGAAGCTTCTGTCCATGATTATGAAGGAAAACGAGATCCTCAGCCCCCTGCTGATGCAAAACCTCAAGGCAGAAGATTGGCAGGTGGTGGCCGCCGAGAGCGATCAGATCGGCTTTGCCTTTGTCCAGGGCGTGGAGGGGGCCAGCTTGTCGGATACGCGCGCCTACGCCAAATCGGGCAGCGCCGCCCCGGCCGCCCGCGGCGACGCGCCCATCCAGCTGCCCAGCGGCTTTTTCAGCACGGAGGAGTTAACTGCCCTGCTTAACACCCTGCCCTGCGACGTGACCTTCGTGGGCGCCGACGACAAGGTGCATTTCTTCAGCGAGCAGAAAAACCGCGTCTTCCCGCGCACACGCACCATCATCGGCCGTCAGGTAGCCGACTGCCACCCGCCCAAAAGCCTGGAAGCCGTGGAAGCGCTGGTCGAAGCCTTCAAAGCCGGCACCAAGGACAGCGAAAGCTACTGGATTCAGCGAGGTCCGGCCTTCGTGCTGATCCGCTACTACGCCGTGCGCGACCCTGAGGGCAAATACCTGGGCGTGCTGGAATGCACGGAGGAGATATCCGAGCTGAGGGCGCTTGAAGGACAGAAAACCTTGATGAGCTAAGCAGACCGCTTCGGACAGCCATCGCGTATCTATGATTAACACCGCGGCCCCTGAGCGTTTCCGTTCAGGGGCCGCGGTGTATGATGGCGAAGCGTTATGCCAAATCTCCTCTAAAGATCATGCGATAAGGAGGAAAACAGTATAACAAATAACCGGGTCCATCGTTTCACCATCTTATCTAAACTGCCGTCATCCCATTGTGTATTTATCGTATTTTCGCACAATGCCTGCCATAAAAAGTTTGACGCTGATTTCTTGGGTATGCTATGATACTGACTATAAATCAACATGCTGCGAGGGGAGTTGTCATGGAGAACAGCGCTTTTTTCGAGCTTTTTCCGCCTGTAGATCACATCGCACTGACGCAGCGTTTGCGTAGGCCTTCAGGCCTTGCCGATGTAGTGCTTGATACAGACACCTATAACGAGATCGACGATCAGTACGCACTTGCTTACTTGGTGCGCTCCGAGGAAGCTTGCCGCATTAGGGCGATTACAGCGGCTCCTTTTTACAGCGACCCTTCGCTGGGACGTTTGCCCCGTTCTGTCAGCCCCGCCGATGGCATGGAGCGAAGCTATCACGAGATCCTGAAGGTATTAGACCTGATGGATAGGAACGATCTCAAGGACATCGTCTACCGCGGGTCGGATAGCTACCTGCGCGCACCGCTGACGCCCATTAGATCTGAGGCTGCGGATAAAATCATCGAATTATCCAAGGAATATACCAGTGAAAAACCTCTGTATATCGCGGCCCTGGGGGCGATTACCAATGTCGCATCTGCCCTGCTGATTGACCCCTCGCTGCGTGATCGCTGCGTGGTGCTGTGGCTGGGCGGGCACGGGCACCATTTCGGTACCTGCACGGATTTCAACGTCATTCAGGATATGGATGCTGCGCGCGTGGTCTTCGGCTGCGGCGTGCCCTTCATCCAACTGCCGCTGTTGGGAGTGGTGAGTGAATTCCGCTTTTGTAAGCCTGAACTTGAATCCCTCTTTCGTGGCAAAAACCACCTGTGCGATTATCTGATCGACAATACATTTGAATTTGCGGCCAAGAAGTTCTCCTACGAACTATGGAGCAAGCCTCTATGGGATATCGCGGTCGTAGCCTGGCTGATCGGCAGTGATTTTTTCCTGGATCGCATCGTGCCAAGTCCTATCCCCCAGTATGATCAGACCTACAGCTTCATTCCCACACGCCACCCCATCCGCTATGTCTATTATGTCCACAAAGATCTGTTGGTGGTGGATCTGGTCAGGAAGCTCTCTCGCTGATGCTGTTCCGCCTGCGCGCGGATATGCATAGATATCCAAGAAAGAAAGGATGGTTTTCTATGAAGAAATGGCTTTCTCTCCTCCTGATGCTGACCATGCTGTCAACGGTAGCGCTTGCCGCTGCCGAAGGCTCGGGCGAAGTGGTCACCATCAAGCTGATGATGTCCCAGACCCAGCAGCCCGGCGTCAGCGCCGCTGTCGCCGCCTTTAATGAGGCCTACGCAGGCAAATATCAGTGCGAGGCTGACTACTTGGCCTTTGACAATGTATTTGAGACCCTGGAGATCCTGATGAGCTCCCGGTCCGCGGAGTATGACGTGTTCGCAGCCGACGGTCCCAACATCGCCGCTTATGCAACCCGCGGTTACCTTACTCCCCTCACCCAGTACATCACGCCGGAGGAACTGGCCCTGTTCACCCCCGCCATGCAGGATGAATGTGTCTATAATGGTGAGATCTACGGCGCGGCCATGGGCGACAGCTCTCTGGTGATGTATTACAACACTGCGCTGTTGGAGCAGGCGGGCATCGATCATGCGGCCATGTTTGCCGATGTAAACGGTGAGAGCCGTATCACCTGGGAAAAATTGGTCGAGTTAGCCAAGCAGGCGCAAAAAAAGCTTGATCCCGATGGTACGCAGGGCATCGCGGGCATCGAATTTCAGCAGGTGGGCCGCACCTATCAGATGAATGTTTTGGCCAACGACTTTGGCGGCATCAACATCGGCGAAGACGGCTTCACCGTCGACGGCGTGCTCAACAGCGAGTCCTGGATCAAAGCCCTGACCTGGTATCAAGGTCAGGTCAACGACGGCGTGTTCACCAAGGGCATTGCTGCCGGCGACACCAGCAGCTATTTCATGTCCGGCAAGATCATCTTCTACCTCGGCACCACCGCGCTGCCTGGCACCTTTGACTCCAACGGCATGACCACCTACGGCTACACCTTTGTCCCCTGCTTTGAAGGGTATGAGAGCGAAGTGACGACTAGCTGCGGCAGCTGGACTGTGGGTATGAACCCCTACAGCAACAAGACTGAAGCCGCCGTTGAGTTCATCAAGTACCTGACCATGTATGACGGTGCAGATGTTTATATCTCGGCCAGCGGTATGTTGCCTGCCCTCAGCCGCCAGTTCACCGAGGAGCTGCTCACCCAGAAGCCTTACCTACGTATCGCCCAGTATGAAGGCGCCAACACCGCCCTGGTGCGCGCCAAAACCCCTGGCTTCAACGAGTACGCCACCACCGTCAACGCCCTGTGGGAGAACGTACGCAACGGCGCAGACCCTGCCACGGCCGCTCAAAACGCCATTGACGAATTGACAACGGCCTTCATGGAGTACGAATAAGGCCGGTCTTCCTTGATGTAAAAGCCTGTGAACGGACGACGGCAGAGGAGCTTGTCTCCTCTGCCGTATTTCTTCTCTGAAAGGAACAGCAGCCATGGAAAGAACACTTGCACAGGAGCAGCGGGCTCAGCGCTTTCTTAAACTCGTGCCCTACCTGCTGATATTGCCGGCTTTGATCGGTGTTTTGATTTTCAAAATCTATCCGGTCTTCTCTGCCATCATCACCTCCTTCATACGCAGAGGTGAGTTTACTTTCAGAACCTATGAGATTCTTTTTCAGGACAAGGTGTTCTGGAATTCTCTGACGACTACTCTGAAGATGAACGCGGTCATGATCCCGCTGCAAATCGTTGTATCACTGGTTTTAGCCCTGCTGGTCAACAACAGCGTCAAGGGCGTTGGCGTGTTCAGGAGCATTTATTACCTGCCTGTTACCATGGCCATATCCGTGGCCTCCGTCACCTGGGGGCTGATGATGAGCGTCAACAACGGCGTGTTTAACAGCATACTTTCCATCTTCGGCATCCCTCGACAAGGATTTTTCACCGACGCCAAACAGGCTCTATGGTGCATCGTCATCATGGCTACCTGGAAGGGTTGCGGCTACTGGATGATGTACCTGCTGGCCGGACTCAAGGGCGTAGATCCTTCATTGTACGAATCGGCCAAGCTGGACGGCGCGGGCTATTTTACCACCCTATTCAAGATCACACTGCCTCTGATCAGCCGGACGATGCTCTTCGTGCTGGTAGCCAACACCTCCGCTAACATGTTGCTGTTTGCGCCCACGAAACTGATCACTGAGGGCGGCCCACAAAACAGCACCAATGTGCTGATGTATGAGGTATACAAGTCCGCCTTCCGCAACGGCAACATGTCCCGCGCAGGCGCGATCACGGCCATCCTGCTCGTGCTGGTCATATTGCTGGTCATCGGCCAGTTCAAAATGATGAACCGCAGCGGCGCAGAAGAATAAGGGAGGGAACGATATGAATCAAGAAACCATGCCGGTCTGGCGTAAGATCATTCTATATACGGTGCTGACGTTCATTGCAGTGATCGCTCTTTTCCCCATCCTCTACGTGCTTCTGGCCTCTTTCCGAACGGACGATGAGATCTTCCGCTACGCGTTGCCCTTCTCGTTCAATACACTGGTGCCTGTCAACTGGACCACAAACAATTATGTCACCATCTTTACACAGTTCAGCTTCGGCACCTCGGTACTCAACACCTTCATCATCGTCGCCGTTTTGGTTCCGGTGAACCTGCTGATCGCCTCGCTGGCAGGCTACGCTTTCGCCTTTTATAAATTCAGGGGCAAGGGCATCCTGTTTGCCGTTTTCATCGTTTCGTTTATGGTACCCATTGATAGCGTGGCGCTGCCCTTGTATTCCCTGATAGCTCAACTGGGTCTGGTGGATACCCGCTGGGCGCTGATTTTACCCAGCCTGTCCAGCGGCTTAGCGATGTTCCTGTTTACGCAGTTTTTCAGGGGAATCCCTGTCAGCTTCCTGGAAGCGGCTCGCATCGATGGGGCGAACCTGCGCCAGACTTTCTTCAGAATCATCATGCCGCTGTCCTTGCCGATCTTCATCACCGCAGGGTTGATGATTTTCGTCAACGAGTGGAACAACTACCTCTGGCCTCTGCTGGTAACCCGCTCTGAAAAAATGCGAACCATCCAGGTGGCGCTGTCCTACTTCAAGGATGAAAATGAAACATTTTGGAGCTATATCTACGCTGCAGCTTCTATCTCCACGGTCGTACCCGTCATGCTTTTCCTGCCGTTGCAAAAGTATTTCGTGCAGGGCGTGACCAGCAGCGGTATCAAAGGTTAAAAAGATGGCAAAACAATATCATATACAATGCGATTCCGGCGATGTGGCTCCTTATGTACTGCTGCCCGGCGACCCGCATAGGGTAGAAAAGTTGGCGGCATTGTGGGACGAGGCGCGCTTTGTAGCCGACAACCGGGAACATGTAACCTATTCAGGCAGATACAAAGGCATGCCTATCACCTGCACCAGCACAGGGATGGGCTGTCCATCCACTGCCATCGCCATTGAGGAACTGGCGCGCTGCGGGGCCACCACCTTCCTTCGCATGGGCACCTGCCTGGGCATCAGCGATCAGGTATCAATTGGTGACCTGGTGATTTTCGACAGCGCCTGTCGCTTTGAAGGCACTACCAAATGCTATGCGCCTGTAGAATATCCGGCCGTCGCACATCATGAGATCGTGACAGGCGCTATCCAGGCTGCCAGACAACTTTCCGTTCCCTACCACGTGGGAACTTCCCGCTGTATCGACGCATGCTTCACTAACCGCCCCGAACCCAATACCAGCTTCGGCGGCTACCGCCTGCACTCCTGGGACTATTTTATCGATGATCTGAAGCGGATGAATGTGATCGCCGGTGAGATGGAAAGCGCCGCAGTTATGGTGCTATCCAGACTCTTTGGGCTGCGCGGCGGCGCGCTGTGCATGTGCTTGGCCAGCATAACTAACCGGCCTGAGGGTGAGAAAGACTTGGATTTCAACACCATCGACTACAGCGCAGACATCATTGATCGGCTCAACCGGATCGCTCTGGAAAGCATGTATCAGATCTACCTCAACGACCGGAATGCATAGACGTTTCCGCATGCTCATCAAACGCACAGAAGCCGAAAAAGAAAGTTCTCCAGCTTCTATGCGTTGAAGGTTGACACAATACGAATTCAAATCTTATACCAAAATCTATTCCGCGAAGTGACATGGATTTTGGTATTCATGCATTCCCCGCGCACACGCACCATCATCGGCCGTCAGGTAGCCGACTGCCACCCGCCCAAAAGCCTGGAAGCCGTGGAAGCGCTGGTCGAAGCCTTCAAAGCCGGCACCAAGGACAGCGAAAGCTACTGGATTCAGCGAGGTCCGGCCTTCGTGCTGATCCGCTACTACGCCGTGCGCGACCCTGAGGGCAAATACCTGGGCGTGCTGGAATGCACGGAGGAGATATCCGAGCTGAGGGCGCTTGAAGGACAGAAAACCTTGATGAGCTAAGCAGACCGCTTCGGACAGCCATCGCGTATCTATGATTAACACCGCGGCCCCTGAGCGTTTCCGTTCAGGGGCCGCGGTGTATGATGGCGAAGCGTCAAAAATTTGAATCAGATCGGATTGTCCGCAGGGCCCTTGTGTGGCACTGCTCAATGATAGTGCGATTTTTTAAACGGAAACAAATGGTCTGTTCCCAGCTCCACATAGTCGCTGTCATCGGCTTCCTCGGGATCATCGGCGTCTTCGTCTTCTTCAGGATTATCCTGATCATCGGCATCCGCATCGATATCATACCCGTCATCATCAAACCAGGCGCTTTTATTGTTGAGTGAGCCGCCACCCGACGCGCCGGGGATAAGCAGGCAGCGTTCATGCTCTTCTTTGCCTGAGCCGGTCCATCCGGGCAGGCTGTCCTGATCGTGACCCGGGAGAGGAAACAGCTTCAGTTCATTGATGATTCTTCGATGATGGACCACTCGCAAAATAAGGAAGGTGCAGAGCGGCGCGGCCGCCAGGCCCATGACGCCGATCATGTGAATTCTTACGAAGATTAGAAAAGGAATCACTCATATCGCCTTCTTTCGCTTTTTCATATCTTCTCTTCTGATGTGTGTCGGAAGGAATGGCACCGGCAAGACGCAGGGAAAGTTTGGCTGCCGCGGGCCCAAACATTTCATAGAGGACAGAGGAGGACAGGATGATGGTTGACAGCAACGCGCCCATTTCCGGGGGAAGGATGCGCTCGCCCAGCACCGCCAGGCCGATGGATACGCCTGCCTGCGGGATCAGAGCCAGGCCCAGGTACTTCTTGACTTCGGGCGTGCTTCCGGCAAGCGCGCCCCCCATCGTGGCACCCAGGTATTTGCCAAGAATACGGACGGCAAAGTAAGCGACACCCGCAATGCCCGCTGTTTGCAAAGCGTGTATGTTCAGCCGCATACCGGACACCACAAAGAACAAGGTCAGAACAGGGGGAGAGAACCGGTTGATCCGCTTGAAAACGGTATGACCCTTGGGCGAGATATTCGCGTGCACCGTGCCGAAGACCATGCATGACAGCAAGGGCGAAACATTGACAGACGCGCATATGCCGGACAGGCCGATCAGCAGGATGATGGTTATCAGCAGGTGATTGTACGGCGAAAGCACATGGCGCATCATCTGCCTCAGCAGATAGGCGGCCGCGGCCCCAAGGCCGATCGCAATCAGGTTGTAAAGTATCGGCAGCATGATGCTCTGCATATCCACGGACGCGTTGCTGCCCATGATCTGCGCGACTGCCGCGCAAACGCTGAAGGCAATCAAGGCCACCGCGTCATCCAGAACAACCACCTGAAGAATGGTGTTGACAAAGGAACCCTTTGCTTTGTATTGCCGGATCGTCATCAGGGTGGAGGCCGGAGCGGTTGCCGAAGCGATGGCCCCCAGCAGAAGCGAAAACGGCATGGACAGGTGAAACACCACCGACATCGTCAGCGTAATCAGGAAAGCCGTCATCAAGGATTCAAACAAGGTGATGATGACCATGCTTTTGCCGTTTTGCTTCAGCAGACTGAGCTTGAAATACTTTCCGGTGCCAAAGGCAATGAAAGCCAGGGCAATGTCGGTCAGAAAGCTCATGCTGTCGGCCATTTGCGCCGGAATAATGCCGGTAACGTAAGGGCCGATCACAATGCCCGAGAGGATATAGCCGGTTACATTGGGTAGTTTCATCATCTTCGTAACGCGCGAAAAACAAAAAGCAAACATCAACATAGCGGCTAAGCGCAAGAGAACCAGGGCCTGGGGATCTATGGAATCAAAAAACATCCTCATAGATTTTTCCCCCCTTTCATGCTGTCATCCGATGGAAACGGGTCTGGGCTTCAAGCCCTTTCCTCCTCGGCTGTATTGACTATAGGGCGCATAAATAGTAAAATCAAATTATAATTTATATGATGATTATAAATTATTTTTATATATAAGTCAGCGAGGAGGGAAATGGATGATTGATCCGAAGATAAAAACACTGCTCACACTGGAAAGCGCCGGATCCTACACCAAGGCGGCACAAGTTCTTTCTTTAACGCAACCGGCGGTAAGCAATCACATAAAATTGCTTGAACAGGATTATGACATTCACATCTTCATCAAAGGCAAACACAAGTTAAAACCAACAAACGAAGGACAGGTGCTGCTGAAGTATGCCCACCGCGCGGTGGCCCTTTCGGCAAAAGTTCGACAGACGATTGAGGATTGCAAGAGGGAAGTGCATAGCCTGACAGTCGGCATCACGCCGACCGCCAGCGACATTTTAGTGCCGCAGGCCCTGGCTTCTTACTGCAATCAGCACCCTGATGTGCGCATCCAAATTGTGCGCGGAACCATAAAAAACATTGATAACATGCTTAATTTTTATGAAATTGATTTTGCCATTGTGGATGGCGTCATCAAAAACGACAGGACCAATTCCATCCTGTTAGGGACCGATTATCTGGGGCTGGTCGTATCGCCCCTGCATCCCTTCGCAAAACGCACCAGCGTACGCCTGGAAGAGATACAGGATGAAAAGCTTGTGCTCAGAACCAAAAAAGCCGAAACAAGGCGCCTGTTTGACAGCTACCTCGTCAGCCATGGTTATGATCCGAAAAGCTTCAGCGTGATCATGGAACTGGACAGCGTCTCCAACATCAAGGACATTGTGATGGCCAATCTCGGCATCACAGTCATCAGCCACAACGTTTGCCTGGAAGAGGAGAAGGAAGGAAAACTGGTTATCGTCCCCATAGAGGATTGCCAGATGCTTCGGCAAATCAACCTGATCTATCCCAAGGATTTTTCTCACCCGGATATCCTTCAGGACATCCGGGCCGAGTATATTCGCAGCTTCAGCAGGGGATAAGCCGCCTCTTGGCCTGAGCAGTTGTATACAAAAAACGGGCGATCGCTCGTCCGTTTTCAACCCTGTTTGTGCCGCAGCGCGGCCTATTTTTGGAATTAGTGCCCCCCGCACACATGCCCATCCTCATGGTGATGATGCTCTCCGTGGTGGTCACAGGCGGTATCGGGGTTATAGCTCAGCTTTCCGGCCAGGAAGTCATCAACCGCCTTATCCGCCTCGCCGTTGACGCCGCCGAACAGTTCAATGCCGGCCTCCGCCAGCGCGGTCTTGGCGCCTCCGCCGATGCCGCCGCAGATCAGGGTGCTGACGCCGTTTTCCTTCAGAAAGCCCGACAGCGCCCCGTGCCCCTTTCCTTCCGTATCCAGAATGGCCTTTGACTGGACTTTCCCATCCTGTACTTCGTAGACCTTGAACTGCTCCGTCTTGCCGAAATGCTGGAAAATTTCTCCGTTTTCATAGGTAACCGCGATCTTCATACTCTCTTCTCCTTTTATGCTTTGCCCGCCCGGATTTGTCCGGCCTATGTGTTCGGTCTCTTCCTGAAAGCGGCTGCATCCCCTGCCGCAAACCCCGCCCCGATGCTCGCAAAAGCGCACATGGCCGCCGCCGATGCGCAGGCTGTGCCCTTGCACAATGCAGCGCGCCAGCGTCAGCCGCGCCTTGGCATAGATGGCCTGCACCGTCGTCCGCGCCACTTCCATCTGAAGGGCGCACTCCTCCTGCGTCAACCCCTCCAGGTCGATCAGGCGGATCACCTCGTACTCGTCAATGGTCAGCGCAAGCGTCTGGGCGCCGCCATTTTCGGGCGCGAAACTCGTGCAGCGCGGCTGGTCGCAGACGCGCCTGTGCTTGGGGGGCCTGGGCATGGATACACCTCATTCCATCAGAGTTTTTGACATATGCCGTTTACAGTATAAGGCTGTCTGAAAAAAAGTCAAGAGAATGCGAGACATAACAAGCATGTTATAGGAATGATAAAAAAAACAGCTGACGCGCAGCTGTCAAAGGGAGGAATCTATTCAATATCAAGAAAGCAAATGCGTTTCGCTCCTATTTTTTCTTTTATTGCTTCAGGCCGTCAGACCGGCCAGCTTCTCCCGGTCCAGCAGCACGATCTTTCCCCGTGACAGCTTCACCATGCCTTCCTGGGCCAGGTATCGCAGCATCCGGGTGATCACCTCCCGGGCGCTGCCCAGGTGGCCGGCGATTTCCTCGTGGGTCATTCTGATCTCATCACTTTGCTCAATGCGGCTCTGTTCCAGCAGAAATCCGGCCAGGCGGCTGTCCAGGCTGGTAAACAGGATCTGCTCCATGGCCCACATCACGTCCGTAAATCTGGAGGCCATCAGCTGGTTGGTATAGTCCGCCACCGGCAGGGATTCCTTCATCAGCCCCTCATACAGCTCGGCCGGTATGATAAAGACCTCCGTATCCTTCTCCGCCTGCACATAGAGATCAAAGCTGATATTTTTCATGACACAGGAGGCGGAAAACAGGCAAATATCCCGGTCAAACAGCCGGTAGATCGTCACTTCCCGGCCGCTTTGCGACAGCATATAGACGCGCAGCTGCCCCGATTTCACGATGAACAGCCCCGAACAGCTTTCGCCGCCCTGGTGGGGGCGCTGCCCTTTTTCATAGCTTCGCTCATAGCTGTAGGTCTTGAGCTGTACACGCTGCCGCTGGGTCAGCTTATCCCAGCAAGGGACCAACTCTTCCAGGGTGTATGAAGGGCGCCGCATGCCTTTTCTCACCTCTTTCAACAAAAATAAGACCAACCCCTATCAGGAATTGGTCTTATTGTAAGGCTTAGCCCGGCTTATTGCAAATTGCTTGAAGCGGCCGCCTTACTTTTTCTCGCGCTTGAAGCACATGAACCAGTCAAGGCAGTACTGATCATCGCTCTGGTTATCCATGCGCTCCTTGGCTGTGCCGCAGGAACCGGCTGTGGGCACGATCACGTCATCGCCCGGACGCCAGTCGGCGGGGGTGGCCACGCTGTCGCTGTCGGCCTTCTGCAGGGCCAGTATAATGCGTTTGATTTCATCAAAGTTGCGGCCGGTGGACAGGGGATAGTAGAGGATGGTCCGGATCTTGGCCTTGGGGTCGATAACAAACACGGCGCGCACGGCCTGGGTGTTGGATTGGCCGGGCTGCATCATGCCGTACTTGTTGGCCACTTCCATGCGGATGTCCTCGATCAGAGGGAATTTAACCTCGATGTTCTTCTTGCCGTTCCACTCCAGCTCCTGGATCTTGCGAAGCCAGGCGATGTGGGCGTAGAGCGAATCGACCGACAGGCCTACCAGCTCCGTGTTAAGGGCCTTGAACTCATCCGCCATGGAGGCAAAGGTCATAAACTCCGTGGTGCATACAGGGGTAAAATCGGCAGGGTGCGAGAAGAGGATAACCCACTTTCCCTTATAATCTTCGGGAAACTTCATCGGTCCCTGGGTGGTCACAGCCTCAAAGCTGGGCGCGGTATCGCCGATCAGGGGCATTCTGTTGACTTGCATTTCTTCCATTTTTTCATTCTCCTTATCGAAAGTCGTTGTGCTGCGTTTGCATGTGTTTATTATAAAGAATGATTCCTATTAGTTCTGTGACAAGGTTACATAGATCGCTTCCGGGTTGAAAATCATCTGGTCACGCGGGCATTGGCCTTGCTCCCAGCCTTGTCAGCGTATACAATGATACAAGACAGCTTGTCAAACAAGGAGGCTTTATCATGACCATCCGGGATCTGATGCCCCTGATCGGGGGAGAGCTGCTGACTGAGGGCAGCGATGTATCCAAAGACATATCCTCCGGCTATGCCTGCGACCTGTTGAGCTGGGTGATGGCCAGAGGGCTGCCCGGCATGGCGTGGGTAACGGTGCAATTGCACCTCAATGTCGTGGCCGTCGCCGCTTTGCACGAGATGGCCTGCGTCATTCTGCCCGAGGAGCTGCGCATGGAAGATTCCGCGCTTGAAAAGGCCCGCGAAGAAGGCATCGCCGTCATTTCAAGCAAGCTCAGCGCCTATGCCCTGTGCGCCCGGATGGCGGAGGCGGGCATCCCCGCCTGAGCCGCCATGGCGCTTTTTTACGATCTGCACATCCACAGCTGCCTGTCGCCCTGCGCGGATAATGATATGACACCGGCCAATATCTGCGCGATGGCGAAGCTGAAGGGGCTTGATATGATTGCCGTCACAGACCACCAATCGGCAGGCAATCTGCGCGCGGCAGCCGCCTGCGCGCGTCGGGAGGGTTTGTCTTTTGTGCCCGGCATCGAAGTATGCACACGAGAAGAAGTCCATGTGCTGGCCTATTTCGCTGAGCTGGACGCGGCGGAACGCATGGGCGCCTACTGCGCCCGGCATCTGCCGGGCATCAAAAACCGCCCTGCTCTGTTTGGCGATCAGCTGTATGTGGATGAAAACGAGCAGGTGACAGGGCAGGAGGACAGGCTGCTGCTGGCCGCTCTGGACAGAAGCCTGCATGAAGTCTGCGGGATGATCCGAAGCCTTGGCGGCGTGCCCGTGCCGGCCCATATCAACCGGGGCGCCAACGGCATCCTGGGAGCCCTGGGCATGATCCCCCAAGAGGAAGGCTTCACAGCCCTGGAAGTGTCAGACAGCCTGCCGCTGGATCTTGATGTTTCATCCTACCGGCAGCTGCGCTCCTCCGACGCGCATCGCCTGGGCGACATCGCGGAGGCGATCCGGGCCCTGGAGATTGAGAACTCGCCCGGGACGCTGCTTGAGTGGCTGAGGGGGTAACGAACCGCGAAATACGCGAAAAGCGCGAAACATGGATGAACCAAAGATGTGGAAAATTCTTCCGCGTATTCTGCGTATTCCGCTGTTGGTCTTCCTCTTGTAACTTCATCTGACCGGTTGGTGAAGAACTTACGAATCACGGAAAACACGGAATACACGGAACCGGAGAAATTGAGATGGAGCAAAGCACCAATGAACTGGTGACAAATTAATACCAGTTGAAATGCCGGGCACTGAATGACGGGATAAGGTCAATTTTTCCGTGCTTTCCGTGTATTCCGTGGTTGGTTTCCTTTGTAACTACTCTGACCGGTTGGTGAGGAGCTTACGAACCGCAGAACACGCGGAAAGGAGACAGAGATGGAAAATGCGCCATGAGATAAGGGCAAAATGGGCGGATACAATTTCGCGTATTTCGTTGTGAACCGTTTCCTCGTTCCCACCTCGTCATTTAGCATTCTGCATTCCGCATTTTGCATTCTTGAATTATTAGGGAGGTACACCCATGAACTACGCCTTTATCGGCCTTGGCAACATGGCAGGCGCGATCCTGCGCGGCATGCATGCCAGCGGCCACTTCAAAGAAGATCAGATTTTCGGGTATGACAGGGCCGCCCATCTCACCCAGGCCCTGCGGGATCAAATAGGCCTGCGCCCCGCCGGCTCCGCCAGGCAGGCAGTGTCACAGGCGGATGTCGTTGTGCTGTGTGTCAAGCCGCAGGTGATGGATAGCGTCCTCGCCGAGATCCGCGAGGCGGTTGACCCAAGCAAAACCGTCGTCACCATCGCGGCTGGTCTGCCGATCAGCTTTTATGAGGATCGCCTGCCCGGCCATGTGGCCGTCATCCGCGCGATGCCCAGCATCAATGCCCTGGCCCTGTCCGCCTCAAGCGCCCTGTGCGCCAATCAATACGCGGACGAACAGAAGACGGCGGATGCCAGAAAGCTGCTGGAAGCAATCGGCACGGTGCATGAAATAGAAGAAAAACAGATGGCGGCCTTTTCCGCCATCTCGGGCGCGGCGCCCGCTTTTGCCTTCCTGTTCGCGGACGCTTTGGCCCAGGCCGGTGTCCAGGCCGGGCTGACACGCAATCTTTCCCAGCAGGTGGCAGCCGAGCTGCTCACGGGCAGCGGCAAATTGCTGAGCCAGACAGGCGAGCATCCCCGCGCCCTGATCGACAAGGTAACAAGCCCCGGCGGCACCACCATCGAGGGCGTGCTGGCCCTGGAATCAAAAGGGTTTTCAGCCGCGCTTCACGCCGCGGTGCAGGCGGTGATTGCCAAGGATATCAAACTCGGAAAGGAAACCTGATCATGGAACTGTTTGAAGCGCTCCGCGCGCGGGAAAGCTGCCGCGCCTATATGGATAAGCCCCTTGAAAAGGAAAAGATCGAAAAACTGCTGGAAATCGCCTGCCTGGCCCCCTCCGCCGGAAACGGCCAGCCCTGGCGCTTTGTCGCCGTGACTGATCCAGCCATTCTGAAACCCCTGGCCGAAATGACCCGTACGCCCAACATCAATCAGTGGGTGGATCAGGCCCCCTGCGTCATTGCCCTGTGGGAGGAGACCTCCCAGAAGATGGTGGATCGCTACGGCGAACAGTACCTCAACAATCATTGGCCTGTCGTTGACAGCGGCCTGTGCGCGCTGCAGCTGTGCCTGGCCGCCACCGGCATGGGCATCGGCAGCTGCATCCTGGGTTATTTCCCACAGGAGGAGGCAAAGCAACTGTTGAACATCCCCGATCACGGCCGCCTGCGCCTGCTGATCACCCTGGGCTACCCCAAGGAAGAAAACGCGCCGCGCGAAAAGAAAAGGCTGGGATTGGATCGGGTGGCCCGGTTTATGGATTGATGGGAGTTCAAGGCACCATTCATAAGTTAAAAATCATATTATTTAATAATTTAATTAATTAAAAGTTCAGCATTCAGCATTACAATCTACCCCCTGTAGCCCGTCTCAAAATCCACCCTGGCAGTCAGCCTCCCACCCTCCAGCAAAGCGCGGATATTTGCGCAGATCAGCCCCACGATCCTGTCCTGTGTACCCTTCAGGAAGTACTGGCCGGAGATATGCGGGGTGAGCAGCAGGTTTTCTTCCTGCCACAGGGGATGATCTTCAGGCAGAGGCTCCGGGTCGCAGACATCGAGACCCGCGCCGGCCAGCCTGCCCGATTGCAGTGCCCATAGCAGGGCTTCCTGATCAACGGCGCTGCCGCGGCCCGCGTTCAGCAGATAGCTGCCCTGTTTCATCCTTTCAAAGCGGGCGCGGTCCATTATGCCGATTGTCGCCTTTGTCTGCGGAAGGGAAAGCGCCACTACATCGGCCCAGGGGAGCAGTTCATCCAGCTCCTCCATTACCGCCACGCGCTGTATACCCTCGGGCGGGGGGACTGCCCGGCGCCGAACGCCGATCACCTCAGCGCCCATCAGGGCGCATCGCTTTGCGAACTCGCCGCCGATATCGCCCATGCCCAGGGAAAGCACCCGCGCACCCTGCAGATAGCCGCCCGCAAACCGCGGCTGCCAGCGCCTCTGCTTCATATCATCCCGGTAGACATGCAGCCGCTTCATCAGCGCCAGAAGTGAACCCAGCATATACTCCGCGATCGGAACACCATAGGCGCCCGATGCGCTGCACAAAATGGTGTCCGGCGCGTGCTCCGGCAGCTTCAGATAAAATTCCGCAACGCCGGAGGTTTGAAGCTGGAGCAGCTTTGCCCGCTTTAAATGGGGAAAAAAGCGTTCGGGCAGCATCCCGACCACCAGATCGGCCGTTTCCGCCTGCTCCTCCGTGAGTTCTTTGGGAATCACAAAATCAATTTCCGATCCGGGCGCGGCCTCCCTGATCATCGCCCGCTGACTTTCATCCATCTTCATCAAAACCAGTATCTTTTCCGTCCGCATACAAGCCTCCTTGTTTGAACCCTTTGCCCCGCCTGATCTTCCATAGTATAATACCCTCACAGGAAGACATACTTCACCAAATCAAAGGAGGCACAGCGATGAAAGCTTTATTGATCGGCGGCACCGGCACCATCAGCCTGCCCATTTCAAAGCGTCTGATAGCTCTGGGCTGGGAACTGACCGTTCTGAACCGGGGAAGCGCCGGGGTACTGTTGCCGGAGGCCCGGGCCATCACGGCCGATATGTCAAACGAGCAGGAGGTATCCGCCCTGCTGGAAGGCCATCGTTTTGACGTGGTGGCGCAGTTTATTGCTTATACACCCGAGCAGGTCGAGCGGGACATCCGACTGTTCAAAGGCAGGTGCGGTCAGTACATCTTTATCAGCAGCGCCTCGGCCTACCACAAGCCGCCGCTTTCCCCCCTCGTGACGGAGTCCACGCCCCTGCACAACCCCCACTGGCAGTATTCGCGCGACAAAACCGCCTGCGAAGAAGTCCTGATGCGCGCTTACCGCGATCAGGGCTTCCCGGTCACCATCGTTCGCCCCAGCCATACCTTCGGAGAAAAGGGCCTGCCCTTTGCCCTGCACGGCGCAAGCGGTTCCTGGGGTGTAATTTCAAGGATCCTCCGTGAAAAACCGGTCATCCTGCCCGGCGACGGCACCAATTTGTGGACCGTCACCTGGTCAGACGACTTCGCCCCCGGTTTCATCGGCCTGATGGGCAATATCCACGCCATCGGCGAGGCCGTGCACATCACCTCCGACGAGGCCCTGCCCTGGAACCAGATCCACAAAACCGTCAGCGATATCCTAAAAAGACCCTTCCTGCCCTGCTACGTGCCCGCCGCCCTGCTGGCCAAAGTGCAGCATTCGGACTGGGAGGGCGGACTGCTGGGCGACAAGGCCAACTGCGCCCTGTTTGATACCGCCAAGATCAAGCGCCTGGTCCCCGGTTTCACCTGCCCCACGCGTTTTGACCAGGCGGCCCGAATATCACTTGACCACATCCTGAGCCATCCCGAGCTTCAAAAGGAAGACCCCGCCTTCGACGCCTTCTGTGAGGAAGCGGCGCGGGTGATGGCGGGGGCCGGGGAGGCCTTTGCCTCCATGAAGCTCTGAG
>CAZYKQ010000024.1:0-18875 GCA_964648235.1 uncultured Christensenella sp. | reverse complement strand
CGATGGCGCGCTGAATGGCCCCGATGGTGGTCTTTGAGATGTTGCCGTAGCGCAGTGTATATTCCTGCGCGCGGTCCCCCACATAGGCCAGCATGGCCCGCAGATCCTTGAGATCAATCAGCAGCAGGCCCTCTTCGTCGGCAATGCGGAAGACCAGATGCAGCACACCTGACTGAGTGTCGTTGATCTGGAGCATCCGGGCCAGCAGAAGCGGGCCCATCTCGGATACCGTCGCCCGCACGGGATGGCCGGTCTTGCCAAACACATCCCAGAAGGTGACGGGGCAGGCACGGTTGGTGTAATTGGTCACCCCCACCTGCTCCAGCCTTGACGCGATGCGCTCCGTGCGCTCGCCGGGCTTTGACAGCCCCGCCAGGTCGCCCTTGACATCCGCCATGAAAACAGGCACTCCCAATTGGGAAAAGCCCTCTGCCAGCACCTGCAGGGTGACCGTTTTCCCCGTGCCGGTCGCCCCTGATATCATCCCGTGGCGGTTGGCCATCTTGGGCAGCATGCAAACAGCGCCTTCCGCGCTTGTGCCAATCCAAATTTTATTGTTGAGCAGCATCCCCTATTTCCCCCTTTGACATAAAAATGATGTATCTAATTTACCCAAGTATCAAGTGATAAATCACCGAACCCGGATATTACCCCGTTTTCACTACCGTTGCAACGGCCTGCGCGGACATGCCTTCTCCCCGGCCCTCAAAGCCCAGGTGTTCGGTGGTTGTGGCCTTGACGGACACGCGGTCAAGCGGAATGCCCAAGGCCTCTGCCAGGCAAGAACGCATCCGCGGAATATAGGGCAAAAGCTTGGGCCGCTGCGCCGCAATGGTCATATCACAGTTATATGGTACAAAGCCTTGCGCTGCCATTTGCAGCACCGCCTCTTTCAACAGCCCGATGGAGTCCGCGCCCTTGAAGCGCTCATCGGAATCCGGGAAAAGCGTGCCGATATCCCCCATCGCGCAGGCTCCCAGCAAAGCATCCGTCAGCGCATGGGCTGCCACGTCCGCGTCGCTGTGGCCAAGAAGCCCTTTTTCATAGGGAATCTCCACCCCGCAGAGAATCAGCTTCCTTCCCTCTGCAAGCTGGTGTACATCATAGCCCAGCCCTACGCGCGCGAATTGCTCCGCCATTAAAATTTCCTCCGCTTTTTCAAGATCGCCCGGCAGGGTAAGCTTGATGTTGTTCTGATCACCTTTCACCAGATGCACCGCCATGCCCAGCGCTTCCACCAGAGACGAGTCATCCGTCACGGGCCCCCGTTGCTCATGATAAGCCTGTTCAATCAATGCCCGTTTGAATCCCTGCGGAGTCTGTACGGTGCGCAATGCGTTTCTGTCCAGGGTTTCAAGGCTTCGGCCTTCCTTGTCAACCCGCTTGACCGTATCGGTCAGGGCAAACGCGGGCACGCCGGAGCCGTGTTCCCTCACGCTGCTGATCACCGCGTCAATCAGCCCCCTGCTGACCAGGGGCCGCGCCCCGTCATGGATCAGCACCATATCGCAGTCATCCGGCAGGGCGCGCAAGGCATTCCTGACGCTCTCGCTCCTGTCCTTCCCCCCCGGGACATAGGCAAACACCGGTATGCTTTCTGATTCCATCGCCTTTTGAATCACAGGGATATCTTCCGCCCTGGCCGCGATGACCAGCCCGTCACACTGGCTTGCAAAAGGCGCGGCGCTCCGGCATATAACAGGCCGTCCCGCCAGAATTTGCAGGGTCTTGACAGTCTCGCCGCCCATACGGCTGCCGCTTCCCCCTGCCGCGATGATGGCATAGCAGCTCACTGTTCGCAGCCCTCCGCCAAACGTCGGATAATATAATCATAAATATCCTGCGCGCTGTCCATCCACCGGTCCCGAAAGCGCGCCGCCAGCTCCGCCGTGGGCAGGCTGAGGTCGATGGTCATCAGCGGCATCCTCTGTTCATTGATCTGCATCGACACATGGTATTCATTGCCCGCATCATGCACAATGCGGGCTGATTTTTCCCGTTGTCGGCTGAAAAGCTCCCGGAAGACGGGGGCCTGCATCTCCACCCTGTCCAGAAGGCTTTGCGGCGCGCGCGACAGGAACATTTGCAAAGCCTCTTCCCCCGCCGGGGTTATTTCATACAGATCATCCGCCACCTGCTGGATTCTTGCCACCTGGCCGGCATCCCGCAGGTCAAACAGGGCGGTCTGAAGATCAAAATAATTCATGATATCACATTCGGTCATGAAGGAAATCAGCTGCAAATTTCCGCATTCACCAAGCTGTTTTATGCTGTACAAGGTGAGTACCTTGCGTTCTATGTCCCCCAAACGGTGCTGCGGCAATTCCGCCATATTTTCACCTCCATGACGTCCCTGCGCGCATTATATCATATTTTTTCAATGCTTGTCCGCATTTTCTTTCCAAAAACGCTCCTCATAAAACATGAAAGATGATTCATAAAAACCCTTGACAATTTTCAGACGCAGTGGTAAACATATAGTTAGAAAGTTAACTTTCTATGATGACTGATCACAAGGAGGACACCATGACCAGCAAAAGCATCCGGGATCTGCACATCGGTGATAAGGCTGTGCTTCGTAAAACCTTTGTCGAGGACGATGTGGCGGAGTTTGCCAAGGTATCAGGCGACTCAAACCCCGCGCATATGGATGAGGACTACGCCAAAACAACACATTTTAAAACCCGTATTGTCCACGGCATGTTGGCCGGCTCGCTGTTCAGCGCGCTGCTGGGCACCGATCTGCCGGGGGTAGGCACCATCTATACAGGTCAGACGCTGAAGTTCACCCGGCCCGTTCACTTCGGCGAAGAAATCACAGCCAGCGTTACCGTCAAGGAATTAAATGAAGAACGCAACCGCGCCGTCTTTGAGTGCCTGGCCGTCAACCCCCAGGGCGAGCCGGTCATCGTAGGCGAGGCGACGGTGATGCCGCCCAAGGCGTCCTGACCCTTGCCCCTCCCTCAAGCCAAACGCATTGACGACTTGAACATATATAAGTATAATAAAAAAGGTTTATATCGGTACAGGGCATCGTTTCTGCGCATCAATGGGAAGGGAAGGATATAAAGATGGGTATGGCAAAAAAGAAGTGGGCGCTTTTACTGATCAGTCTGGTTTTGTTTGGCACCATGGTCACCGCGCAGGCAGTTTCATTTGACGTACAGCCACAAAAGTCCGCAAGGAAACTTGTCTCTGCGACGCTTAACCAAAAATTATCGGCGCGTTCAGGTCCCAGTACCAAATATACGGAGGAGGGGACCTATCCAGAGAACACCTCGATCAAGCTTGTTGAAAAAGTTTTTGACGGCAATATCTATTGGGGCATGGTAGAGTTTTATAAAAACGGAGAAAAATACAGGGTATATACGGGCATGAAACGTATCGATACCAAGGGCAGCGTACACGACGCCACACAAAGGGATTACCGGGGTGCCACGTTGGCGTGGGACAGTACGGCCTATTACGGACCGGGCTACGATTATGCCAGGCGTAAAGGCACCGTACCCTCGGGCACTCAATTGAGAGTATACGACGAGGAAAACGACTTTTACCTGTGCGATTATGTTCAGTCAGACGGTCAATGGGTGAGGGCCTACTTCCCGAAACCATAATTTCATCCTTTATAACGATGCGTCATAATTAATTGAAGCATGCCAGAAAGCGCGGATGTGGGAGGCGATTTCCTCCCCCCGCGCTTTTGTCACGCGCCAGTGCGGCGGCAGCAGCTTCATGTAATCCGGCTGACCGTAGCGGTCGTCACACAGCAGCAGAACACCGTGATCGCTGTCAGAACGGATCAGCCGGCCAGCGGCCTGCAGCACTTTGTGCATACCCGGATAGCGGTAAGCAATATCAAAACCGTTCAGTCCCCTTCGCCCCGCTTGCTCGCGGATGGCTTCACGATCCGGGCCGATCTGCGGCAGGCCCACGCCCACCACGCACACGCCGATCAGGGCGCGGCCGGGCAGGTCAATACCCTCAGCAAAAATGCCGCCCAGGACGCACATGGCCAGCAGCGGATCATCATCCCGGGTGAAAGCCCGGATAAAATCCGCGCGTTTTTGTTCATCCATCCCTGTTTCCTGAATCATCAGGGGCAGATCGGAAAGCTGCTGCGCCACCATGTTCATATACAGGTAGGAAGGGAAAAATACGGCATACTTGCCCGGTTTTCCTTCAAACATGGCGCGCGCGGCGGCGGCGACAGAGGCCGCCGTCTGTTCCCTCTGCCGGTAGCGGGTGCTCAGCGGCACGTGCAGGCACAGCAGGTGATGAGGCGGGAAGGGGGAGGGTAATTCAAAGCAGGCATCTTCCTCATCACCGCCCAGCAGAGCCGCCATCTGCTTGAGGGGGGACAGAGTGGCTGAATAGCAGACAAACCCGCAAAGCTTCTCCGTTGCCTTTTGAAGGTAGGGTGTGAAATCAAGGCACAGAAAACGCGCTTCCCGCTCACGGCCCTCCCTGCTCAGTAGTAATCTGTATTGATCCGGCTGCGCCAGCTGCCTTTCCAACGCGTCGTGAAACCCTAAAAGCTCACGGGAAAAAACGCCGTCTCCCGCCGTCTCAGGGTGAAGCCTCAAAGTTTCCAGCATGGCAGCAACCATGAGGTACAGGCCCTGCAGGGCAGGGGCTTCCTCGCCCAGCTCGCGCAGGGCGGCCAGCAGCTCTGTCGCCTGCTTGTAAACGCTGTGTCTGCGGCCAAAACGTTTGCCGGCTTCGCGGCGGAACTCACAAAGCATCTTTCCCGATAAAACGCCCGACAATGTATCGCGCAGGCGGTCGGGCAGGTTATGGGCTTCGTCGCACAGCAAAGTCAAGTCACCGGGGTTTTCAAAGATGCGCTTGATGCGCACGCGGGGGTCGAAAGCATAGTTATAATCACAGATTACCGCGTCTGCCAGCTCACACAGGGCCAGGCTGAACTCAAAGGGGCACAGATCATATCGGTCCGAAAGCTTGATCACCGTGTCCGTATCCCAGCAGGGCTCGCGCATGGCTGCAAGCAGGCCTTTTTCCTGCCGGTCATAATGACCCCTGGCGCGGGGGCAGTATTCCGGTTCACAGCGGACTTTGTCCATCGGGCATATCTTCTCCCGCGCGTTCATGGTGAGCGATTTTAGCTTCAGCCCCTGCGCCCGCATGCGCTCAAATTCCTGCTCCATCGCGCGGCGGGCGGTCGTACGGGCGGTGAGGCAATATAACTGGCCCGTGTGTCCAAGCCCCAAAGCTTTCAGCGCCGGGTAGAGGACCGCGGCGCTCTTGCCCGTGCCCGTGGGCATGACGGCATACAGGCGCTTGCGCCTGGTGATCGCGGTATACACCTGCCCAGCCATCTCCCGCTGGCCGCTTCGGTAGGCGGGATAGGGAAAAGGCAGCGTCCGGATGCTCTTGTCCCTGCGTGCCCTATGCCGTATCATGCGCTTATGCCAGGCCAGATATTTATCCAACAGCTCAAAAAAAACCGCTTCCAGCTCCGAAAAGCTGTATACGCGCTCAAACCGGGCAGTCAGTTCACCGCGGACATCGGCATAGCTGACGCGGATAGCCGCTTCTCGAAGGTCATCCCGCAGGCAGAGCATGTAGCCGTAGCACAAAGCCTGATAGAGGTGCTCCTTTTTCGCCTGCCCGGGCGGCGTGCCGGGTGACAGTTTGATTTCCTCAATCAGGGGCGGCAGGACATCCGCCTCATACAGATCCATCCGCCCGGATATTTCCACATCAAAGCCCTGGCGTTTGCCCCGGAACTTCAGGCTTTGCTCACGCCTGGCGCCGCTTTTTTCCTGCCGGCCCTGGTGAGCCAGCCTGCCTTCCTCTGTCAAAGCGGATGAAAAAGGCGTGATATCCGGCGGGAAGACAGAAAAGGCGACCAGCGCGCGCACCGACAGCCTGACCGCTGCGGGTGCCGGAACCGATCGCCCTTTTACATCGCTCACAGCTCTCCCCCATAATCCACCCTGTTAAGACAAAGTCCCTGCGGCGGGGCGGTCGGCCCGAGCGCCAGCCTGTCGCCCGTCCGGAGGGCCTGGCTGAATGCGTCTTCCGCCAGCCTGCTTTGCCCCACATAGATCAGTGTCCCGGCGATGATGCGCACCATGTTGTATAAAAACGCGGTGCCGTAGACGGTCAGCCTCAGCTCGTCGCCCGCCCTCACGATATCCGCGCGGTCGATGCGGCGCACCGTGGTCTTTGCCGTGCCGCCCGCCGCCTGAAAGGCCGCAAAATCATGCTCTCCGGTCAGATACCCGCAGGCCCTTTGCATGATTTTCTCATCAAGCGGCATGGAAACATGCGCGCTGAGATGACGCAAGAGGGCGCTGGGATGGCGGCGGTTGTATATCAGGTAGCTGTATTCTTTGCCCACGGCATCAAAACGGGCGTGAAAATGTCCCTCCACCTCCCGCCCTGCCGTCACACGGATATCCTGCGGCAGCTTCGTGTTGAGCGCGAAGGGTAATTTATCAGGCGGTATCTTCGTTTCCATATCAAAATGGGCGCGCTGCCCCAGGGCGTGCACGCCCGCGTCAGTGCGGCTGGCACCGGTGATACCAATGCGCTCACCCGTCACCTTCCAGAGGGCTTCCTCTACCTTCTGCTGAATGCTGGGACCGTTCAGCTGACGCTGCCAGCCGCAGTAAGCGCTTCCGTCGTACTCGATGGTGATGAGCAGACGTTTAGACATAGCGCGCCATCAGCAGCACAACGGCAATGAGCAAAACCATCGAGAGCACCGCAAACAGATCGCGCCGACCGGCCTTCAGGATATGCAAGCGCGTCCTTCCTTCCCCTCCGCGGTAGCAGCGGCTTTCCATCGCCATGGCCAGATCCCCCGCCCTGCGGAAGGCGCTGACAAACAGCGGCACCAGCAAGGGGATCAGCGCTTTGGCGCGCTGCCGCAGGGAACCCGAGGTAAAATCAGCTCCCCTGGCGCTCTGCGCCTTCATGATCTTATCGGCTTCCTCCGCCAGGGTTGGGATGAAACGCAGGGCAATGGTCATCATCATAGCCATTTCGTGCGCCGGAAACTTGATAACGCGCAAAGGCGATACCAGGCTTTCCAAGCCGTCCGTCAGCGTGACCGGCGGCGTGGTCAGGGTCATGACGCTGCTGCCCATGACCAGAAAAACCAGCCTTAAGGAAAAATGCACAGCATTCATCAACCCCTCTGAGGTCACCCGAATGAACCACAGGCGAAAGATCTCTGTCTGCCCTGTACCGAAAAAAAGGTTCAGCACGAAGGTAAAGATGAGCAGAATGCGCAAGGGCCGCAGGGAGCGCATCATCATCTTCATCGGCAGGTTGGCCATCCGGCAGGCCAGCGCCACATACAAAGCGATCGGGATGTAGCCCAGCGGCGAACCGACAAGAAAGACGCTTACGATAAAACTTACCGTCAGCACAATCTTGACGCGCGGGTCCATGCGGTGCACGGGGCTTTGTACCGGATAATACTGCCCCAGTGTAATGTCACGAAGCATGGCCGACACCCCCTTTCAGATAAGCCGTCAGGCTGTCGGCCAGTTCCTCCAGCTGATAGCACTCATCCAGCTCAATGCCCGACGCCGCCAAAAGATGCCGCAGTTTGCTGGCCTGAGGCACATCCAGGCCCATGGCAGACAGTTTGTCCACCTGGGAAAATATCTCACCTGGCTTGCCTTCCATAACCAGCCGCCCCTTTTCCAGCACCGCCACGCGCGTGGCCAGGCGGGCCACGTCATCCATGCTGTGGGAAATCATCACCACGCTGGCGCCTTCGGCATGCAAGCGGCGCACATCGCTCAGTAAAAAATCCCGGGCACGGGGATCCAGCCCCGCCGTCGGCTCATCCAGCACCAGGATGCGCGGACGCATCGCCAGCACGCCCGCCAGCGCCACGCGGCGCATCTGTCCGCCGGAAAGCTCAAAGGGTGACTTTTCGGCGATCTCCTCGTAAGGAAGGCCGATCTTGTCCATGGCCTCCCGCACCCGCGCGTCAATCTCAGCCTCGCCCAGGCCCATGTTGCGCGGGCCGAAACCGATGTCCTTCCTGACCGTCTCCTCAAACAGCTGATGCTCGGGGTACTGGAATACCAGGCCAACGGCAAAGCGCAGGGCGCGCTTGTCGCTGTCCTTTGCGTTGATATCCTGCCCGTCCAGCAGCACGCGGCCCGCTGTCGGCTGCAAAAGGCCATTCAAGTGCTGCGCCAGGGTGGACTTGCCGCTGCCCGTATGACCGATCAGGGCCAACAGATCATGATCCTCCACCACCAAATCCACATCATGCAGGGCCGTCGACTGAAACGGGCTGCCCTCCTGATAGGTATGGCTCAAGCCTTCAAGCGTGATGGGCAAGGCCTCTCACCTCCTGTAACATCTCGTCAATTGTCAGGATATCGCTGGCGACATCGATGCCCCGTTCTTTCAGCATATGGGCCAGCCGGGTCATCGGCGGCACATCCAGGCGATACTCGCGAATCCGGTCCACCTGCGAAAAGACCTCCCGCGGCGTCCCGTCCATCACCAGCCTGCCCTTGTACATCACGGCTACACGGCCGGCCCTCGCCGCCTCCTCCATAAAGTGGGTGATCCACACCACCGTAACGCCCCTCTCCCGGTTTAATGTCAGCGCTGTTTCCAGCACTTCCTGTCGCCCGGAAGGGTCGAGCATGGCGGTGGCTTCATCCAGCACGATGGCTTCAGGCTGCATGGCAAGGATCCCCGCAATGGCGATGCGCTGCTTTTGTCCGCCGCTTAACAGATGCGGCGCGCGGTCGGCAAATTCCGACATATTCACAGCCCGCAGGGCCTCATCGATCAGACCCGGCATTTTCTCCGACGGCACGCCCAGATTCTCAAGCCCGAACGCCACGTCCTCGCGTACTACGGTCGCAACGATCTGGTTGTCAGGATTCTGAAACACCATGCCGCACCGCTTGCGGATCTCCCAGGTATATTTATCATCCATTGTATCCATGCCGCTGACAAAAACCTTGCCCGCCGTCGGCGTATACAGGCCGTTGAGGAGCTTCGCGATCGTTGACTTGCCCGACCCGTTGTGTCCAAGCAATGCAACAAACTCGCCTTTTGCGATGTCCAGGTTGACTTTATCAACGGCGAAAGCCTCGCCCTCTTCATAGGCAAAGCTCAGATTTTTCAGGCTGATGTGCGCGTCATTCATCATTCTTTCCCCCTGTTGAAGGCTGTGGCCATGTCAAAATTGCGATAGAACTCCTCGCGGTATTCGGGCAGGCTGTCTGTCATGATGGCCTCCCGCACCTCCTGCATCAGCTTGACTAAATAGCGCAGGTTATGAATGCTTGCCAGCCTGGGTCCCGTAATCTCCCCGGCCTTGAACAGATGGCGGATGTAGGCACGGGAGTGATGTGTGCATGCAAAGCAATCGCACTCCGGGTCAATGGGCCCGAAATCCTCCTCATACCTCTTGTTTTTTATAACCATGCGGCCATGCCTTGTCATCAGGGTTCCGTTTCTGGCAATGCGGGTGGCCAGCACGCAATCAAACATGTCAATACCGCGCGCTACGCCCTCGATCAGGCAGTCGGGCGTACCGACCCCCATCAGATAGCGGGGTTTGCTTTCCTCATAATGTGGCTGCATGGCGTCCAGCATATCATACATGATCTCCTTGGGTTCGCCCACAGACAGGCCGCCGATGCCGTAACCGGTAAAATCCATCTCCTTTAAGGCTTTGACGCTTTCAATTCGCAGATCCTTTTCAAAGGCGCCCTGAATAATGCCAAACAGGGCCTGATCGGGTCTGGTGTGCGCCTGCTTGCATCGCTGGGCCCACCTGTGCGTGCGCTCCATATTCTCCCGGGCTGTCTTATACTCGCATGGATAGGGGGAGCATACATCAAAGGCCATGGCGATATCGCTTCCAAGCGCCTGTTGAATGTTCATGGATTCCTCCGGGCCCATGAACAGGGCGCTCCCGTCCAGATGGCTGCGGAAGTATACGCCTTCCTCCTTGATCTTGCGAAGGCCTTCCAGTGAGAACACCTGATAGCCGCCGGAGTCGGTCAGTATCGGCCGGTCCCAGTTCATAAAGCTGTGCAGGCCGCCCGCCTTTTCAATCAGCTTCTCCCCCGGGCGCAGGTGCAGGTGGTAGGTGTTTGAGAGGATGATCATGGCCTCCAGCCCTTTCATCTCCTCCGCGGTCATGGCTTTCACCACCGCCTGCGTGCCGACGGGCATATAAATGGGCGTCGGAATATCGCCGTGAGGCGTATGCAAAATGCCCGCGCGGGCACCGGTGCGCGCGCAGGTCTTGATCAGTTCAAAGTCAAATGGCTTTATCATCTTATCCAAGGGTCACGATCTGGGGCCAGATGGCCGCCAGCCCTTCCAATTCTTTTCTCCACTCATTCCATATGCCCGTATCATCAGGCGGTGCCACAAATACCATCTGCTTGCCGGTGATGGGGTGCAGCAAGGATAAGCGCATGCCCCACAGCGCGATTTGCTGTCCGGGCCTGCCCTTGCCATAGCGGTTATCTCCCCACAGCGGGAGGCCCGCATGGGCCATCTGTACGCGGATCTGATGGGCTCGTCCTGTTTCCAGTTTGATCGCCACCAGGCTCTGCTCCTCGCGCAGCCCGCCGCAGCGGTAGCTCAGCACCGCCTGCTTCCCCTGCTTGAGATAGGAAGGCACCACGCGCACCATGTTGCTCGCCTCGTCCTTAAGGAGAATATCGCGCAAGGTATCGCTCTCCTTCGCTCTGCCTTCAACAATCGCCACATACTCACGCTTGAGCGTGCCCTCGGTGATTTGACGGCTCAGCCGCGCCGCCGCCTTGCTGGTTCTGGCAAAGCACAGCAAGCCGCCGACCGGCCGGTCCATTCTGTGCACCAGCCCCAGAAAGGCTTCGCCGGGTTTGTCGTACTTTTCTTTAATATAGGCCTTCAACAGGCTCAGCATGTCCTGATCGCCGGTGCTGTCGCCCTGCACCAGCAAATTCGGCTCCTTGCGCGCAACGATCAGGTGGTTGTCTTCAAACAGAATCCGGGGCGTTTCAAGCATTGTCTATCTCTCCTTCAGATGCGGCGTGAGCAACGGTGAACGGATACCAACAGCCCGGCTTTGCGCATGCCGCGCTCAGATCGCCCCCCAGCGGCCAGAGCAGCCGCAGGGCAGCATCCCGCCGGATGTGACGGGCAAGGTCAGCTCATCGGCCTCAGCCTTTCCGCCGTAGCGCGCGCAGACTGCCTTGCCGATGATGTTGCGGATGACCGTCGGCTGAAAACCGGTGGTGTAGCTGTTGACCAGGAAGAAAGCGGATGATTCGCTCAACAGCTGCGCCGCTGTATCCACCAGCGTGTATAACTCATCTTCCAGCTTCCAGACCTCGCCGGTGGGGCCGCGCCCATAGCTGGGCGGATCCATCAAAATACCATCGTAGGCATTGCCCCGCCTGATCTCCCGGCGCAAGAACGCCAGCGCGTCCTCCACAATAAAACGGCTGCCGTCACCCGGCAGACCGGACAGCTCCCTGTTCTCCCGCGCCCACTGGATCATGCCCTTGGCCGCGTCCACATGGGTGACGTGTGCGCCCGCCTGCATGCAGGCAAGCGTCGCTCCGCCCGTATAGGCAAAGAGGTTCAGAACCTTCGCGTTTCTCCTGCCCGCAAGCGTTTGGCGCATCCAGTCCCAGTTGGCCGCCTGCTCGGGAAAAAGGCCTGTATGTTTGAACCCCGTCGGCTTCACATAAAAGCGCAGGCCCTTATAACCGATCTCCCAGCGCTCAGGCAACCTGCGCGTAAAGCTCCAGCTGCCGCCGCCCTCCCGGCTGCGGCTGTACTCCCCGTCCGCCTTCAGCCAAAGTTCCGGTTTCGCCTTGGGCCAGATCACCTGCGGGTCGGGCCGGGAGAGCAGCACATCGCCCCATCGTTCCAGCTTATACCCGTCCCCGGTGTCCAGCACCTCAAAATCCTGCCACTCGTCCGCTAAATACATGCCTTCCTCTTTCCTGCCCGAAGCAGGGATAAATTATATCACGCCACGCATAAAGCGACAACCGCGGCCGCCGCGATGAATTTTTCTCATTCATTGCCTGACCGCATATCAATATTGACATTTTACGCTGCATTGTATATGATCAGCTTAAGCGTTAAAGGAATGTTTGCTCCTTTTTGCCCTGTTATTTCTTTGAAAACATTTGAAAACATAAATTATACTGAATACGCCTGTCTGACCGACCAGCCTGCGCCCCGTCCATTGGCTTTTGCCAGCGGTATCTCCCTGACTGTTCGCTTTATATACGCTGAGTTTGGTTCTTTGTGCTATGGATTGTTCCGTCGTTCTGTCGCGCAAACGACACTTCTTTCCGCCGCTCTGCATAAGGAGAAATAATATGAATTACCTGTCCGTCACGCAATGCGCCCAGCAATGGGGCATACATCCGCGTACGGTGCAGCGCCAATGCCGCGCGGGCTGTATTCCCGGATCCATCAAGCTGGGCAACAATTGGCTGATCCCCGCCTGCTCGGAGAAACCCACGGGTTATGCTGTAAAGGAGGCTCCGAAGGTTTTGCAGGATCTGGTGTGGATTGCTCCTTCATTTCCAAGCGGCCAGGCAGACGCCTTCCTGCAGTCCCTTCCCCGTGATAAGGTGTACTGGATGACCAAAGGATTTTTCGCGTACAACCGCTGCGAGTATGAGGAAGCCCTCGACTGCCTGAGGCCCGGGCGCTTCAACGGCGCGCACCCTTCCCTCGCCATACTCTACAGCATGTATGCCGCGATCTGCGCCGGCAACTATGAATTGTACCGAAAAATGCGGAGCAACCTGGAAAGCATACAGATACAATACAGCGATACTGCCGAACTGCGCCTCATCTGGGAATGCATCATGGCCAGTATCAATTGCAGCCTGTGCGTCTTGCGCAATATTCCGGATTGGCTTGTCAAAGGAGATTTGACGGGCATTCCTCCTCCTCTCAGGGATCTGGGCTGGTATACCTATGTCAGGTACCTTCAGCTGACAAAAGATTACAGGGTGATGCTTGCTGCGTCCGAAGCCCGCTTGTCCGTAACGCGCAAGCCGGGCCATTACTCCATGTGTGACATCTATATGAATCTGTACTCCGCCCTGGGCTTTATTAAGCTGGGCAATGCGTCGCTGGCGCGCGACCGCATGATGACCGCCATGCGCCTGGCATTGCCGGATGGCTTTATCAGCCCCTTCGCGGAGACCATGACAACCATGCAGGGGCTGACGGAACGGTGCTTGTTGGCGTCTTTCCCGCATCTGTACGACCAGGTCGTTTCCCAATGGAAAAGAATATTCCCGCACTGGCTTCATGCTCACAACGAGTTCGCGCAATACAAAATGCCGGATATTCTTACAAGGCGCGAGTACCAGATCACGCTTTTTGTGGCCGACGGGCTTAGCAACAGTCAAATTGCCCAAAAAATGTTTCTTTCCATTTCAACCATCAAAGCCGATCTATCCGCTGTTTACGACAAGCTTGGCATCTCCTGCCGCCGGGAATTGAAACAATTGATTGAATAAATGGCCAAATCATCCCCCATTTTGGCCTAACATCTCTGCGACGGGTGCATTACACTAAATTAGCATAAGTGACCGCTTTGCTCTGTTTGCAGGGGGTGAATAATATGAGAAGCAGCGCGGACATCAGACGAACAGAACTGCCCTATCTCAATAACCTTCCCATGGCACTACTCATCTGCGCTATCAACATTCCTCTTGCCTTTGTGTTTCAGTATGGCAGGCAATTGAACACAAGCGATCTGATACTGGATGCTGCCATCTGTGGATTTACCTCTGCTTTTTTCAGTTTGCTTTATACAAACAGAGCGGTGGCTTCCAGGCGCAAGCTCGGCAGCCTTCCTGTTGAGGTACCACAAAGCGCTTTCATGCAGAAGCTACCCCGCGGTCTTCTGCCTCTGGTCATGTTGACAGGCATCGCGGGAGCCGCCGTCATGGCGCTGATCACCCTGATGCTGGTGCGATTCTTTCCGGCAACAACTTATACATTTTCCCGCTTCATCGTGTGGAAAATTGCATACGCCATCATCCTGGCAGCGAAAATCATTGAATTTGGCATTTTTCGCTATGTGCAGCCGGATTGTATCCGTCCGGAAGATCCGCCCCGGCGAGGAATACAATCAGTCAAAAACCCCTTGCCCCGCAGCGATATCTTCTCCAAACTTTACGCCAGCGTCACCACTGATTTTGGGATGAACATGCTGTTAGGTCTTGCCTTAGGCGGCACCGTCATCAGCGGTGACATGGTCATCTTGATGGGCGCAGCACAAAGTGGTGTATGGATCTCGGGCCTGGTACTGGGGATCATCGTCAGTGTGCTGATGGTACAGCCGACCTTCCGGGGAACATATCAAATCGCGCTGACCGGCGGCCTGCCGCCGGCTGAAAAGCCATGCCGTTTCCTTTCTGTACTGCCTGAACACCCGTGGAAACTTACGGGTGTTTTTGTGTTGCCCGTCATGGTGCTTTCCGCGCTTGTTCTGTGGGCCGCTCTATGGTTTTTCGGGTTTGAAACGCTGAATTTCTTTCAGTTTTTCCTGATCCGTACTGCCTATGTCAAGCTGCTGAGCAAGGGAGTGGAGGCACTGGCTGTCTACCGCTACCGACAGATACCGCCGCGTGCGGCGCAGCCGTCACCATCAGAGGAGGCATAAACACATGAGTGATCAACTGAACTCAAGCTTGACTCTGGGACGCCTGACTCTGCCCAACCGTCTGGCCATGACCGCCATGGGCGTCAACCTTGGCGCGCCTGACGGAGGCGTCACCAATGACCTGATCGCCTACTATGAAGCCCGCGCCCGCGGAGGCGTGGGGCTGATTATCACAGAGGTTACCCGCATAGAAGGAGGAGCGGGAATCAGCGACCCCTGTCAGCTGGCGTGTTACCGGCCATCGGATGTCACAGAACTGCAAAGATTGGCCGACGCGGTGCACAAGTGGGAAACGCGCCTGTTTATCCAGCTTCAGCACCCCGGCCGCGCGGCATCCTCCTGGGTAACGGGACAGCAGCCGATCGCCCCATCCGCGGTGGCCAGCCCCCTGGGCGGCGAAATGCCGCGCGAACTAAGCCTGCAGGAATGCCGCGAAATGGTTGACCGCTTTGTAAAATCGGCGCGTCTGGCACAGATGGCCGGCGCCGACGGCGTCGAATTGCACGCTGCCCACGGCTACCTGATCAACCAGTTCCTGTCCCCCGCCATGAACTTCCGCCAAGATGAATATGGCGGCAGTTTCGATAACCGCATGCGGTTTGTTACCCAAATCCTTGAAGGGATTCGCGAGTCCTGCGGGGAGTGTTTCCCGATATCTGTGCGCATCAATGCCGAGGAATTATTCCCCGGCGGCATTGACATTCCGGAGGCCATAAAAATCTCCAAAGCTTTGGAGCAAGCCGGCGCTGCCTTGATCAACGTAAGTTGCTACACTGAGGGCTGCATCGAACCGGGCACCTATGCCCAGGGCTGGAAGAAACACATGGCGCAAGCCATCAAAGAAGCGGTGTCCATACCGGTGCTGTCCGTATGCAACATCAAAGAACCCTCCGTTGCCCGCCAGCTGCTGGACGAGGGGGTCTGCGACATCATCGGATTGGGCCGGGCTCTCCTGGCTGATCCGGAGTGGCCCAATAAAGCGTTTTCAGGACGCGAAGATGAAATACGCACCTGCATCGGCTGCCTGTGCTGCTTTGGTGAAATCGTCAACTTGCGCCGCGTCCGATGCGCAGTCAACCCCTTGACCGGGCGGGAGCTTGAATACGCGCACCCGCTTCTCAACGGCAAGGGACAAACCGTGGCCGTTGTGGGCGGGGGCCCGGCCGGCATTCAAGCCGCCTTGACGCTCAAAGAACGGGGCTTTTCTCCTGTTTTGATTGATGAAGACACTAAGACAGGAGGCGCGCTCAACATCGCTGACAAAGGACATGGCAAGGACAAGATCACCAAGCTGACGCAATCGCTGCAGGTACAACTGGAAAAAGCCGGCATAGAGCTTCGTTTGGGTGAAAAAGCAAGCTTGGAAAGCCTGAAAAAATTAAACCCGGCAGCTGTTTTCATCGCGTGCGGCGCGGAACCCCGGCTGCCCAAGGTGCCCGGCGTCACGCGAGAAAATGTAACCACCGCGGACAAGGTCTTGTTGGGCCAGGTCCGGCTGCAGGGCCGTGTCGCCGTCATCGGCTCGGGTATGACCGGGCTGGAGACAGCGGAAATGCTTGCCATGGAAGGTTGTAAAGTAACCGTAGCGGAAATGCAGGACACCATCGGCTGCGATGTCTATCCCTCTGTTGTCAGCGACATCATGGGGCGCCTCCTTCCTCGGGACGCGCAGATCCTGACCGGGCACAAGTTGACCCGCATTGAGGATGGAGAGGTGGAGCTTCTCCGACTGAAGGATAATACAAGCATCCGTCTGCCCGCCGATTGGGTGGTGCTGGCCGTCGGTGTCATCCCCAGACACGATCTGGCAGCGGAATGCAAAGAGAATTTCCAAATCGTCCGCGTTATTGGAGACGCGCAAAAACCCGCACGCATCCTGGAAGCCATGCAGGATGCTCACGGCAAGGCATTCGTACTGTAAGCAGAGGACCAAGACCGAAAGGAGAAAAGATCATGCAGGCCAGTAATTTCACCCCGATTGATAAACTTCAATCATTCCTGAAAGACGGCGCGATGAACAACCAGTACGGCATTCAATTCCTGGGCATTGCCGAGCCTAACGCGGCTGCCCGCGCGCTTCCTCCGCCCCTTGAGCTGGTCGACCCGCTTGCTCCCGTATACTACGGCTATATCGTCAACATCCGCGAACCTACTTTTGCCCCCTGGTACATGGAGGGAGGGGTCGGCCTGATGGCGCGCTACGGCGAAACAACGGGCCTCTACTTCCTGGGCTTGCAGCTCAGCGGGCCCGGGGCTCTGATGGGCGCGTTTACCGGCCGGGAAAGTTCCGGGCTTCCAAAAAAGCTTTGCGAGCGCATTGTGGTGGAACGGCAGGGCGATTGGGGGCATTGCTTCATTGAGCGCGGCGGTGTGCGCCTGGTAGATGTCACCCTGCGCATGGGCCGCTATAACGACCCGACCTTCCGCACCGAACAGGAAGGCGCGACCCCTGATAGGCCTATCACAACCGGCGGGGGCTGCCTGCTGCACAAATACAAGATAGGCGTGGATGATTTCACCGACATGACGCTGTTTCAGTATGACAGCCCGTCAAAATTCTACAGCTGGGAGCCGGCCGAGGCACAGGTGACCCTTGCCTCCTCCATGAATGATCCCTGGGGTGAAGTCCCGCTCACAAAAGTTCTGGGCGCAGGCTGGATGGTCAGCGACAACTGGGTAGAAGGCTTGTATCCTTTGTATGAGTATCCGCAGGATCAGGCAAAACGCGCCATGCAAAACCTGTTTGCCGGACGCTACGATCAGAGCACCCTGCTGAAAGACCATCAGATCTACGAATAAACAAAGGAGGAAAACGCGATGGATCACAACAAAGGCTATTTCTTGGGTAAAAACGCCGTGGTGACAGGCGCCGCTTCAGGTATCGGCCTTGCCCTGTGCGAATCGCTTCTGGCGCAAGGCGCGGGGAAGGTGGTGCTGGCTGACATCAATGCCGATCATCTGCTTACCCATGAAACACGGCTAAAAGCACAGTACCCCGGTCAGGTCAAAGGAATCCGCTGCGATGTGACAAGCGAAAAGCAGGTTGAAAACATGATCGACGAAGCCACCGCCTTCATGGACGGTCGTCTGGATCTGTTGATCAACAACGCAGGCGCGGGCCTTGCCGGCATGTTCACCCAAACGGATGCCTCCGACACGCTGAAGAAAAGTTTAAACCTCAGCGTACAGACAAATGAAGACTGGGAAAAAGCATTCGCCATCAACTTCTATGGCGCATTGTACGGATGCCGGGCCGCCATCCGCATCATGAAACCTCAAGGCGGCGGTCAGGTGGTCAACGTCATCTCGGGGATTGCCTGGTCGCCCATGGCCTATCAATCGATGTACGCGTCCACCAAGGCCGCCCTCAACATGCTGACCCTGACCCTCAGATATGAATATTGGGATGACCACATCAAGTTCAATTCGGCTACGCCCGGCACAACCATCACCGCGATCTGGGGGGATCTGGCCCCGCCCGAGGGTGCTCAAACGGCGGAGGCCTCTGCCCACACGATCCTCAAAGGCGTTGCGGAAAACAAACGTCTGATCCTGGGGGATAAAGGGGACGAAGAAGGGGCTCCTCATTGCTTTGATCCCGCCAATGAAGATGGGTTGGATGACTATTTCCTCAATGTCGCGCGCGTACGGCGCGGCGGAAAATTGATCGTATAAGGTTTCGCCTGAGCCTCCCTGTTCAGTGGGGGCAAGCTGAAATCCCTTGTTTGGCCGGCGCGTGATTGTCTGCTTCGTTTGAGCGCCGGTCATTTCGTATGACATGGTTTTTTAGCTGCCAGAGCTTGCGATCTTGTCCCCAATTCATCAATACAACGTTGATGGCCGCATCAAATCAGATCCAAGATACTTTTTATTCGTATAAGAAAGGAAGAAGAACAATGAAAAGAACGCTCGGTTTACTGACTGTCCTCTGCCTTCTGGTATCATTGCTCCCGGTTTCTGCCGCCATCAACGTGCCCACCACCACCATGTACGTGAAAACCGCCAATGGCAAACCACTCAAATTGCGCGCGGAACCGGACGCCAAGGCCGAGGTTATTACCGACATCCCCTATGGCGCAGAAGTCTCGGTCTACGCGGACTTTGTGGGGATGGTCTGGTATCATATCCAGTATGGCATGTACATGGGCTATGTTAAAGCTGAGTTTTTGGTTCAAAAAAAGCCCAAGCCTTTCGTAACACCTACCCCGAAGCC
>CAZYKQ010000023.1:0-19232 GCA_964648235.1 uncultured Christensenella sp. | reverse complement strand
TATTCCTTAAAACATAATCAAATTTCTTGCTTTTTAATGCTATTCGGAGTATAATCTGCATGCTTCCGGACAACACCTGTCTGTGAGTGGTTTTTTTATTAGTCAATATGAAACCAAATGCAAAACAGAAGCAAATAAGTATGTTTTATTAAAATTCGAACGGAGAGAAACCTTTATGTCAGAGATCGAAAAGCAGCATGAGCACAGTAATAAAACTGTTGTTTCATCTGAAGGTATGCGTAAGCTAGAAGAAGAGCTGCAATACCTATCCACCATCCGTCGTGCAGAAGTAGCTGAGCAAATTGCCGTAGCGAGAGGCTTTGGCGATTTGAGCGAAAATGCAGAATATGACGACGCAAAAAACGAGCAATCACGGCTTGAGGCTCAGATTTTGGAGCTTGAAAACACGCTTCGTACCGCTATCGTAATCGATGAGAGCACCATTTCCACAGACAGCGTCAATATCGGTACCACTGTGCGTATCCGTGATTTGGGTCTGAAGGAAGAAGAAGAATACACGATTGTCGGAGCGCGCGAAAGCGATCCCAACAGCAACAAGATATCCAATGAAAGCCCTTTGGGGGCCGCATTGCTTGGGAAAAAGAAAGGGGATAAGATTAAGGTGCAGGTGCCTTCCGGCACCATTGAGGTAAAAATTATTGATATCCACCGGTAATACACGATTGGAGTATACGCATGCCTGAACAAATACACGCCACCGGCCAACCTCATGAAACGCTTAGTTTTTCTGAACAGGAACAAATACGGCGTGATAAACTGAATGAGCTGATAAATCTTGGACAGAGTCCTTATCAAATTACCAATTATGAGGCTAGTCATCTGGCCAAATATGTTATTGACAACTTTAATGCGCTGGAAGGGCAGAGCATTAGTGTGGCAGGCCGCATGATGAGCCGGCGTATCATGGGGAAAGCTTCTTTTGCGCATTTGCGCGATTCTTCCGGGGATATTCAGATATACGTTAAGCGTGATGATGTGGGAGAAGAGGCCTACAATGCCTTTAAAAACACTGACTTGGGCGACATACAAGGCGTTAATGGGTTTGCGTTTAAAACAAAAACTGGTGAAATTTCTATTCATGCGCAACAGATTGTTCTCCTAAGCAAATGCCTTAAGCCTCTGCCCGATAAATGGCATGGTCTGCAGGATATGGACCTGCGCTATCGCCAGCGTTATCTTGACATGATCGTCAGCCCACAAGTACGAGATACCTTTATTAAGCGGAGTAAAATTATTACCGCTATCCGATCTTTTATGGATATCCGCGGCTTTTTAGAGGTAGATACCCCTATCCTTCATACTTTGGAAATAGGCGCAGCTGCACGGCCTTTTCAGACTCATCACAACACATTGGATATCGATATGTATCTGCGTGTTGAGACGGAGTTGTATTTGAAGCGTCTGATCGTTGGCGGTTTTGACAAAGTATACGAAATAGGACGTATTTTTCGCAATGAGGGCATGGATACCAAGCATAATCCCGAGTTTACCTCTATTGAAATGTATCAGGCTTACGCAGATTACAACACCATGATGGACCTGGCGGAAGAGCTTTTTCGCCATGTTGCACAAGCAGCCTGCGGGAGTGAAGTAATCACCTTTCAAGGCAAGGAAATTAATTTGGGTGGAAAATGGGAACGTATTCCGATGGCAGAGGCTGTTAAGCGTTATTCTGGCATTGATTTCTACGAATGGGAAACAGATGAGCAGGCGCGGGCCGCTCTGGACGAGCGCCATATCCATTATGAAAAGGGTGCTACACGCGGAGACTGTCTGCCTTTGCTATTTGACGAATACGTTGAAAAACAACTTATTCAACCGACTTTTATTATTGATTACCCCGTCGAAAATTCACCGCTTGCCAAGCGAAAACCGGATGATCCGCGCCTGACTGAGAGGTTTGAGCTGTTCATTAACGGTACGGAGTACGGCAATGCTTTCAGCGAGCTGAATGATCCTATCGACCAGCGGGAACGCTTTATCCGTCAAGTAGAGGAGCGCAGAGCTTTGGGCGGAAAAAACGCTAAAGTGGATGAAGATTTTGTGAATGCTTTGGAATATGGAATGCCTCCGACTGGCGGTATGGGCATCGGTGTTGACAGACTGATCATGCTTTTAACTGACAGCGCTTCTATCCGAGACATTCTTCTGTTTCCAACGATGAAGCCAACGGATTGAGAAATGGCGATTAAAACACCAATCAATGGAGCGAAATTAAGACATCACATTCAGTATAATGCCTGGAAGTATGTTCTGTTGATTGTTGCGTCCATATTTGTAACAGATCTTATTTATACTATGACTGCCTATAGGCCGCCTGAGAACAAACGGATCGATGTGTATATCCAAAGTACAGGCTCTGATCAGGATAAAATAGACAGCATCTTTGAAGCGATGCGCGTTGACATGTTTCCTGATATGGAGCTGATACGGTCCTATCTGCTTGCCTCGAGCACCGCTGAAGATATGTATTCTATGCAACAGCTGACGACCTATCTCGCTGCGGGAGAAGGGGATCTCTATCTTTTGAGGGCAGAGGATTTTAAACGTTATGCCTCTCAGGGGATATTTCTTGACCTGGAATCAATCATTGATACAGGAAAGCTTCATACGGCTGATATCGACCTGTCTGCCGGATATGTTGCGATGCAGGAGTATGATGAGCAAACTAACAGCATGGTCAGTATATCTCAAATGCGCCTGTATGGTATCCCGTTATCAGGGCTCCCTGGTTTCGAAGAGGAGTTTGGAATCTATCATAATGAACTCTATATGTCCATGACTGTGTTCAATGGCAACGATGAAAATGTTATTAAATTTATGGACGCATTAATTGCGCGTGCATCTGCTTCTTCAATTGTCCAGGAGGAAAACCCATGAATTATGAAGCAGTTGTCTTTGATTTGGACGGAACCTTAACCAATTCTGAGCCTGGCATAATCAATTGTTTGCTTTATGCCTTTGATAAACTTGGCATACAAAGGCCTGACTATTCCGTTCTTCGTAAGTTTTTGGGGCCGCCCTTAGCTGAATCTTTCATCACCTTTTGTGGCTTCTCCAAAGATGAAGCCATCCGGGCAACACAGGCCTATCGTGAGCGTTATCATACAATAGGATGGAAAGAAAATTCTGTTTATTCCGGTATCCGTGGTTTGTTGCGGGCGCTGAGCCGGACAAATGCCTATTTGAGTGTGGCCACAGGCAAACCTCAAGAAGCCAGTAGCCGGATATTGTCAGCCTTTGATCTTAATGATCACTTTCACGCACTTGCTGGTCCAGGGCTCGATGATCACTTTGCGGAAAAAAAGGATTTAATTATTCGTTCACTAAAAGGCTTCTCAGGCAAAAGCATTATGGTTGGTGACAGAGCCAGCGATATTCTTGCAGCAAAGCAACTCAGCATGAAAAGCATTGCTGTTTTATGGGGGTATGGAAGCAAGGAAGAGCTTAGCGCGGTGCAGCCCGATTATCTGGTTGAATCAGTCGATGAGCTATATGACATTTTAGGGCTAAAAAAAGAAATACTTTCAAAGGGCTTTTTTGTTACCCTTGAGGGAAATGACGGATGCGGTAAATCGACACAGGCTTGTTTATTATATGATCACTTGATTTCTTTTGGATATGAAGTAGTCAAGACGCGCGAGCCCGGAGGCAGTAAAGTGGCTGAAAAAATACGCGAGCTTGTGCTGGATCGTGATAACTCAGGGATGCAAGATATGACCGAAGCGTTACTGTATGCTGCTTCAAGAGCTCAACACGTACGCGATATTATAGCGCCTGCTTTGGCAGCTGGAAAAGTTGTGCTGTCTGACCGTTATGTGGACTCAAGCATTGCATATCAAGGGGCGGGTCGTCAGCTTGGCATTGATCTTATAACTCAGATCAATGCCCCGGCGATCAATGGTTATCTGCCTGATCTGACTGTGTTGCTTGAGATTGAAGCATCCACAGCTCTGCGCAGGCGCGAGAGGGTAAGCCAAGTAGATCGTATCGAAATGCTGGAAGATAGTTTTCATATTCGTGTTGGTGAAGCTTATCAGGAGTTACTCAAACGAAACCCTGAGCGTATTGTGAAAGTGGATGCCCAGGGTAGTAAAGAAGAAGTGGCTGTACGCATAGCCGCTCTTGTATCAAGACGACTTAAAGAGGCTGGCCTGGCATGATGCGCATCGTTGTTGGGATGTCAGGCGGGGTGGACTCTGCTGTTTCTGCGGCCTTGCTTAAACAACAGGGTTATGATGTAATCGGTGTTTTTATGAATAACTGGGAAGACAATAGCGAAGAAGGCGTCTGTACTGCCGAAAGTGATTGGGCAGATGTGCGATCTACCTGTGATATTATTGGAATTCCCTATTATGCAGTTAACTTCTCAAAGGAATATCAAGAAAGAGTGTTCCAGCATTTTCTTGATGAATACGCTCAAGGGAGAACGCCCAATCCCGACGTCATATGCAACCGCGAAATCAAGTTCAAATCATTTTTAGATTTTGCTTTACAGCTGGGAGCAGATAAAATTGCTACCGGACACTTTGTCAACACAGATCAAAACGGACGGCTGTATAAGGGCAAAGATCCTGGAAAGGAACAAAGCTATTTTTTATATATGCTCAAAGCTCAGCAGCTGAAAAAAACTTTGTTTCCTGTAGGCGATATGCAAAAATCTCAGGTTAGAGAATTGGCAGCCAAGTTGAACCTTCCTGTCAAAGAGAAAAAAGATTCTACCGGGATATGCTTTATTGGTGAGAGAGACTTCAAGTCTTTTCTGAAGAGTTATCTTCCTGCCAATCCGGGGATTATGCGCAGCGCGGAAGGTGAAGTGTTGGGTGAACACCAGGGTCTGATGTATTATACCCTTGGCCAGCGCAAAGGCCTGGGAATCGGTGGGCGCGGGGACGGTCGCAGTTATTTTGTGATTGAAAAGGATGTTTCCCGTAACGAGCTGATTGTCGTTCAGGGAGAAGATCATCCCTTGCTTTACTCTACGTCAGCTCGCTTGGAAAATTTGACTTGGGTGCATAATTCGCCATGTTCCCAGAGAAGTTACGTCAGGTTAGCTGCAAAATTCCGCTATCGCCAGCCTGATCAGGGGATTACATTGACATGGCAAGGAGATAAAGCTCATTTATTATTTGATCAGCCTCAGCGTGCCATAACACCCGGGCAGAGCGCCGTGCTCTATCATGAAAATGAATGCTTGGGCGGAGGCATTATTACTTCATTTTCCAGAGAGTCCTGACATAACAGCTTCCGCTTCATTCAAATAAGCTAAATCGGTATAGAATAAAATTGTTCCATCTACCTCTATGGCAGCGTGCAAAGCGTCATAGGGGTAAAATTTTACATATCTGCTAAACATTCCAAACTGCAAATAAACTTCAAGCTCAGGAGAGAGAGCTTTGGTCGAATAAGAAGCTTCAACCGCACCGGTTGCGCGAATAGAAGCTAAACTCTTGTAAAGTTGTATGATTTGTTCCGGCTCTACGTCCCGATCGTTTCCATCTCTAAACGCAAATTGATACAATATTTCACCTTGAGCATTCGTTGATACCTCATTGTTGAGTTGAATATCTTCCACTAACTCAACATGGTACAGAAAGTTTTGACCGCTTTTTGATACAATATTGATTGAATCCAAACGGTTCAGAGGCCAGCCAAGGGGATAGACGCTAAGATAGTTTGCTGCATTCGTATCCAGCATAAAACCCATGGACAGATTTGTTGCCTGGTACACCGTACCGTTATATAGGCAATAAAAGCCTATCCCTTCGCCTAAAGGATTGCCGATCTCAATGACGATTTGCTGAGCCTCAACCGAATGCTCCGTTGAAGACTGAAGATCTGGAGAATACTCTGTGATGGTACTGGGAGCTAAATCGAAAATGATGCGCATACGCGGTTGGTCAAGGCCATAGGATCGCAGGTCAGCCATAGATTCCAGATCTACAAAACTTGCAAAACGCATTTTTCCTACGTTTTCTTTAAAGATCTCAATCTTATCAGCTGAGACAGGGTAAGAAAAAGGTTGTTCCATAACCCAGACTTCGTCGCTGATCCGGCGGAGCACCAAACTTTTCAGTCCTTCTTCAAAACGAACTGCCTCCAATAAATCCGGATTGAAATTGATAGCCGGGAGATTATGTAACCTGTTGAGTGGATAGTCAAATTCATCGCGCATAGTGATGCTTACAGCGTAGAGCATAGGGCTATCAAGTATCATGCCATAATCACTGGGTATATCGCCGGGAATCCTGGATCCGATGCGTAAGGTATAGCTTCTATTGTCTGTGAAGCGAGCTGTCACTTCCAGTGCGTCCTCCCCCAGCCCAAACATCTCTAAATCAATGTCTTTTTTTTCAGTGTAATTGCCTAAGGTGTCTGAAGCCTCAAGGTAAATAAGGGTATCAACCATTTTCTCTATGATTTCTTGATTGAGATCATAGTATGGATAACCTTCCACCTTATAATCATTATTTTGCTTAACAATTGTATATTCCATCTCTTGGAAAGGTTTTATTGTAAAAGAAATAAGCTCTTCAGCAGTGGCTTCAAACAACATAACACGGGTATCCGGCATAGGTTCAGGCTGAGGAAATGATGCAGGCCTGCTTAGTAAAAAAATGATCAGGGCGATAGCTAACAGAAGGAGCATAAAGAACAAGGTCGTTTTTCTGCTGATGCTCTTTTTTTGATTAATCCTTACTTTTTTCATTAGCGTCTCTTGCGTGGAAGCAGTACGATCAAAGCTGTGCAGATTACCATAATAGGCAACAAAATGAGTGCAATGTTGTTAAGGGTTACATTGGAAATCCGCATCGGAGGACGGATAGCTGCCTTAGGCTGAATGGATAAGCTGATTGGCGCAGAGGGGCTGAGGTAGCTGATCAGCCCCAACAAGAATTCTGCGCTGTAAGTATTCTGATAAAGCCAATTATCGGTAAAAACACTGGAATTACCAATGATAAAAGCCTTTGATCGCGATCCGTCATCAAAAGAGCGTTCAGCTGTCAGCGCCAGCGGAAAGGTGCCGATTGGGTCTGTTGACTTACGGATGATATCATTTGACTGATCCGAAGTATCGCGCAAATAAGCATTGCCACTACGTAGCAATACATAGTTAAGCAGCAGGCTGTCAACATTCTGCGGTTCTTCAAAAGCGCTTGCACCAGCCAAAACAACTGTCGATTGGTTCTGGGTGATCAATGCAGCTGTCGGCTCGCTCATTTCCATATAGGGAATCAGAACAACAGGAGAATTTAAATAGCTTTCCTTTTCCTCCTCTTGAGCAACAACCAGCCCCTTCCGCTTGATAAAGCCATAGCTTCGAAAAAGTGACTCAAAATAAGGAAGATCATCATAAATGGCAAAATCAGTCGTTATAAACAATGACCCGCCTTGGCGAACAAAGTTATCAATGGTATCGAGTTGATCTTTCGTCAAATCTTTGGTTGGTGATAGGATCATCAAGGGAGAACCGGGGTTCAACTCATCTCCCCGCAGCAGATCAACGGTCTCAATGGCGTAGTTGTAGCTGAGAAGCAGATCCTCCATCGGGTTTATATTTTCCCGGCTAAGCTCACCGTGACCGCTGAGAAGCTGAAGGGAAGGAATCTCTGGCGCGGTGACATATATAATCGCTTCAGATAGCCTTTGCTCATAGTTAAGGCCCGAGACATAGAATACGCCGCTGTCTGAGTCATAAGCTTGAGTGATGTAGTCAATCATGTTTAAGATACGCGTTCTGTCTTGTTGCTTCCCGTGGATGATAAGGCAATCGTTTGTGACTGAACTGTCATCCAGGTTGGAGCTAATATTATGTATCAAAGCAGGGTTTTGAAGAAGATTCTCAATCGAAAATGTAAAATGCTCAGAGGAAGCCGCATAGCGCTCTAAGATTGCAACAAGAGCCTGGTCCTCTTCTCCGGGTGAAAACAGGGCATAGACATGCACGTCACTTTCCAATTCACTCAAAATTTTATCGGTTTCAGCACTTTTTGTAGTGATTGCATTAAAAGAATTGTCGATTTTAAATGCATAACGGCTTTCCAGCGCGTCAAAAGCAAGTACAAGAATCCCCGAAGAAACGATAGCCAAAGTCAACAACACAAAAGCGTATCCACTTAGTTTTCTTTTATCTGATACAGAGCGTTTTCTCATGATAATTCGGTCCACCTCCGGGACAGGAGAATCTGTGTCGCCGTAAAAATGCACAGTGATATGAAAATTAGATAAAAGAAAACATTTGCCAAACTGAGTTGCCCTAACAAGAAAGGAGAGAGGCGGTCATAGAGATTAAAAAAAGCATTCATCTTGTTAACAAGATAAGATGATGAAGCAGACGTGGCAATGGTGGTCAGCCAAAGAAAAAGATTGGCTCCAAAGGTTGTCACTGCTGCTGTTACTGGATTTCTGCTGAAACTGGACAGCATCAGATCAAAAGCAATAAATGAACATCCTTGCAAAACAAAGCCTATATACATGGTTATTAACTCCATCAGATAGACTTTACCCTGTATCGAGATGAGCAAGGGATAAAGCAGACTTAGCATTACGCTGATTATCAGCACAGTGCAGGCAGCAAGATATTTCCCAATAATAATGTCACTCGCGCGTACTGGCGCAGTCATCAGTAACTGATCAGTCAGATTTTTGCGTTCACCGGCAATAAGCCGCATGACCAGCACCGGCGTCAGGAGCATCCATACATAGCTCATCATCGAAAAGAACTGAGATAGATCGCTTGACATACTCGATAAATTATTGATACTAAAAATCAAACTCCCCAGGGCTAAAAAAACTCCAATGTAGATATAGCCAATCGGTGTCATAAAATAGCTAAATACTTCGCGTTTGTATATCGCTTTCATATTCAGTTTCCACCACTGTTATTTGCCGCAGTAATACGCATAAATACGTCCTCTAAGCTGTCTTTGAGCAAACTTAATTCTAAAATAGGGGCTTGAAGCCCGCTGAGCAAACTGAACAACTCTCTTTCAAACGCTCCCTCCGGCTTAGTAAATACGTTCATTTCGCAATATTCTGCCTGATCTGTCAGAGCCTTTATCCGTGTTACGCTAGGCAGGCTGCGGATTGCAGGTAAAAGTTTTTCTTTTTCCATGGCAACTTTAAGATGAAAACGTCTATCTTTCGATGAACCATCTTCCATACTATGGTCAAGGACTAATCTCCCTTGGTGAAGTATAATAACCCTTTGACAGATGGACTGCACTTCACTAAGTATGTGAGAGGAAAAAACAATGGTATGTCGCTTCGAAAGTGAACTGATTGTCTTTCTGAATTCGACAACTTGAGAGGGATCAAAGCCGGAAGTAGGTTCATCAAGCAAAAGTAGTTCAGGACTACCGCATAAGGCTTGCGCCAATCCCGTACGCTGCCGGTATCCTTTGCTAAGGTTAGCAATCAGGCGATTGCGCATATCCTTCAGACCAGTGAGTTCAAATATCTCATCAATATGTTCAGCCTGATCCGACTTATGTACACCCTTCAGATTGCAGCAAAAACGGAGATATTCCTTCACCGTCATTTCAGGGTAAAGAGGAGGCGTTTCCGGCAAATAGCCAATGGAAGATTTACCCTTCATTGGATTGATCATCATATCGGCGCTGTTAATAAACACTCGCCCACTTGTTACTGGCAGATAGCCTGAAAGAATGTTCAGTAAAGTAGACTTACCCGCACCGTTTTGACCAAGCAAGCCCAAAACCTGCCCTCGTGTTACGGTCAGGCTGATATTGTCCAAAGCAGTAATGGGACCGAATTTCTTTGATACCTGATCAACGATAATCATTCCAAACCTCCGATTTCGAGTATAACATAAAACAATCGTTGGTCCATGAACAAACTGTTAAACCCTTCATATTTACGAATCATAACAAATATGGTATTGTGAATGCAGCACCGGAACAAACAAACTCTGGCATGTTATCTAAAACAAACCAAGGTATGATGGGGGAGTATATGGCAGGAATTGAAAAATACACTAAGGCAGGTCATTCTTCTATCGTCATCGGAGGAAGAGCGCGCCAAGCTATTATATTTTCGACAATTGCTATTTTAATTGTGGCTGTTATTGTGTTGTCTATCTCTTATGGGCGAGCAGCAATGTATCGCGCTGCTGTGGAACAGCAGTTTAGAAGGAGAATCAACAGCTCGGTAATTGACGCAATAGAACAGGCTAACCGGCTGACCGGCAGCGTTCAGGCTAATTCAGCATCGCGTCTTGCACTTGTACGGCAATATGTCTACAGTGTGGATCAACTTAATCAAATCAGCATTATGGTCAATGGAGAAGCTGGACGGCTGGTCCCGCAAGAAGCCCTTACAGCCTTGTATAATGACTTGGATACCTATGATAAGCTTGTTCAGACGGCGACTTCATCAACACTCGAAATACGCACGAGTCTCACCCTGCATCTTACAGCTTTGAATCAATCGCTATAGCGCTTCTTAATGTTTTGCTTAAAATACAAATATGATAAAAATCCTGTAGACCTTGATGGGCGGATATGGCCTCTTCTTTTGTATTGAAAACGCCGAATACCGCAGAGCCGGATCCGCTCATCTGAGCGAATAAAGCTCCATTTGTCTTTAGCAGATCGACTAATTGACCGATTTCAGGCAGCATGCTTATAGCGGTTACTTGCAGACCATTAAGGCCAAGGATGTTTAACTGTTTATATTTTCCATTTGCAATGGCTGTCAAAGCTTCGTTGAGCATCGGAGTTGCCTGCTCCTGGGCACAGTAACGCATAAACACTTCTTTTGTACTAAGGGAAGCCTTGGGCTTTAAAAGTAAAATATGTGCTTCATCCTTAAAATCAACTTTCCGTATGTTTTCACCAATCCCACTAACGATCGCAGGCCCCGGCTCCAAACAATAGGGCACATCGGCACCAATTCTAATGCCTATATGCTGAAGTTCATTGAGTGTATAACCCAGGTTCCACACATGGTTAAGACCGATCAACACAGCAGCAGCATCTGCACTTCCGCCACCAAGCCCTGCCCCGATGGGAATCCGTTTTTTAAGATGTATTCTTGCGCCGGCATTGATCCGGCTTTCTTCCTGAAGAAGTTTGGCAGCCTTGATAATCAGATTGTCATCAGTGTTCTCTAAGCTCATGCCGCCTTCAACAAACAAATGGAAATCCTTTTGAGGCAGCGGTTCAATGAAAATATCATCATAAAGGTCAATATGCTGCATGACCATCTCAAGATCATGGTAGCCATCAGGCCTCTTGCCCTTGACATACAAATACCAGTTAATCTTAGCATAAGCTTTTAATTTCATTTTGCTTCCTCATGTGTATGAACTCTTTGCAAAGTAAATTGAAAAGCTGCACCATCATTACTATCGAGCAATACGATATTCTGACCATGTTTTTCAAGAATCATTTTTGTGATGGAAAGCCCCAATCCGGTGCCGCTGCCAGAAGCGTGCGACTTGTCAGCTTTATAGAAACGGTCAAAAATATAATCTGCATCCTGCTTTAATATTCCTATGCCGTTATCGCGTACAGTAACAGATAAAGTGTTGTTGTTTAAGTTATTCGTTATAATCTGAATAACTCCTCCGTTTGGTGTGAATTTGATGGCATTGTCGAGCAAATTGATCAAAATCTGTTCGATTTGATCCCGGTCACAGCGAACCAAACTACTTTCCTGTGCAAAGTTTAGCCTCACGTCTAATTCCTTTTGCTCGATTTGATTAACTTTGGTGATCAGAACTAGACGGATCAATTCATTGATGTTGACTGTGCTCATTTCAAGTGGTGTGTCACTGTTTTCAATCCGGGAAAGATTCAGCAAACTTGTCACCAATTTGGTCAGTCGATTGGTCTCATTCAAGACAATATCCAAATAGTGTTTGCTCTCTGATTCAGGAATCGTACCATCCAGAATACCTTGTATAAAGCCACGAATATTGGTCATAGGGGATCGAAGCTCATGGGAGAGGTTGGCAATAAAGTCCCTGCGCCTCTGCTCGGTTTCGCTCAATTTCCCAGCCATCGTGTTAAAAGCGACAGCCATATCGTAGATTTCTTTCGTGCCTTCTTCCGTTACCCTGTTGCTGAAATCACCTGCCGCCATGCTGGTTGATGTATGGGCAATTTCACGCAGTGGCGTCGATAGGCGCTTGGTATACAGGAATATCATCAATGCCGCAAATAGTACACTGACAATTGCAGCCAAGGATACTCGCGCAACCAAAGCTTCATATGATGCTCGAACTGATTGAGCAGCTGTTTGGATATACACTGCTCCATACACGTTCCCGCTGCGTATCAGTGGAACTCCTACTGTAAACATGGTACCGTTTGACGTGTGGTTTTGATCGATAACCTCCTGACCGCTCAGCACAGTGAGCAGAAGGGTAGCTATATGCTTTGGATCATAGGAAGAATGAAGCTCCTCATCTTCTTCCAGAATAGATGTAAAAAAGGGGGTAATTCGGCCTGACCTGTCAACGACAATGCAATAAGCCGAATAATCTTCATATACGCTTCGAATCTTTTGAAAAAGCATTCGTCTGGTGGTTGTTCTTAAGCCCAAAGCATCCTCAATGCCGCTGGTGTCCATAGTGCCGGATAGAGAAGCAATATCATAAGCCTGAACTTTCAGAGCGTTCATGCGGTTTTGGGTTTGCACCTCCCGCATTGTAAAGTAGAAGATCCCCATCAGCATCGAAACACAGATGGCAATCACAACAGTAAAAACGATCATTAATCTTGAAAAAGTTGTTGGCCTGGCCATTTTATTTAACCTCAAATTTATAGCCAACGCTCCAGACGGTCCGTATACTCCATCCTAAATCCTCGCTTCCTGTCAGTTTTTCACGCAGGCGTTTTACGTGTACATCCACTGTTCGGCTGTCTCCAAAATAATCAAATCCCCATACCTTTTCAAGAAGTTGCTCCCGTGTAAAAACCATATTGGGGTGAGAAGAGAGAAAATACAGAAGTTCAATCTCCTTAGGGGGCATTTCAACCTGTTTACCCTGGTAGAGGACCTCATATCGAGAGAGGCTGATGGTGAGACCCGGGAATGAGAGAGTGTCCTGATCCTGTTGATCAGGCTGTCCACGCCGCAAGACGGCTTTCACACGTGCGATCAGTTCCTTAGGATCAAACGGCTTGGTAATGTAATCATCAGCTCCAAGCTCCAAACCCAGCACTTTATCAAATGTTTCCTCTTTGGCAGACAGCATGATAATGGGTATGCTTGATATCTGGCGTATCGCTCGACATACTTGCCATCCGTCCATACCTGGCAGCATGATATCAAGCAGCAACAAGGAGGGCGGATTTGATTTGAAGGATGACAGGGCAGAGTCTCCTCTGGAAGAGTGGACTACCTCGAAGCCTTCTTTTTCCAAATAGAGACGAACGAGTTGAGCGATGTTTTCATCATCATCTACGATCATAATCATTTGCTTATTGGGCATAATTACTTTCCTCCTATTTTAGTTCTACGATGGTTACGCCATCTTCGCCTTCACCGTACAGGCCGAGACGGAAGCTTTTAACTTGCCGTAATCCCTTGAGATGTCTATGTATGCCCATCCGCAGTGTCCCTGTTCCTTTTCCGTGAATAATGGATACTTCATGCAACCCGGACATAAGGGCCATATCAAGATAACGGTCAAGCTCCATCAATGCCTCATCCAGTGCCATACCGCGCAGATCAGATTCCATTTTTACACTACGATTTTTATTGTTTGTTTTTGAGCTGACGGTCGTTTTATTCTTACCCTGAGTTTTGGCAGGCCTAAGTTGGCTGAGCATCACTTTCATTTTTATGATACCCGCTTGCACCATCACTTCATCCTTTGAATCAGGAAGCGTTAGAACCGTAGCTACTGCGTTGAGATGGGGGATTTCGACCATTTCACCGACTGTTATATCCTCTGGTTTGATGTTATTTGGGACGGTTTCAATTGCCATGCCTTCAGCTACATCTGTTTCCAATCCTTGCAGGCGCCTCTGAAGCGCGTTCAGATTTGATGTGATGTCTCCGCCGTTTTTCCGCATTAGCTTGAGTTCGTCAATAATGGCCGCACTTTCACGTTTTGTACGAGCCAGTATACGCCTTGCTTCTTCTTTAGCCTTCCGCTCTGATTCGGCACGGCTTGATTCAATTTTCAAATAGAGTGCCTCAGCCTCATTACGCAGACGTATAGTCTCCTCACGGGCTTCCTGTGCCAGAGCTCGTTCTTTTTCTGCTACTTGCCGATGATACTCAGCGTTTGCTATGACATCTTCAAAGACGATGCTTTCATCACTTAAAAGCGCTCGAGCCGCTGCGATGATTCTATCCGGAAGCCCCAGGCGTTTTGCGATTTCAAAGGCATTTGACTTTCCCGGAACGCCAATGGACAGCCGATAGGTCGGACGAAGTGTTGCAATATCAAACTCCACACTTGCGTTCTCCACGCCCGGGGTAGAAAGGGCATAGGCCTTCAACTCGCTATAATGCGTTGTTGCCACTGTCCTGATAGAGGCCTTTTTAAGTGAGCCCAAGATGGACTGAGCCAGCGCCGCCCCTTCCGTCGGATCTGTGCCAGCTCCAAGTTCATCAAACAAGACCAGGTCGTCTTCGGTTACCCATTCAAGGATACTGACGATATTTGTCATGTGGGAGGAGAAGGTGGACAAAGACTGCTCTATACTTTGTTCATCTCCGATATCTGCATAAATTCTGTGAAAAACAGCTACTTCAGTGCCCAGATCGGCGGGGATATGAAGCCCGCATTGAGCCATCAAACTCAACAGTCCTATCGTTTTTAGCGTAACCGTTTTACCTCCGGTATTTGGACCGGTAACAATCAAGCTGGTAAACATATCACCCAGCCACAGGTCGCATGGAACAACTTTGTCAGGGTCCAGCAAAGGGTGACGTGCCCGTACCAAATGAATTCTTCCCTGATCATTCATCTTAGGCTGTATCCCGCGCATCATTCGAGCCAGTGATGCTTTTGAAAATATAAAATCCAACTTAATTAAAATGTCGACATTCGCGCCAATAGCGTCAGCGCATTGCCCTACTTGTTGCGAAAACTCAGACAAGATTCGGTTAATCTCCTGCTCTTCCTTGATGGTCCACTGTCGCAGTTCATTGCCGGTTTCCACAACAGCCATAGGCTCAATAAACAAGGTTGCGCCGGTAGATGATTGATCATGAACCAATCCAGGAACACTTTGCCGGAACTCCTGCCGGACAGGGATCACATAGCGCCCGTTGCGGACAGTAACAATCGGCTCCTGCAAGTATTTTGAAAAAGACGCGCTTTGCGTCATCGTGCGCAACTTTTCTTTAATACGATCGTTGCATAAACGAATTTGTCGTCTGATGGATGACAACTGTGTACTTGCCCCATCGGCGATTTCTTCTTCTGAAATAATGGCATCCTTGATGCCGCGCTCCAAAGGATAATTGGTTGTTAAGATAGCGCTTAATGCCCCTAAAATGGGGGTGTTTTCATCATTCCCTCCAAGCGCCGACTTTGCAGCGCTTGATGCCCGCAGACAATCAGAGATATCGAGCAAAGCACGGGTGGAAAGTGTCGCCCCTTTTTGGGACAGAGTAAGCCAGGCACGAATATCTTTAAATGCTCGTATAGGATGTTCTGCCCTGTGACTTAGAACAACCAATGCCTCCTGCGTTTCCTCCTGCGCATGAACTGCCTGAGACAGTGTTGAAAGGGGTTCCAAAGCAAGACAATAATCCCGCCCTGGCTCTGTTAAAGCGCAGGAAGCCAGCTGCTCACGTACCTTTGTAAATTCTAACACCCTTAAGGCTTTTTCCTGAAGGGAAGAAGGAATTATTGTTTCATTTTCAGTCATCTAAAGAACTCCTTCATCAAATCGTCCTGCGTACAAGGGAATAAAGGCAGGGGGAAGGGACGCAACATTCTTAAGAAGATCTGCATAGCTACTTACCAAAGAGAGCATGGTCTCCTCAGACTCCAGCGTAAAATCAAGCAGCCAGTGACGGCCAACAGCATTATTGAAAAGGTGGATCGGAGTATGGAACAATAAGGTATTCAGACAACCTTCGGGCAGACGAGTGGGGAAAAGAGGAAATCGAGCCTCCATGCGGTCTGTAAGATATTGCCCCTGTGTACCTTGGCCTGCTCGACAGAGCTGGCATGCTTTTTGGCTGCCCGACAGACCTCTGAAGGTTCTTTCGGGACAGTGATTCAGCTGCATAACCCTTGCGCGCCCATATACGGGCAGAATGGTTTGAATAGCGGGGTTCTCTAAGGCACAGATCTCTTGTTTGGAGAGTTCTGTGCTGAGTATTGTGGCGCAACAGCCCATATCACTCAACAGGTTAAGGCTATGGATATTCCATGCGGGAATACCGGGGCCTGCAAGAATATTTTCTGGGAAATCCATTGCCAGTTGGCCGACATTATCAGCCATCACGGATAGATGTTTATCCTTCACTAAATGAAAAAGGCTGGTCAGTGTGGCTTCCGTCGCCTGATTGGGAAGGCAAAGATAATCATTCACCCCAAGATGATCACATTTCGAAGGAAGCAAACTAGATGTATAGTCCTGTGGGCTGTAGAGAAAATGATTCATTCCCATGGTCCGGAATTGTTCGATCAGATCTATTCTTTCACTGCGTACATAAAGCGCTGATTCCTCACCAGAGCGGTTGTATGCTGTCTGTTTTTTAGGCGACGAGACCACAGGTAAAGCCTTTTTAGTTTTATAAGCCTTTATATGAACTTCTTCCATTCTTTTCAGGGCATCACGCCTGAGCGCATTAAGAGAGGATAGTGTCATAAAACAGTCACCATCAGCTTCGAACTCATAACTTTCAATATAAAAAGGACTTCCCCCAGTTTTTTGAATAGAGCGAAAGCTGCTATTACAGTCCATCGCCATAGAAAGAGCGGGTTGTGGGATTTCTCCCGCTACACTTACGCTGGCTCTTTCGCTTGATAACGTAAGAACGGCAGGCACTCCTTGCTTTATCCAAAGCTTGGCGGCCAAGGGGATGGGCAGCATGGGGGAGGAATAGCTTTTTTGCGCTTCTTCTATCTGCAGGGAATCCGTCAGCTTATAGATTCGATCACCTGGTTTTGTTTCCTGATGATGGCGAATAACAGCCCGGCTGCCTGGTTTAATCTCAGGGCCGGAGTAGATCATCTCCTGATCCTTATCGCCGCGGATCTGCAGATGGTCTCCGTGCCGAAGAGTATCGTTCAGGTCAATCTCACTAAGCACCACGCCTCCTCGACGACCTGTTGATCTGATGATACCAAGCGCAAGCCCCTCATGTGATACGCGCTCCGAGTTGATAATATTTGCATCTGTCTTTCCAAAAGCCCACCCTTGGGTGAATCCACCGCGATTGAATATCTGAAGCAATGCCTTACGATCATCGGATGACGAAATATCTTTTCGTCCCAGCGCGTGACTGTCAAGCAATCGGCGGTAAATGCTTGTAACGATAGCGACATATTCAGGCCTCTTCAGACGACCTTCGATTTTCAAGCTGCTGATCCCCGCCTCTATCAGATCGGGTAGCCTATCAAACTGCGCCAGGTCTCTGGGAGAAAGCCAGGCACCTGGCTTTCCTCTATATTTATACTCCATTCTGCAAGGTTGGGCACAACGGCCTCGGTTTCCACTCCTTCCACCGATGTGTGAAGACATCAAGCATTGTCCACTGATGGAGACACATTGCGCACCATGTACAAAAACTTCAGTTTCTATGCCACTTTCCGCAATTTCGCTAATGGTATTTAGGCAACATTCCCTGGCTAATACAACGCGAGAAACACCCTGCATCATCAAAAACCGAGCCCCTGAGAGGTTATGGATACTCATTTGTGTGCTAGCATGGATGGGCATGGATGGATGGTTTCGTCTGATTAAACGCATCAGCCCCAAATCCTGAACAATAACCGCGTCGGCATTTGCGCTTTCTATAAAACGCAGAACTTCTTTTGCTTGGGTCAGTTCTGTCTGTTTGATTAATGTATTCAGCGTAATATAAACTTTTTTACCATACAGGTGAGCATATCGAATGGCAGTAAGAAGCGACTCATCATCAAACCCCACGCTTGATCTGGCTCCGAAACTCCCCGCTCCAAGGTATACCGCATCAGCACCGTTGTGTATAGCAGCATAAAAAGATACAAGGTCTCCTGCCGGGGCCAGCAATTCAATTCCGGTGTGCGGTTTGCTCATGCGCCTTTGTCAACTCCCTGCGAAGGCGTGTATTATCATCCTGCGCCTTAATCAACTCATCCGCTATGGAAAGAGCGGCAGACATGGCTGCCGTCTCTGTATCAATACGGGAGGATAAGGCTATAACTTCACTCAAGCGCTCGTTTAACAGATTGACCATCCTGTCTACATGCTCAACGGTATTTGCAGAAGACAAGCTATAGCGCTTATTGGCTATACGAACTTCCCGTTTTTCTTTTTCCATAACTTTTCCCTTATAATTTTTGGAAACTGTATTCCTGATTTCCTACATCTACTGTTATGGATGCAATTACCTGTGGTTCAAGAGGCTTATCATTATAATCTCTTTTAACACCAACGATTCTCTCTGCTTCTTCCATACCCTCCAGTACCTTTCCAAATGCAGAATAGGAACCGTCAAGATGGGGAGCATCTGCTGTCATAATAAAGAACTGTGATCCGGCAGAGTCCTTGCGCTGACTCCTGGCCATACTGAGAACACCATAAGTATGTTTGATTGGGTTCGGGATACCATTTTGAGCAAATTCGCCCTTGATACAGTATCCAGGACCGCCAATGCCATTTCCCGTAGGACAACCGCCTTGTATCATAAAACCAGGAATAACGCGGTGAAAGATGAGACCATTATAAAAGCCGCTATTTGCAAGGGAGATAAAATTGCCGACTGACTGCGGAGCAATCTCGGGATAAAGCTCCCCCTTAAGTTCTGCACCGGATTCCATTTTTATAATAAAGTACGGGTGACTCTCCTGACTCATCATCAATTCCTCCCTCATGTTTCATTGCCTTGCCATGATAGTAGACATAGGCAATTTTGTCAATTTTTAACAAATTCTTTGAGAGCAAATTAATTGTTAAAATGACCTTGACAAATGTACTTGAAATTGATAATATACAACTCGTCGCTTACGAGCGGCAGTACCTTCGGGGTGTAGCGCAGCCTGGTAGCGCACGTGCTTTGGGAGC
>CAZYKQ010000022.1:0-19517 GCA_964648235.1 uncultured Christensenella sp. | reverse complement strand
CCGGACAGTTCACTCTCACTCATCCGGTCAAGCCGAATGGCTCCGGAGGCATCCACAGAAGGGATCACCCAGGGGGCGGCTGATCCTCCGCTGATCGCGGCTTCGATCTTTGACTCATTGGATAAATCCTCCCAGACGAAGCTGCCCGCAAACCGGGTGGCTGACCGCGTGTCCGCGCCGGAGGAAAGCGTCAAATTCAGTTTGATGGACTGATCGCCTTCCCCTTCAATGTCCTGTGGTTTGATCACCAGGCTGTACTCCTGCTCACGGGTATAGTTGCGAGTCTGCGAATCCTGCTTTTCAACCCCCTGATCCAAAGAAAGGGTGAAGTGATATATCTTTTCCGCATCCTGATCAGCAGTCTGTACGGTAAATCCTTCGTTCCCTTCAGGTTCCTTCCTGATCAGCAGCGTGCCTGTATAGCTTTCTGCCGTACCGTCGGGATCATCCTGGACAGATCCTCCCTCAAAGCTCAGGCTGTAGAAGCTGCCTTCCTGACGTCCCTGATCTTTTGGCTGCATGGTGATTTCAACCAGAGTCTTATCCACGTCAAGTCCCGCGGCTTCCAAGCGATAGTGGATGCTCTCCATACCGCGCGCACCGCCCATGGGAAATTTCATATCGTCAAGCAAAACACGCCCGGCAGCGTCATACCGGCGGGATATCGTCACATTGCCCCCTACCGGCAACCTGTCGATGGCCGCGCTGAAGGCCTGCAGCATAGACGGCTCCAGATAGGCTGCCGCCTCAGCCGAGGTCATCACTTCGCGCAGCAGGTTGATCAGGCCGCGATCGGCGTACAGGTCTGAGAGCAGGCCCTTCATCTCGGTCTTAAGATCCGCCATGGGGATCGTAATGGTGTTGACCGTGATCAGCTGATTGCCGGTATCCCGTTCTGTGCTTACGCGGGTATATCCTTGCAGCCACAGGCTGAGTTTATCCGTAAAGACTTTCAGCTGCGTTTCCGCCTGCCTGCGCCATTCCAAATCAGCCCCGTCCATCGCCCAAACGGCCCGTTCGAGTCCCGGCCAGGTGGTATCCCGATCCAGAAGCAGGTCAAGCAACAGTCCGTCTCCGCGCGCGGAAGCATAGCTTTTCCCGCCAAACAGTGTCGAAGTATAGCTTTCCAGCACACCGTCAGAGGTGTGACGCAGTTCGGCCAGAGCAACGCCCGCGCGGCTGAGAGCCAGTGTCATATCTTCTTTGCCGCGGTTACCGCTTCCCGCTCCCCGGATGCTCTTTAATTCAAGCTGAGCGCCTGGCAGGAGCGCCTTCAGCAGGGCATTCACCTGCTCATCCAAAACAGACAGGTTTAAATCGCCCGTCAGGGTAAAATTCACCTCAGCCGTCAGACCGGATCCGTTTTGCAGCTGCAGCGCCAGCTTCTCATCCAGGCTCATGCTACTGCTTGCAAAGGCAAGGGCAGCGCTTGACAGCAGCAGAACCGACAGCAGAAGGGCAATGGTTCTTTTCATGGGACATCCTCCTTAAAAAGCATCCTCAGTAACAAGGTATTGGGGGGCTTGATCCCCCGCAGGAACTGTTTCACCCTGGGTTCTTGTCGTCCGCCCCATATCATGAAGCAACAACAAGCGTGCGGGCTCGGGAAAATCCATTAAAAACTCTTTGATCAGAGGGAGCAGTGACCCTGAGAATTCAGCCTGCGCCGCAAGCAGATCAGCCTGAAGATCATAGGCCCGCGTAAACTCCGGTAGTTCAACTTTTTTGGAGGGAGCCAGCGCTGCGTTCAGCATCAGGTCCAGGCGCGCTTTTCCCCCGCGCTCCTGAAGAACACGCATCGTCCCTCGTGCCTGCCGGCCATCAAACCTGAAATCAGGTTCCAGGGTCAGTCGCCTGATATCTTCACTGCCTCGCTTATTCTCCGCCCATAAGCGGCCAGACAGCCTCTGCCCGCCCTCCTCGTTTGACAGCTTTAACTTGGCAGAACCCTTGAGGCTGCAGCGCTCCGCATCCAATCGAGAGGTCAGGAAGAAATCGGCATTCAGGGTTTGCTCATCCAGCGTCGCGGAAAAAGACAGGCTCAGATCGTCTTTGCCGCGCGTAGCGGGGGCTTTCAGCTTCAGCGACAATCCCTTGCCCGGAGCATAGCCGCTTGCGTAGCTCAGCTCACGCACCTGGCCCGAGGGCAACACCACATCGGCGGAAAGTTCCCAGCCCAGTGACTCCCCTCCGCTGTCTATCAGACGCTTGATCAGAACCTGCTTATCAAAGCGCAGGCTGTCAAATGTTTCCTGAGCATTCACAGGCAAGCCTTCCAGTGACAAGACAAGCGCTTCTTTTAAGACAGGCCATATGCTTCCCCACTCTTCCTCAGCCAGCCTGTACTCATACCTGAGAGGGGAAACGCCCACGTTTTTGACCGTGGCCTTTCTTCTGACTTCCTTGGCATAAGGTTCTAGCGAAGCTTTCACCGCTTCCGGCAAGTCTCTAAGACGCTCAGGGCCGGATGGATTAAAAAACCAGCGAAGATCAGGTTTATCCTCTCCCAGGAGCAGCAGCAGCGGATCATCTTGAGGTGAACTTGTAAAACCGATGCCCTCTTTTCCCAATACAAGCAAGGATTGCTCGTCAGATGCGCCCCCAACCATGCTAAAAAGCTCTCTCCCCAGCCTTTCAAGGCGCAGAGCATAGCTCGTCTTTGAAAAATCCAGTTGCAGGACAGCATCTGCCAGCCAGCCGGCCACTGCGGGAACGCTGTCTGCGGACAGGGCTTTCCACTCACGCAACTCAGCAGCCATGCTGAAGCGTATGCCTTCATCCTGCGCATAGACATTGGAAAGATCTGAAAGGCCTTGAATATCAAAGGCCACAGCATCTCCCACCGGCAGCACCAGCGCCAGCAACAGCACCGCCAGCCTCACACCTCTCATCCGCTTCCCCTCTCCTTATCCTATACAACGAGCGCAAAGGCTCATTTCATCCCTCAGCCGGTATTTTTTCTTCTGAGTCATTTTGATCCTCAGGATGAAAGGCCCGGTACAAGCTTCTGGCAGCGGGAGCGGAGAGCCCCTTCACTTGATTCAGTTCTTCCTCTGTCGCCTCACTGATTGCCTTGATCGTTCGGAAATGCGCCAGCAAGGCGCGCCGTCTGCCAGGCCCGATGCCCGGCACGTCCTCAAGCCTCGATCGCACACCGGACTTAGTCCGCAGGTTGCGGTGATGGGTAATCGCAAAGCGGTGGCTCTCATCGCGCACACGCTGGATCAGGTGCAGCGCCGGGCTGCGCGCGTCCAGCAAAATAGGTTCTGCACGATCGGGCAGAAAGATCTCTTCCAATCTTTTCGCCAAACCAAACATGGGCACCTCAATTCCTGTCGCGAGCATCGCGGCGCGCGCAAAACGCAATTGCTCCGGGCCGCCGTCCACCAGCACCAGGTCAGGCAGGGGCCAGCGCTCCTCCTCCTTTTCCCTCTGAGTCCTTAAAAATCTGCGGCTCAGCACTTCATTCATGGAGGCGAAATCATTGGCGCCCTCTACTGTCTTGATGCGGAAATGACGATATTCCTTCTTGGCGGGTTCACCGTCAATAAACACCACCATCGATGCCACCGACAAGGCTCCCTGCGTATTGGAGATATCAAATCCCTCGATGCGATGCGGAACAAAATCAAGGTCCAAAGCCTCCGCCAGTTCACGAACAGCACCGATGGTGCGTTCTTCCTTGATCTTGGCGTTAGCATTTCGTTTAAGCAGCGCGTCCTCCGCGTTTTTCTTTGCTGTCAATACCAGTGCGCGCTTATCACCCCGCTGGGGAACGGACAGCGTGACCGGGCCTTCGCGCCGCTCGCGCAGCCATGCCTCCAGGTCCTCAAAACCGTCTGCCGCTTCTACGATAACCTCACGCGCGGGTATGCGGTCTCGATAGAACTGAAGCAGGAAGGCGCCGAGCACCTCATCACGGTCCTCCTTGCCCTCGCGGGGCAGCGCGAAAGCATCTCCTCCCAGCATCTTTCCGCCGCGTATATACATGACCTGGGCCATCGCGTCAAGACCGTCCTGGGCAAGCGCAATGATGTCCTGTTGCACGGCGTCGGCCCGTTGTACGTTCTGCTGCTCCATCAGACCCCGGATGTCTGAAATGCAATCGCGCAGTTCCCCCGCGCGCTCATACTGCAGATTGCGGGCCGCCTTCACCATCTCCTCCCGCAGCTGATCAATAACAGGCTGGTATTTGCCTCGCAGAAATCCCAAAACCTTCTCGACCACCTCCCGGTATTCTTCCTGCGTGCATTTGTTTGCGCAAGGGCCCAGGCACTGGCCGATATCGTAATTGATGCATGGCCGGATTGGTTTGGCCAGGGGCAGTTTCAAAGAACAAGTCCGCAGCGGAAAAACCCGGCGCAACAGATCCATCACCTGACGAATGGCGTTTGCCCCGATATAGGGGCCAAAGTATTTTGCCCCGTCATCTGCGGGCTGCCTGGCGATGCTTAGCCGGGGATATGGTTCGTTCAAATCGATGCGCACATAAGGATAACGTTTGTCATCCTTTAAAAGAATATTATAGTAAGGCTTGTGCAGCTTGATCAGGTTGCTTTCAAGCAGCAAAGCCTCTAAATTGGAGTTGCAGATCATAATATCAAAGTCATCAATGCGGCCAACCATAGCAGCCACTTTGGGCGTATGCGAAGTCTTTCGGAAATAACTGCTCACCCGATTTTTCAGGTTGACCGCCTTTCCCACATAGATGATTTTATCCTCTTGCTTCATCAAGTAGCAGCCGGGGCTATCCGGCAGCAAACTCAGCTTGAGGCGAATATTTTCATTCATTCCTGGATTTCATTGTCCTCTTCTATCGTGTCGTCGATAAACACGGTGCGGGCGGCCTTGATCAGTGCCTCCATCAGCTCATCTTCCACAGGCACAAAATCTTCCACTTCTTCCCCGTCCTCATCCTTGGAGACCTGCACCAGCATGACATACAGGCGGTCATCACTGTCCACGCTTTCATCGTCATCGCTGTCAATCTGACGCAGAAGCACATATTCTTCCCCATTATAGTAGAAATAGCGCTCCACCTTCAAAAGCATCTGATTGCCTTCTTCGTCTTCCCCTTCGATGATATCCAAACGTTCTTCATCTGTCATGACCTTATCCCCCTTTTCCGGCTGTTGTATAGAATATACCCTGTTCACAATTGGCTGCCCAGCACATCCAGCAGGAGTTTGACCATCAAAAGCGCCAGAACCAGAATCAGAATTCCGCGTATCACCTTGCTGCCCTTCGTGATGGCGAGGGTCGAGCCCAGATAATTGCCCGCCATGCCAAAGACCGCTGCGGGAAGGGCCAGGCGATAGAGCACGTGCCCGCTGAGAGCCAGGCTGATAAGCGCGGAGACATTGCTGCCCAGGTTAACCAGCCTGGCCGCGCCCGAGCCCATCAGGGCCTCCAGGCCAATCATCGATACGAACAACAGTTGCAAAAAGGTACCGGTCCCCGGTCCGACCAGGCCGTCATACAGGCCAATCACTGCCCCGATCGCGAAGCAGGCGGGCAGCCTGTTCTTTTCACCCACCAGGTCCCGGGGTTTCAGCGCATCCTTATTCAGAAGCACAAAGGCTGCCACAATGGGAAGAGCCACCAGCACGCTCAGCTTGATGACGCGGGCATCCATGAGTTTTAAGAGCTCAGCGCCCAGGAAGCTGAAAGGCACCGCTCCAAGCAGCGCCCAGAGCCCTTCTTTCCAGGGGATGCTGCGTCCGGCCGCGTAACGGCCCGTCGCCACCGCCGTACCGAAAAAAGCGCTCATTTTGTTGGTGCCCGCTGCCATATCCGGCGGCAGGCCGATCAGGTAATAAGCGGGCAGTGAAATCAGTCCGCCGCCGCCGGCAATGCTGTCGATGAAACCTGCCAGAAACACCAGGGGAAGAACAATCAGATAGCTCGCGGTACTCAGCGCCATACAGACGACCTCCGTATTATGTTAATGAAAGCGTTTCTTCCAAATACTGTTGTAACAGCTCGTGCAATCGCCAGCTCCAGAAGCTGCCCTCGTGCGGCGCGTTAGTGACGCGGATCAGCCGCGTCTGGTGTCCTGCGTTTTTGAGCGCGTGGTACATGCGCTCGCTCTGATCAAAGGGCACCGTCTCGTCCGCGTCACCGTGGGCCAGAAGGATGGGCGGATAATCCGCCCCCTCCTTGATCTCGAGGATGGGGCTCATCCCCCTCGCCACTGCCATCGGGTCGCCCCCGCCTACCAGCCCCTCAAAGGCAGGATGCTGGGCCATCAGATCATATTGTTCCATCACCATCGCGGGAATGTCACAGGGAGCAAAGCAGGCGATGACCGTTTGCACATCGTCTGAAAAGGAGGCAAATTCTTCCGTCTGATAGCGCGGATCGTTCGCCGTCAGGCCAACCAGAAGGGCTGTATTGCCGCCCGAGCTGGTACCGAACATCGCCACCCGTCCGGGGTCAATATCAAAGCGCTCGGCATTCGCGCGCAAAAAGCGAATCGCCGTCTTGGTATCCTGAAGATAAGCCGGGAAGGGATGTCCCTTGGAGCTGTCCCGGTGCGTCAGGGTAGCAACCACATAGCCCTGTTGCGCATAGCGCGAAAGCTGGGGAATCTCATAGTCAAGATCCGGGCTGGTCCAGCTGCTTCCCTGCAAAAAAACGATCACGGGATGACTGCCTTGTGCCGCTCCCTCAGCCTGCCAGGGCGTGATCAAGGTAAGCGTCTGTCCTGTCTGATCGGAATAGACGATATCCCTCTCAATCCGGGCCAGTCCGCGCAGACTCGGATTATTCTCAAGAGTGATTCTATCCCAGGTAATCATGATTATTCCTCCCTTTCATGCATGCGTAAGTACGAGCATATTATAACACAGCGCGCTGCATTGCGTTACGTTTTATTCGGGTATATTACAAAAGCCCGGTCAGGGCAGTACAAGGAGGACGAGAATGGAGCATTTACCTCATGAGCATACGGAGGCTTGCGGCTGCGGCCATGATCACCGCGACCATCACGAGCATGATCAACACAGCCATCAACATCATCACGAGCACGGCGAGAATTGCGGCTGCCAGCACTATGAGGGCGGCATCGAGGGTCTCACCGAGCCGGAAGCTGACCTGTTGCGCCTGATCGGCCGCTACAGCTGCCTGCCGGTCGCACGCTTTGCCCTGCGCAGCAGCAAAGATGATTCTTTGGACATGACCGCCATGGAGCCCGTTACCATCGAGCATGAGGACGACAGCATCGAAGCCGTCCGCACTCGAGGTGACACCCTGCTCTCGCTGGAAGATAAGGGCCTGATCACGCTGGATTATGATATTCCGATCACAGGCTATGATTACGCAGGTTATCAATCAAGCGCCCTGTTTAAACAGCTGGAGCTAGCCGCTATGGAAGCCGCCGGGAGGCCCGGGTTTTTATTTGATTTACCGGTAATTGAAGGCGGCAGCATGGCGCTGACTGACATGGGCAGATCACTTCTTGGTTAAAAATACCATGTATCCCTCAAAGGGCTGTCCTGATCGGCAGCCCTTTGATCGTTTCATGTTGTTACAAGTGGCAGGATGAGCCCCAAAGCCCTCAGCGCTTCCCTTGCCCTCATATATTTACCGTCAAAAAGCATTCCATGCATCCCGATCGATCTTGCCCCTTCAACGTTAACCTCCATATCATCTAAAAAAAAGCATTCTTCCGCTATCAAGCCAAAGGTCTCACACAATCTGCGATAGATGCGGGGGTCAGGCTTCACCAGTTTTTCATGCGCGGACACCATCGCGCCGTCAAACAAGGGATAAAAAGGCCGGCTCTCCAGGGCGGCCGGAAACTGCAGCGCCGCGTTTGACAGCAGATAGAGCTTCATCCCGGCTTTTTTGCACTGCCTGACAAACTCCTCAGCGCCGGGGATGGGCTGCATCCAATCCGGCCAGAAAGCCGCCATCCTCCGCATTACTTCATGCAGCCGCTCGGGCAGGCGCTCAAGAGCACTGCGCAGCAGTTCCTCCTGACTGATCAGGCCCGCGTCGGCCATGGGCCACTGCGGGCTTGCAAAAAGCGCCTCGTTCAACAGCCCGGCGTCCGCCTCATGACCGGCCGCCGCCCGCAGAGCAAATTCCATCGGCGTCCACCCTACCAGCACATTGCCCATATCAAACACAATGTTCTTGATCATCTCTATGCATTCCTTTAAGCTCAAGTAATCGCCCAAGCCGGCGAGCGGCTCCCATGGTACCGCTCTTTGCGTTTTCTGGCAAGCGGGCGTATTGACATAAGCACAGCGCATCGCTACTCTCTCTATGATACTGTCAACAAGAAGGTGGAAGCGATATGTTTGAGATGCCGGGCTATACCCCGCCCCAATTTAATGGATCTGCGTTCAAGTCTGCGCCGGACGCGGGCTTTAAGCCCGCTCCTATGAACGGTGTCGCTCCCGACAATTATCATGCCACCTCTATCTTTCCCGAGTATTTCAAGGTAAACGGACAGTGGCTGTTACCCGAGGACAGCCGCATGGATTGCCTGGCTGTTCTTGATAATGGAAGCATCAAAATCCGCGAGTTCCGCAGGATCAAACAAGGGGACCTCGTTGCCATCGGGCGAAGTGAAAACGGCGAAGAAGGCATTTATGTCCATATGCATGGATTTCAAAGCGATGCTTCAATTCCTGAACAATTTGCTTTTCGAACGATCCGCTCCCGTGAAACGGCTTATTCGCGCGATTATGACAGGCTTTTTGACTTATTGCAGCATGAACGCGGTCACGGCAATATTCTCTGGGTGCTGGGCCCTGCCTGCTCTTTTGATTCAAGCGCGCGCGACGCAATGGCCGCCCTGATAGACCAAGGTTTCGTGCATGGTCTGCACGCCGGGAATGCCCTTGCAACCCACGATCTGGAGGCTGGCCTGTTCCGCACAGGGCTGGGACAGGATATCTACACACAGGAACTGGTGCCCAACGGGCACTATCATCACATCGATGTGATCAATCAGGTGCGGACCTATGGCTCCATCTCTGACTTTATTAAGCAATTTCATATAGAAGATGGCATTATGAGAGCATGTGCCAGCAAAGACATCCCTTTTGTTCTTTCAGGCTCTATTCGCGATGACGGACCCCTGCCCGAAGTAATCTCAGACGTATACAAAGCCCAGGACGCTATGCGCGGCCTGGTGCGCCGTGCCACCACCATTATATGCCTGGCAACTCAACTGCACACCATTGCCATCGGCAACATGACACCCTCATACCGTGTAACAGAAAAAGGCGTCCGGCCCTTATACTTTTATACCGTGGATACATCCGAATTCGCCGTCAACAAGCTGCGCGACCGCGGCAGCCTCAGCGTCACCGGATTGATCGCCAACGCGCAAGACTTTTTAAGGCATGTCGCCAGAGGCGTAAAAGCACTGTAAACTTCATCCGGTACAACAAGAGGCCCTGCGGAATAGCAGGGCCTCTTGTTGTACCGGTCCCGGTTTAGGGGTTCGGTGCCTCCGTCATGCTGGGCTCTTCTTCTATATCCTCAAGGGACGGAACAGACTCGAGAATACCGTCATCCGGCTCCAAGGCCTTGGCGGCTTCGGTAGCAGCCTGTATGTTTTCTTCATTGTAGGTAATCTCGTACTGAGCTGTCCAATCGGCAATGGCTGTCATGATCGCGTCGTTTTCTTTGACTGCTTTAAGAAAGTCGATAATCTCCGAACGGATGCTGTCTGTCATGATCAGGCCGGAGGGTACATCCCGCAGATATTTCAGGATGTGTACACCATAGCTTCCGATCACAGGATCGCTCACGTCGCCCACATTCACCATCTTGTCGGAGAAAGCCGCCTGCGTAAAGACCGGATCCCAAATGACAGACTCCTTATGGACGCTGTATCCCTCGCTAAGGGTCTGCTCGTCCTGCATGCCGGGGTCCTGTCCAAATTGAGCGATCAGGCTCTCAAAGCTCTCGCCGCTTGAAAGACGGGCATAAATTTCGTCTGTTTGGGAACGGACGGACTCCAATACAGCCAAACGCGCCTGCTCGATCAACTCGGGCGTAACTTCTTCCTGAGCACCCTCGGGCGTACCTTCAGGTGTTTCGGCCTCGGTACCCTCTCCATCCTGATCGCTCTGCTGCTCTTCATACAAAGAGCTCAGGGTGCTGTATTTTTCAAGCATTTCCGCATCGGGATTCAGGAGAATGTGAATGATACCGCGGTAGCCTTCAGGCGTATACCAGCTGGGTTGCTGATAGTAGTAGGTATTGTATTCATAGGCCAGGATGTTGTCCTGATAGTTCTGCCTATAGCTCTCGCCGTATTGCTGGAAGGTGGCCTGTATTTGGTCTTCTGTCGGATCATCTTCGCCAACCAGATAGTCGACCAGCTTGTCCATGGCCGCCCCGTGACGGATGTTGTCTTCAAGCGACGCAAGGGTCAAACCGTTGAGCTTGTAATATTCCTCTGCCTGCGTCCTCAATTGGGCACGGGCTTCCTCGCTGTCTTCAGCCAGATAGTAACTGACGTAGCTATCGATGCCTTCTTCCCACTGCGTTTCCGCTTCCGCAACGAAGGAAGCTTCCTCATCCGCAGAGAATGTGTTGAAGCCCAACTCCTGTATTTTCAAGTTAAGTATGCGGGTCTGGATGACGTACTCAGCCGCGTAACGATAGTCCGAATCGTCCGTCATATAGCCGCTCAATTGCGGTATAACAGCATCAACTTCGCTTTTCAGTATTTCCTCTCCGTTAAAAGTGGCCAGCACCAAATCGTCCGCGGGCTGCGCCAGGGCGCCCACAGCGCTCAGCACCATGACCATAACGGTCATCATTGCTAAAAATCTCTTCTGCATTGTTCTTCCTTCCTCAATAAACCGATTGCTCGGTTGATAGCTTATTATCGCACAGCAGGCATTATGTTTGCAAGGAATACAGTAAAGTTTACAGTTCAGACATAAGCCGCTGGGACGCCTTCAGCACCGCGATGTGTCCGGTCTTCCCCTTGCTCCTTGATTTGATCAGATTGCCCGCGCTTGTCACTGCCCTGATCATATCGGGCGCAATCACTTCTCCCGGCGTCAGCAGAGGGATGCCGGGAGGGTAGACCGTCACATATTCCGCGCAGACGCGGCCCGGGGCCGCGTCCGTCGGCAGCAGCTCAAAGGGCGCTTCCAGCGCTTGGGCGGGTATCATAACCGCCTCCGCCCTCGGCAGGCTGGCAAGGGGCAGAATCTGCTTTTGTTCAAGCCGCTTCTCCATGTCTTCCAGCGCGTTGGCCAGCCTGCTCAGTGCATTGCGCTCATCGCCCATCCCCGTCATCGCCAGGGCGATGCGATCTCCTGCCATCTCAAGGTCGATACCAAAGCTTTCACGCAGTATCCCCAGCAAGCGATAACCGCTGATGCCGCTGCGCGCGCAGCCGATCAATAGTTTCCCAGGATCGTGCCCAAACACAGTGTCCGGCAGGCTATCCATCCCCAGAATATCAAAATGCTTCAAGCTCTGAGCTTGATCGGCAAAAGCGGTTAAGCGCTCCTTCCAGCGTTCAAACATCTCCTCCTTCTTTTCCTTCAGGAGCCGAACGCATCCATCGATAGAGGCCATCAGCAGATAGGAGGGACTGCTTGTCTGAAAGACATCTAACTGTTCTTGCAAAAGGCTTGCGGCACCTTCATTCCCTGCGTGCGCCATGGCTGTCTGCGTCAGACTGGGCAGGGTCTTATGCAGGCTGTGAATGACGATATCAGCTCCGCTGGAGACTGCCCCGTCGGGAAACCGGCTATCCAGGCCCAGATGCGCGCCGTGAGCCGCGTCCACCAGCACCTTGAGGCCCTTTCCATGCGCCAGGCTAACCAGAGCGTGAAGATCGCTCAGTATCCCCTCATAGCTTGGGCAGCTCAAAACCAGAAGACGGGCATCCGGATGCTCAGACAGACAAAGACTGAGCTGGTCGACTCTCACAGACGACGGTATGCCGTATTCCTCTATCATGTCCGGGTAAAGGTAGGCGGGCTGCAGGCCAAGCAGCCCAACGCCCTGATAGACCGACATGTGACAATCCCGTTGCATGATTACCCTGTCTCCCGGTCTGCTCAGCGCGCGCAACCCAGCCAATATGCCGCCCGTGCTGCCATTAACCAGATAGAAGGATTTGTGCGCCCGCCACAGCTCAGACGCGATGCTCATTCCTTCCTGCAAAATCCCATGCGGGTCATGCAGGTTGTCAAAGCCCTCTATTTCGGTCACATCAAGCCCTGCCCCCAGCCCGCTTAGGTAGGGAGCCAGCAGCTCATTGCGCTTATGCCCCGGCATATGCAGGGGCAGGCGGGCAGACAGACTGCTTGTCAGAAGCTCATAAAGACCGTTGTTCATCTGATGATCTCGCACTTTATTATCCCATAACTTACTATAGAAAATTCGACTAACATGGAATCAAAACCCATATTAGTCGAACCTTGTTGATCCCTTAATTGCCCGCGCCGACGATCAGATCAGGCAATGGCGCAGGGCTCTCCGTCGGAACGGGCGCGGCTTGTTCAGCAACGGCTTGAGCCGCCTGGCTGTACAGATGCTCCATTGTCGCCTTTGTGGCAACACCCTTTCCGCTCAGCTTGTTATCACGCTGATAAGCTTTCACAGCATCGCGGGTACCCTCGCGGTACTGACCCGTTACACTGCCCAAATAGTATCCCAACTCCTTCAGGCGGCTTTGCAGCCAGAAGACATCCTCACCCTCCGTGCCGACCTTTAGTTCCCTGATGCCGCTTGAGGGGTACCAGGCCATCTCATAGACTGGTTTTTGCGTCGGTTCGGGCGTAGGAACATGGGTGCCAAGCTTCTCAGAAAACGCTCCCAGTTTATTGGCGTATTTCAGCTCGGGATCCAAGGGGCCGTCCTCATGAATCCAAACCTCCACCCCTTCGCCGATGTTGTCATAGATCCACTTGGCGTCATACAGCGACAGGCGGATGCAGCCGTGGCTGGCCGGACTGCCAAGCTTCTTGACAGAGTTCATCTTGACTTGTTTACGGTCAGGCGTGTACAAGAACGAGTGAAATGCAATGCCGCGATTGATGCGTGTCCAGTACTGCGCATATCCGCCCCCCCAAGTGGGGAAAAGCGCCCAGCGGGCCTTTCGGCCTGTCAGTACCCATGTACCGACGTCACTGGGGTATTTTTCTGTACCGGTGGATGCGGTAAATATCTTTTTTACATCCGTAAACTCATTGTTTTCATCACGGCCAAAGATCTTGATCAGCTGATTGGCTACGTCCACCTCAATGAAGTAAGGAATCGGCGTAGGTTCAGGCGTAGGTCTGGGCGTATTGTGCGGTAAAACCACATCGCCCGCAAACAGCGCGTTCCATGTATCCTCCCCCACAACGCCGTCATCCGCTATACCGTTTTGCTTCTGAAAGGATTTCACGGCAGATTGCGTCTCCTTGTAGAAGCCGCCTGTCGGCGTACGGTTGAAGTAACCCAGATAACTAAGCTGTTCCTGCAAAACGGTGACTGCCTTCTGTTGGCTTCCATACTGCATTTTCCCCGGGAAAGTGGTATCCGGCGGGGTGGTAGGCGCCGGGGTGGGCGCCGGCGTCGCGTTGGGGTCGGGCGTAGGCATGGTGATGTCATCCCCAAACAGCTTGTTCTGCGTAGGAATATCGGCAAGGCCGGTCGGCTCAAGCCCGTTGATCATCTGGAAGTCCTTGACAGCTTTCATGGTAGCGTCCAGATAGTTACCCGAAACCTTTCCGTAATAAAAACCTAAGGCTAAAAGACGTTCCTGGAGGGCGCTGACATCCGAACCCTTATCATCCTTTTTGAGCGGACGATAAAACTCATCGCTGTAAATCAGCTCCAACAGGTCAAGGTCAGCTTCACCGGTCTCAGGCAGGTTATAGGCTTTTTGCACGGCTTGAACAGCCTTCACTGTCTGGTTTAAGTAGTTGCCCGTTGCCTTCGCGTTCAAATATTTCAAAGCACGCAGGCGTTCCTGCAAGGCCTTTACATCCTCGCCCCGGTCGCCGTTTTTTAGCGCGTGCGCGTCGGAGGTGACCGTCACTGCCTCTTCCTCATTTGCATGTATGGGCGGTACGATGGCTGTTTGCAGGCAGAGGCTCAAAACTAATATCATCAGAATGCTGCGCTTCATCAATAAACTCCTTCTAAAGGTTTCTATCGCATTGTAATATTTTAGAAACACAATTGCAAGGATTTTATAATGTTTCTTCTTCAGCCAATTTATTGCCCAATACAACCCCCATCATGGATGCCATCATCAACCCGCGAGTCCAGCCGCTGGAATCGCCCAAAGCATAGAAGTTCCGGATATTGGTATTGAGCGTGGTATCCATCTTGACGCGATTGGAATAAAATTTCAGTTCCGGTGAGTACAACAGGGTCTCATGGGCAGCAAAACCCGGCACTACCTGATCCATGGACTTGATGAAGTTTACGATATTGGTCATCGCGCGGTAGGGCATAGCGGCTGTGATATCGCCGGCTACGGCGTCGGGAAGTGTCGGGCGGACGTTGGAATGCATCAGCTCCTTCTCCCAGGTGCGTTTGCCATCCAATATGTCGCCAAAGCGCTGAACCAGTATCTGCCCGTTGGCCAGCATGTTGGTCAGCTCCCCGACTTTTTGCGCATAGGCAATTGGCTGGTTAAAAGGATAGCTGAAGTTATGCGAACAAAGAATGGACAGGTTGGTGTTATCGGACTTTCGTTCCTTATAGCTGTGGCCGTTAACAACGGCCAGATCGTTATCATAATTCTCCTGGCTGACAAAGCCGCCGGGATTCTGGCAAAATGTACGCACCTTATCACGGAAGGGCTGGGGATAGCCGACCAGCTTGCTTTCGTACAGGGCGCGGTTAACCTCCTCCATGACTTCGTTTCGCACCTCGACGCGCACGCCGATATCCACCGTGCCCGGCTGATGGGCGATACTATGCTCCTCACAAATCTTTTCCAGCCAGTCAGCACCGCGCCGCCCGGTGGCCACGACCGTCGTGTCCGAAGTGATTTCAAAGCTCTCTCCGCCTCTGGCCTTTTCAACATAAACGCCCATGCAGGCCCCATCTTTCAGGATAAGGTTGGTACAGCTGTAGCCAAAAAGTATCTCTACCCCCTTATCCAGAAGGTAGCGCTGGATGGCCCCATAGATCTCCTGCGCCTTCTCAGTCCCCATGTGACGGATCGGGCAGTCGACCAGCTTCAGGCCCGCGCGGATCGAGCGTGTCCGGATCTGCTTAATCTCTTCCCCCGCGGAAATACCCTCGATGTGCTCATCAGCGCCAAACTCCAGATAGATTTTATCCGTGTAGTCGATCATGCTCTGTGCGTATTTTTCGCCCAGAAGCTCAGGCAACTGGCCACCGACCTCATAGGATAGCGAAAGCTTGCCATCTGAAAAAGCGCCCGCGCCGGAGAACCCCGTGGTAATATGGCAAAAGGGCTTGCAGTTGACGCAATATCCGGTCTTATCCTTAGGGCAATGTCGTTTTTCGATGGCCGCGCCCTTCTCCACCATGATAATGCGCCGCTTGCTTCCCCGCCTTAACAGTTGCAGGGCAGTAAAAATACCGGCCGGGCCGGCGCCGATGATGACCAAATCGCAATGCATGCTTATCCTCCGCCATGTTTTGCCGTGATGTATTTTTTGTATCTGTGTTTTTTAAGACAGTCTGATACTTTCATATTCTAAGCGAGCGAGAGATGAAAGTCAAATTCGTCGAAGGATAAACTTCATCTCACGCTCATACATCCTTGCTTGTTTCAATAAAAAACCAGTTGACGCAATCAAGCTCCCTGCGCTATAATCAAGTCACGGTCGCCATCCGCCGTGCAAGCGGCGAACGCTAAGGCGAGATGTGCGAAGGGGGGGATACAAGTGTCTGAAGTCCGTGTGAAGGAAAATGAAACGCTGGAAAGCGCTCTTAAGCGGTTCAAGCGTCAATGCGCCCGTTCGGGTGTCCTGGCTGAGGTTCGCAAGCGTGAGCACTACGAAAAGCCCAGTGTAAAGCGTAAGAAAAAGATGGAAGCAGCCCGCAAGCGCAAGTATTAATTCCTTGCTCATAAAAGAAGCGTTCGATATGAGCGCTTCTTTTTTATTCAACCTTAAAGGATATTAAATGAAAGATACCATTGTAGTTATCGGCGCGGGGCACGCCGGCTGCGAAGCGGCACTTGCTTCGGCGCGCCTGGGCTGTGATACGCAGCTTTTAACACTCAGCATCGACTCGATCGCCCTGATGCCTTGCAACCCTTCCATTGGAGGGACGGGCAAAGGCCAGCTGGTGCGCGAGGTGGATGCCTTGGGCGGCGAAATGGGGCTGGCAGCGGATGATTGTCTGCTGCAGGGGCGTATGCTCAACACAGCCAAAGGCCCCGCGGTGCACAGCCTGCGGGCGCAGGAGGATAAGTATGCCTACCATCTGCGCATGACACGGGCATTGTTTTCACAGAAAAACCTGACAATCCGTCAGGGGGAAGCAGCTGAAATACTGACTGCGTCCGGCCGCGTCAGCGGTGTTCGTACGACGTCCGGAGAGATCATCCCCGCCCGCTGCGTCATTGTAGCGGCAGGCGTTTATCTCAACAGCCGCATTATCATCGGAGAATATAACAGGGAAACAGGCCCGCAGGGTCTGCAGGCAGCCCATTATCTTTCCAAAAGCCTCCGTGAACTGGGCTTTGATCTGCGACGTTTCAAAACGGGAACACCCGCCCGCGTTGACGCCCGCAGCATTGATTTCAGCAAAATGGAGCTCCAGCCGGGCGACAACCCGGTGGTTCCCTTTTCTTTCCTGACCGATCGGTCTTTGCCCAACAAGGCTGTCTGTTACCTCACCTGGACCAACGAGCGCACACACGATATCATCCGTGAAAACATCCATCGATCCCCTATGTTTTCCGGGGCAATCAAGGGTACGGGCGCGCGCTACTGCCCTTCCATCGAGGACAAGGTGCACCGCTTTTCCGACAAGGACAGGCACCAGCTTTTCCTTGAGCCGGAAGGTCTGGATAATCCCGAGTGGTATGTGCAGGGCATGTCATCAAGCCTGCCTGAGGATGTGCAGTGGGCCATGTACCGCACCGTTCCCGGGCTGGAGGGCGCCCAGCTGACCCGGCTGGCTTACGCCATTGAATATGACTGCATCGATCCTTTGCAAATTTCTTCCGCCATGCGCGCGCTTGCTATTCCCGGCCTTTATTTTGCGGGACAAATTAACGGAACCTCCGGCTACGAGGAAGCGGCGGCCCAGGGTTTGCTGGCCGGTGTCAACGCATCGCAGGAGCTTAAAGGAAAGGAGCCTCTGGTACTCACCCGGGCCCAGGCCTATATTGGCGTGATGATGGACGATCTGACAGTCAAAGGCACGGATGAGCCCTATCGCATGATGACCAGCCGCGCGGAACACCGGCTATCCCTGCGGCAGGATAACGCCGATCTGCGGCTAACCGAACTGTCCCATCGCATCGGTCTGGCAAGCGACGAGCGAATGAGAAGAACCGAGCAAAAGGAAAAAGAAACGCAGGCATTAATTCAATACCTGCGGGACGAGGGGTATGCCCAGCCCCTCAAACAACCGGAGAATAAATTGGAAAGCCTGGTCTCCAGCGAAAGTTTGGCAAAATACAGCCCGGCAGCACGCCAGCAGGCAGAGATATCACTGAAGTACGAAGGGTATCTGAATAAGGAAGAACAGCAGATCCGCCAGACCGCCTCGATGGAAAATGCCCGTTTGCCGGATGACATCGTATATGCCGGTATTGATTCCCTGCGGTTGGAAGCCAAGCAAAAACTTGATAAACAGCGTCCGCTTTCACTGGGGCAGGCCTCGCGCATACCCGGCGTTTCGCCGGCAGATATCGCGGTGCTTCAGGTGTACCTCAAAAAGCTGTCCTCAAACTAACTCCTCCACAAAGGCCTTGATACGCCGTCCGGCTTCCGCCAGGCGGCCTTCATCTATGGCGTAGCTCAGACGAAGGCAACCGGGTGCGAAAAAGCCTTCGCCCGGTACGACAGACACCAGGGCATGCTCCATCAACAGCTCCGAGAAGCGCCCGTCCGTTTCAATTTTTTCGCCCCGGAAACTTTTATCAAGCAGGGCGCTGACATCGGCCAGTACATAGAAAGCCCCGTGCGGGGTGGCGTAGCGCACGCCGGGGATATCATCAAGAATTGAAAGGATCAGCTTGCGGCGCTTTTCAAAAGCCAGGCGCATTTCCTCAACCCCTCTTTGATCCCCTTCCATGGCCTCAACCCCGGCATATTGGGTGATGCTGCAGGTATTGCCCGTGGCATGTCCCTGATAGGCGTCCATCGCAGCAATAATGTGCTTGGGGCCGGCGGCAAAGCCCAGCCGCCATCCGGTCATGGCATAAGCCTTGCTGAAACCGGAAATGGTGATGGTCCGCTCAAAGGCGTCCTCACCCAGCGAAGCCACGATGGTGCTGCTGCGGCCGTCATAGCACAGCGTTTCATAAATTTCATCGCTGATGATGGCAAAATCGTACTTTTTGGCCAGTGCAACCAGACCCTCCAACTGCTCCTTGCTCCAAACGGCGCCTGTCGGGTTGCTCGGGTTGTTGAGGAGCAACGCTTTTGTTTTATCAGTCACCGCATGCTCGATCTGCTCCATGGAGGGGATATAGCCCTGTTCTGCTGTCGTATGGATCACAACCGGTACCCCGCCCGCCATACGGATCATTTCAGGGTAACTCAGCCAGCAGGGCGCGGGCAGCAGCACCTCATCGCCCGGGTCAAGCAAAGCATACAGCGCGCCGACCAGGGCCTGTTTGGCCCCGGTAGTTACAATGACCTGCGCGGGCTGGTAATTGACCCCCTGCTTCTGATAACGCTTGGCAACTGCCGCACGCAATTCCGGGATACCCGCTGTCGCTGTATAAATGGTACGGCCTGTATCAATGGCCGCCTTCCCCGCTTGTTTGATATGGGCCGGCGTGGAAAAATCAGGTTCCCCAGCCGCCAGGCTAATGATGTCCTGTCCTTGTTTTCGCTTTTCAGCCGCCAGGGCATTCAGACGCAAAGTGGCGGATGGCGTAATATTCTTGCAAATTGTTGAAACATTCAGGGCCATAAGTTCCTCCATCGAAGTCATTTTGAAAGATAACGTCCTGTATTTTGCATTTTTATGCATCGCTTGTCAATGGTAAACTTCTCTTTTCAGGATTAAATTTTCATCAGCAAGCATTTCACCCTCCTGTGTACACAGATCCGGATGGCAAAAACAGCATCGTGTACTTGTCTGTGGATGTGAAATCTTGTTGAATTTTGTCCACTTGTTCCATTTCGCCGGTTTTTCATACCATTATTCTTGACAAACAATCAACTGTAGAGGATGATAAATCTAAAGGAAGACAGGCTTGTCTTCAACAATAAAACAGGAGGAACCCATCATGAAACTCAGACGTCTTTCTGCCCTTATCCTTGCAATGGTCATGGTGCTGTCTGTCGGCATGACCGCCAGCTACGCTGAAGAAGTCGTCACGCTGCGCGTACTCAACTACCGCGACATGACCAGCCCCAACG
>CAZYKQ010000021.1:0-20148 GCA_964648235.1 uncultured Christensenella sp. | reverse complement strand
AGCGAAAGGGGGAGCGGTATGAAAGCAAGGCTTCTTGGCCTCTTGTTTTTGTGCTGCGGCCTTTTGTTTGCGATAAGCCTGATGGTTGACACAGAGGCAGTTCCTGTGCCGGATTCTTCAATTTCCTATATTCAATCCATGGCTCTGCCGCCGCCTGCCCCTTGCGGGCATGAGGAGTCATCAGGCTTAAAGGCTGTCCCTGTAAGAGAAAACCTGCCGGAGGGGGAGAATCGCGAAACGGTTGTGCTCGGCACCTTTGAAGCGCCGAAGCAGACTTTGCCTTACTATGAGCTAGCCTATTATGCTTTTCATTTTTCGGATGAGGCGGGATAACCATTCCTCTCCCGTTTGAACAAAAATGTTTCATCTGAAAGGAAATAATATCATGGCAAAACCGGCTCAATCAAATGAAAAAAAGGTGAACAATAAGGCGATCGCGGCAGTCACGCTGGCGGTTATTCTTGTGCTCACCATTGCCGCGGGAGTTGTCGGAGTGACCGGCATGAAGCTCGATAAAGAGGGCTTGTACAAGCTGCTTGCGTGGATTCCTACCCCTTCGAAAAGCAGTACCTGGCGCGAAGCCCTTGTGCCCGGCACCGACCTTGGGGAGAATATGGTCCAGATTTACACGACATCTTCTGCCGAGGAGGGCGGTGAGGTAACAGAGGATCACCTGAAGCAGACGGTTAATCTTTTAAGCCGCCGTCTGGCCTTTGGAGAGTGGAACAGCGCCCTGGTGGAAGTGGTCGAAGATGGCAAGATCAAGCTGAGCCTGCCGCTGGACGGCACGCATGATCATGCTTATGAAATGCTGGCTGCCAAGGGTGAATTTGCCCTTGCTACGCCTGACGGAACGCCCTTTATCACCCATGAGCAGGTAAAGCAGGCGCAGTACGGTGTTTCAGGAACGGATGGCAGCTATGCGATCAGCTTTATCCTGGACAATGAGGGGAAGAAAATTTTTGCCGACAAGACAACAGAACTGCTGGGCCAGAGCATCAGCCTGATGATCGACGGTGTGGCTGTGGCTTCACCCGGTATTAATACTCCTCTGACGGAAGGGCAGGCCTCCTTGCCCGGCTTCAACGGTGAAAATGCCGTGGCTTACGCCGCCATGATGCAGTACGGCCCCCTGCCGCTTTCCTTAACCAAGGAAAGCCAGTCGCTTGAAGGGGAGCCAATCTATGGAGCGAATGTAGCCAATGCATTGATCATCGCGCTGTTTGTCGCCGCTTTACTTGTGTGCCTGTATGCGGTATTCACCTACCGTTTGGGCGGTCTGATCGCTGGATGGCTTCTGGTGATCCAGCTGATTGCGGCATACTTCTTTGCGGCACTCATGGGGTCAGGCTTCACCCTCTCCACTTTGCTGGCCATCTGGGGCAGCTTTGCAATCTTTGCCTGGGCACTGCTTGTTATCTATCGAAGCATGAAGGATGACCTGGTGCGCGGCCGTTCGGTCCGGCAATCCTTAAAGGATGCTTATTCCGGCAGCGGAAAGGTGGCCTTTGACGTTTTGGTAGCGCTGTTGGTGCTTTCCGTGGTGCTGATTATCGCGGACGATCAGGCAATCCGCACCTTCATGTTACCTTTTGCCATCGGATTGATTCTTGACCTGGTGCTGTTAGGTATCTGCCTGAGGGTGATGCTGGGCTCCGCTATCACGCTGTTTGGCACCAGCACTTCCCTTTATATCAGCGCCAAGAAGGAGGCGGCATAAATGAACAAAACAACATCAACTCCTAAAATGTTTATCCCATCCCTGCTGGTGATGGTGGTCGCGCTGGCTGCCGTGCTAGCCGGATTGGCGCCCAGATTTCAGGCAAGCGCTGCGGATATGATTAACTTCCCGCAACTATACATCAGCATTGCGATCGCGGTGATCATTGCCTTTTGTTTCGGAGCAGTGCGGTACAGCATGGCAGTCGGTTTCAACCTGGCCATTATCAGCTTGCATGACCTTCTGCTGACCCTTGCCCTGACAGCGTTGCTTAGCCTGGCGCTGGCGCAGGCTTCCATCATGCCGGTGCTCGTCATCTTCGCGCCTGTATTTACCTTTGCTCAGAGCATGCCGGTTATCCGCGCCGCACGTGATTTGCGCGCCGCTAATTCTGTACGCGATATGAGTGACGTGCAGGCCGCGGAAGAAGCATCCAAATCATCAAAAGGGCTGCGTGTGAGCGGCGTTGTCCTGGCCTTGTTGTTTATTGCGGCGGGTGCTGCGGGCGGGTTTAAACTGGCAGGCGCGCTAATACCGCTTCTGGCCGGCCTGGTCGCTTCACTGTACTCGTCATCTTTGCTGACCGGTAAAGTATGGCTATGCACAAACGCAAGATTCGGGAAAAATAGGAAAAAGTAACAAACCTTATGGGAGGGCGCGGGCTTTATCGCTCGCGCCCTTCCTTGTTTATCATTTGTTTTATGTTTCATGAGGAGATACAATGCGTCAATTTATCCGTCGATCCATTCCTTTTACTATACCGGGATACGAGCCATGGCTATCCCGACTGCTGTACGCCAGGGGGATTAACAATGCAGAGGATGCGGAGAATTTTCTAAACCCCAGTCTGAATCTCCTGCACGATCCTCTGTTATTGAGTGGGATGAAAGAAGCGGTGGGCTTAATCCGCGAGCTTGGCGCGCGTGGCGCGAGAGCTGTTGTGTATGGAGATTATGACGTTGACGGCATCTGTTCGAGTGTTATAGCAAGGGAAGCTTTGGAGAAAGCAGGGCTGAAAACTGTCGTTTATATCCCTGACCGGCATACGGAAGGATACGGTATTAATGAGGAGGCTGTCCGGAAACTGGCCGGTCAGGCAGAACTGATGCTGACAGTGGATTGCGGCATTACGGCGGTTGCTGAAGCAGCACTGGCTAAAGAGCTCGGCTTGCGCCTCATCATAACTGATCATCACACGCCACCTGAGCTGTTGCCGCAAGCTGACGCGGTGATTAACCCGATGCTGGGTGATTACCCTTTTCCATCTTTGTGCGGAGCAGGCGTAGCATGGAAGCTGAGCTGGGCGCTTAACGGCCTTGATTTTGCCCAGAAACAACTTGACCTTGCGGCCTTGGCAACCATCGCTGACATGGTACCGTTGCTGAGCGAAAACCGCGTGATCGTTGCCTTCGGATTGAAGAAAATAAAAGACACTCAGCGCCTTGGCCTGCGGGCCTTGATGAAAGTGTCGGGTTTGGAAGAGGGGATGGCGGTATCGGCCGACAGGATCGGCTTCGGTCTGGCCCCCCGGTTGAATGCCGGAGGAAGACTGGCAACCGCTCAGGATGGGCTTGATCTGTTGATGAGCAAGAGGTCTGAAGAAGCGGCTGAGCTTGCGCTTAGGCTAAACGACATCAACACCCGCCGCCGACGGGAGGAGGAATGGGTCATCAAAGAAGCGCGAGAGCAGATGCGCGAGATGGACCTGTTACATGCTCACAGCCTGGTGCTGCATAAGGACGGGTGGAACAGCGGCGTAGTCGGGCTCGCGGCGGGTAAACTGGCGGAACAATATGGATTGCCGACGATTGTGCTCTCACTGGACGGAGACAAGGCTACCGGATCGGGCCGTACGGCAGGAGGGATTGATCTCTATGCCGCGCTGAACGTTTGCGCTGATCTCTTCACACGGTTTGGGGGACATAAAGCGGCTGCCGGAATGAGCCTGGACAAGGAAAACATCGCCGAACTGAGGCAGCGCTTTGAGCAGGCCGTTGTCGGTCAGCTGAATGGCCGTCCCCTCATTGCGCAAATTCATTATGATGCTGAGTTGAGTCTGCGGGACATTACTCGGGGAAACATTGAACGCCTGGAGATGCTTGCCCCCTTTGGAATGGGCAATCCCAACCCCGTCTTTTTGCTGGAGGAAGTGGAGAGGGCTTATGGCCGACGTGTAGGCGCGGATGAAAAGCACCTGAAGCTCAGCTTCAAGGAGGGGGGAGAGATTCGCGAGGGCATCGCCTTTGGCATGGGAGACCGTCTGGACAGTATGCCGCCCAGCATGCGAGCCGCTGTACGCCTGAGCAACAATGAATTCAGAGGAAAGGTCACCCCGCAATTTGAATTGGTGGATTATCAAGCCGGGGAGAGAGCTTTTGACAACAAACCTGATACCGAGTTGGATACGCTTCTCAGCGATCTGGAGGTAATTTCCGCAAGGCAGCCTTCGTTAGGGGCTCGGGTTGAGCAGCCCGGCGAGGTCATTGGTTTCCAGGGCAGGTTGCTGCTTTGCAGAAGCTATGAGACTGCCTGCCGTATGCGTGAGATGTACCCGGATTATGATACTGCCTCCGGTTTTTATACCGATCCGCGCGGGGCCAGCGCCATACTGTACAATGTCCCTATCCACAAAATTGAGGCTCCTTGCGAGGCTTTGTATTTTTGTGATGGTCTCGCAGGAGAGGCGGAGGCTGCGCTGGCGGCAGAACGTTTTCCGGGCGCCGCACTTTACGCCTTTGACAGAACGAAGGAGCTTGAAGCGCTTCTTAGCTCTCTCCGAAACAGTATGGATGAACTTCGGAAGATTTATGTTCAATTCAGGGCAGGGCATGGTATAATAGAAGCGGGCCGTAGCCCGCATAGCGCGCGGGCAGCGGCGCTGATCTTTGCGGAGATCGGGCTGATTGAGCTGAAAGAGTGGAAGATTTCACTGAAACCGGGCATCAAGGCCGATCCTTCAAAGAGTGTTGTTTTTGATTGTTTGAAATGAGGAATGTACGTGGCACGCAGCAAATTTGATTGCCTCTCTTTGGAAGAGATGCTCATCCGGATGCGACAATATAATCCGGGTGCTGATTTGGCTGTGGTTGAAAAGGCTTTTGTTGTTGCGCAAAAAGCCCATGAGGGTCAGGTGCGCAAAAGCGGAGAACCGTATTTCGTCCATCCCCAGCATGTCGCGAGTATCCTGGTCGAGATCATGCTGGACGCGCCGACCGTGGCGGCCGGTCTTTTGCACGATACCGTAGAGGATGTGGAAGGCATCACTCTTGACTTGATTGAGAAGGAGTTTGGTAAGGAGATCGCCGAGCTGGTCGACGGTGTAACAAAGTTGGGGCACCTGAATTTCACCGATCGTGAGGAACAGCAGGCGGAATCCTTGCGCAAGATGATTCTCGCCATGGGCCGGGATATCCGGGTGGTTCTCATTAAGCTGGCGGACAGACTGCATAATATGCGTACACTGGCCTTTCAGCCGGTTGACCGTCAAGTGGCAATCGCCAACGAAACCCTTGATATCTACGCGCCCATTGCCCACAGACTGGGTGTTTATACCATCAAGCAGGAGATTGAAGACCTGGCTCTTCGCTACATCGATCCCGAGGGCTATCGGGAAGTGGCGCACAAGATCGGTGTCAAGCGGGTGGAGCGCGAGGAACAGATCAAGCACATCATCGATACATTGACAGAAAAGCTTGAGGAGATGGGCATCAAGAACTTTGAGATCGAAGGAAGGCCAAAGCATCTCTATAGCATCTACCGCAAGATGGTTATCCAGAACAAACATTTTGATCAGATTTATGATCTGATTGCTGTACGCGTTCTGGTCGACAGCATACCGGATTGTTATACGGTTCTGGGTGCGGTGCATACGCTGTGGAATCAGGTGCCCGGGCGTTTTAAGGACTATATTTCGGTCCCCAAGAACAACATGTACCAGTCCCTGCACACTACCCTCATCGGAGGCCGCAGCATCCCGACACCTTTTGAGGTACAGGTACGTACCTATGAAATGCATCGGGTTGCCGAATACGGCATTGCGGCTCACTGGAACTATAAGGAAGGCGTTTCGGGCAGCGGGCTGGATAAAAAGCTGTACTGGCTGCGCCAGATACTCGATTGGCAGTCGGAAACACGGGACAGTAAAGAGTTTATCGATGGGCTCAGAACCGACCTGTTCAGCGGAGAGGTCTTCGTCTTTACACCCAAAGGCGACATTATCAATATGCAGCGCGGAGCGACTCCGCTTGATTTCGCTTACCGTATACACTCCGCGGTCGGCAATGCCTGCGTAGGAGCCAAGGTTAACGGGCGCATCATTCCCCTGGACACCGAACTGAATACGGGCGATCGTGTGGAGATAATGACCTCCTCAGCGTCCAAAGGCCCCAGCATGGACTGGCTTAACGTCGTTAAAACCCAGCAGGCCAAAGCCAAAATCCGCCAGTTCTTTAAAAAAGAGCTGCACGGAGAAAATGTGGCCAAGGGCAAGGACATGCTGGAGCGTGAATCCAAGCGACGCGGCGTCAAGCTGGGTGAATTGACAAAGAGTGAATACCTGGAGCCCATCTATAAAAAATACGGGTTTGATGATCTGGAGACGCTGTACGCCACTGTCGGTTTCGGCGGTTTGACCAGCCTGTATGTTATATCCCGTCTGGTGGAGGAGCAAAAGAGCGAGTCCGAAAAATCAGAGAAGAAGGTTCCTACCCTGCCCGAGCCCAAGGAAGTGCTTCGCCAGGGAAAGCCCACCCACGGCATCTATGTGGAAGGCGGCGCGGGGATGCTGGTGCGCTTCGCGCATTGCTGCAACCCGGTGCCCGGGGATGAGATCGTGGGATACATTACCCGTGGACGCGGTGTGACCGTGCATAAATCAGACTGTGTCAACGCCATCAACTCAGAGCCGGAGCGCGCCATCCGCGTCAGCTGGGCGGATGAGGGCACGGGCACCTTCAGCGCGGCTGTGCGCATTGTCGCCTATGACCATCCCAGCCTCCTGGGAGAGATTACTGTGTTTGTATCGGATATGGGAGCGCCCGTCAGCGCTGTATCCATGCGCGCCAATAAAAACGGCACGGTTACCATCCACATGGTCTTGCAGGTTGCAAGCAAGGAGCAACTGCGCCAGGCGGTCACCCGCATTCAGAAGCGGTCGGATGTGCTGGAGGCCTATCGAAGCGTCAGCTGAACGAGAAGGAGTATTCATGCGAAGCGTTGTGCAAAGGGTGAGTTATGCCCGAGTAAGTGTTGATGGAGAAAAGATATCAGAAATCGGTCATGGACTCATGGCGCTGTTGGGTGTTGAAGTTGGGGATACACAGAAGGATGCTGTTTACCTGGCTGATAAAATCGCCAAGCTGCGCGTCTTTGAAGACACAGAGGGCAAGATGAACCTGTCTGTCAAAGACGCAGGCGGCGAGGTGATGATTGTCAGCCAGTTTACTTTGCTTGGCGATGCAAGAGGGCAAAACCGTCCTGGCTTCACACAAGCTGAAACGCCCGAGCGCGCTGCGCAATTGTGTGAAGCCTGCTGTGAGCGGCTTGAAAAGGAATGGGGTTTTCAGGTGGCGCGCGGGCGCTTTCGAGCCCATATGAAGGTGGAGCTGTTAAATGACGGCCCCGTTACCTTGATGCTTGACAGCAAAAAGAATTTTTAACAGGAGAAATGGAATGATCATCAAAGTAATTCCCAATGGGGAACTACAGGAGAACTGCTACATTTTGACGCTGCCCGGCAGGGAGGATGCCGTTTTGATCGATCCCGGAAGTGAGCCGCAGAACATCCGAGCGGAACTGGGAGAAAAGAAAGTGGCCGCCATGCTGTTGACTCATGGCCATTGGGATCATACCGGGGCGCTGAAGGATTTTCCCGGTGTTCCAATCTATATTCATGAACTGGACGCGCCGATGCTGTCCGTCAGCCGTTTCAGCGTGGGCAACTACAGCCGGGAACTGGATGAGCGCCCGCAGGCAACAGACTTTGTCCATGAGGGACAGATTCTGAAGATCGCTGGGATTGCTCTGCAGGTGATTCATACGCCCGGACATACGCCCGGCGGCGTATGCTATCTTACAGGCAATGATATGTTCACAGGCGATACCATTTTTGACGGTGATTATGGACGTACCGATTTGCCCGGCGGCTCCATGAAGCAGATGCGCGAGTCCCTTCGCAGGCTTCTTGCAATGCATGGTCTTTACGCGCACCCCGGTCACGGGTCCAGCTTTTTTATTCCATGAAGCTGTGGACAAGTACTCCCCGCTGTGACTTCGGGAAAGAAATGTATGATGTCGTGGGTATTTTTTACAATAATGTGGACCACGCACAGTCTCCTCAGGAGGCTGATCTCAGCCTTGTTCATACGGAAACCTTACTGGACGGCCTGCGCCAGACAACTCTCTTGCTCAGCGGTCTTCTGAATGCGCGGATCAGGTATGAGGACACGGCCTTGCCCGATGCTGTCAGTGATAAGCGCCAATGCAAGCGCCGGCTGAAGCTGGCGCTTTATCAACTGCTGAAGAATGCCGCAGGCATTCAGCCGCCCTGGGGCGCTTTGACAGGGATTCGTCCGACCCGTCTGGTCTATGAACACCTGGCTGATGGCTTAGACCTGGAGGAAGCCCTTGCTGAGGTGGGGAGACAGTATGATGTTACCCCTGCCAAGACTGCTCTGATGGGTCGTGTAGTCAAGGCACAGCAGGGATTGCTCAAGGCGGGCGATGACGAGGTCGATATCTATATCGGCATTCCCTTTTGCGAGAGCCGCTGCCGTTACTGCAGCTTCATCAGTGCGCAGGTTGGAAACGGTCGTCTGCTGGACCCTTATACGCAGGCGTTGGAGGAGGAGATCGCGGCAACGATCAAGCTGATCGCTGAGAAAGGCCTGAAACCCCGTGCCTTTTATATGGGCGGCGGAACACCGACTGCCTTGAGCGCTTTGCAGCTGGACAGGGTGCTGAAGGCTTCCCGGCCTCTGATCGATTCATGCAGGGAAGCGACTGTCGAGGCCGGAAGATCCGACAGTATGACAGTCGAGCGCCTTGATGTCTTGGCGAATCACGGGATCAGCCGCATTTCTGTCAACCCACAGACCATTCACGATGTTACGCTTGAATTGATCGGCCGCCGGCATACCCATGCGCAGACACAGGCAGCCTTTGACCTGGCCCGATCGATGGGCTTTGATCACATTAACATGGACCTGATTGCGGGCCTGCCCGGTGAAACCACGGATATGTTCGGGCAGACGCTTGATTGGGTGAAAACTTGTTCGCCGGAAAGCCTGACCGTACATACCCTGTGCGTCAAACGCTCCAGCGACATGCATCGCTGGCAGGATACGCTTCCGTCTGCCGAGGCAGTGGAGGAGATGGTCGGCATGGGTTTGGAAGCCGCTCTTTTCCTTGGCATGCAGCCCTACTATCTCTATAGACAAAAGCACATGGCGGGTAACCTTGAAAATGCAGGGTATGCCAAACCGGGCAGGGAGTGTTTGTACAACGTTGACACCATGGAGGATACACTGAGCGTTCTGGCGATGGGAGCGGGCGGTATCTCAAAGAGAGTGACACCTGGCCGGCTAATGGTCTGCCGCGCGGCGAATGTCAAGGAGATTGGTCATTACATTGCACGAGTGCAGGAGATGACCCGGCGCAAAGAAGAGCTATGGGCAGTTCATTAACTATTTAGCCCCCTCACGTACAATATCAAAACGAATATTATTAGCATATGCTAACTGTTTCTGTGCGTTGACATGGGTAGAACAGGGTGCTATCCTCTTTCGGAAACCCGATAGTTTTTATCGGGATTCGTTTGGAAAGGAGTTGCAAGAAGTTTGAAACTGTCGACGCGCGGGCAGTACGCGCTGCACGCAATGATTTTCTTGGCCAAGCATCGCATGGACGGCCCTCAGTCGCTTAAGACGATCGCGGAGGACGGCCTTCCGGAGCAATATTTGGAACAACTGCTGGGCGCGCTGCGAAGAGCCGGCCTTGTCACTACGGTGCGCGGAGCAAATGGCGGGTATAACCTGTCGGGTGATCCCCGATTGATCACCGTGGCCCACATCATCGAGGCTACTGAGGGGCCTATCAGCCTTGCTGACTGTGCGGAAGATGAAGGGCATTGCGGCAAAGGCAGTGATTGCAGGACCAGACGCACGTGGCGTTACTTAACTGAAAGCATCAACGGCTTGATGCAGGGCATCACCTTGTCGGATATACTTGAAGATAAACCTTATCACATCAAAGGAGCACTCGCCAGATGAACCGTATCTACTTGGATAACGCAGCGACTACCCCGGTATCAAAAAAGGTGCTTGATAAAATGCTGCCCTATTTCACGGAGCACTTTGGCAACGCGTCCAGCATCTATGAGACGGGCCGTGAAGCCCGTAAAGCGGTGGACACCGCACGCCGACAGGCTGCCGCCGCCATCAATGCAAAGCCTCAGGAGATCTATTTTAGCGCCGGTGGTTCTGAAAGTGATAACTGGGCCATCAAAGGCGCGGCGTTCGCAAGGCGAAAGAAAGGCAATCACATCATTACAACCTCGGTTGAGCATCATGCTGTGTTACACACTTGCCAGTGGCTGGAGGGACAGGGCTTTGAAGTAAGCTATCTTCCTGTGGATGAGTACGGCCGGGTATCCGCCAGGCAAGTAGAGGAAGCGATCACCGATCAGACCATCCTGATTACCATCATGGCGGCAAACAACGAGATCGGCACGCTGATGCCGATCAAGCAGATTGCGCAAGTGGCCAAAGCTCATGGCATTCTGATGCACACGGATGCCGTGCAGGCCATGGGGGTTGTTCCCATCGATGTGGAGGAATGGGGGGTGGATATGCTTTCCCTGTCCGCCCATAAGTTCCATGGGCCCAAGGGTGTGGGTTTGCTTTATATACGGACCGGCGTCAGAATTGATCCTTTGATCAGCGGCGGCGCTCAGGAGAGAGGCAAGCGTGCCGGCACGGAAAACTTGCCGGCCATTGTGGGCATGGGCGAAGCCATGGAAATTGCCGCTGCCAATTGCGAAAAGAATGCTGAAAAGCTTACACGGCTTCGCGATGACATGATTAAGCGCCTTCAGGAAGCCATTCCGGATATTCGCCTGAACGGGCACCCGACTGATCGCCTGCCCGGCAATGTCAATATCTCAGTACGCTATATCGAAGGGGAGGCTCTTTTGCTGCGGCTGGATCTGGCCGGTATTGCCGCCAGTTCCGGCTCCGCCTGCACTTCGGGATCGCTTGACCCTTCCCATGTGTTGCTGGCCATCGGCTTGCCGCACGAGATCGCTCACGGCAGCTTGCGCTTCTCTTTGTCCGAGGACAGCACACAGGCCGATGTGGATGAAGTCGTCCGTGTTCTGCCGGCTATCGTCAAGACTTTACGGGATATGTCCCCGATTTTTCCTGAGAAAGAGGTATAAACCATGTATACGGATAAAGTAATGGATCATTTTTCAAATCCGCGCAATGTCGGATCCATTGAACAGGCGGACGGCGTGGGTACCGTCGGCAACGCAAAATGCGGCGACATCATGCAGATCTACCTGAAAGTGGAGAACAATATTATCCAGGACGTTAAGTTCAAAACCTTTGGCTGCGGCGCCGCTATCGCGACCAGTTCCATGGCGACCGAGATGGTAAAAGGCAAGACTATCGAAGAAGCGCTAACAATCACCAACAAGGCTGTGATGGAGGCACTGGACGGCTTGCCGCCCGCAAAGGTTCACTGCTCCTTGCTTGCTGAGGAAGCCATTCACGCGGCGATTGAGGATTATCAGAAAAAACATCCCAAAGAGTAAAGGAGAATACATGCCCGACATCAACGGCAATCTATCAGGCATCAGAAACAGTGTCATTGAACAACTGAAAACGCTGTATGATTATGAAATCAGCAGTGATGAATTTTTGCCGCCGGATTTTGCCCGGCGGCTTTCAGAACACAGCATGGCGCTCAACCGGGAGATTGCGGTCTATGTTTCCCGTACCGGCGAGGTACTGAGCGTCACAGTCGGCTATCTTGACAGTGTACCACTGGAGCAGCTGAGCCTGCGTCGCAGCAGTGAGCGCCTGAGCATGGTGCGCTGTATCCATACACATCCGGGCGGCAGCGCGTATCTGTCCGAGGTTGATTTGACAGCCCTCAAAAACCTTCGGCTGGATGCCATGTGTGCGATCGGGGTCGATGAAGGGGGAGAAATCACCGGTATCAGCGCAGCCTTTCTTGGTGAAGGGCTTATCCCGCGCATGACGGCTGTCTATCCATTGGATAAGCTGCCTCAATCCGAGTGGCTTGATGAAATTGCCCAGAGCGACCGTGTCGTATTCGCCTCCGGCGAGCTGACGGGTGCGCAGGGGCCTGAACGCGCCCTGTTGGTTTCAGTGGACAGTGAAAAGTCCCTGGACGAGCTGGAAGCCCTTTGCGAAAGCGCGGGCGCTTTCGTAGTCGGGCGGGTACTGCAGCAAAAATCGCGTCCCGATACAGCCACCTATGTAGGCAGCGGGAAGGCATCGGAGCTTTCGCTCCAGGCACAGGCACTGGATGCTGATATTCTGGTAACGGATGACGAGCTGACCGTCGCTCAGACCGGCAATCTGGAGGAGCTGGTCGGCATCCGCGTTGTGGACAGAACCACCTTGATTCTTGATATTTTCGCTCAGAACGCTGTTACAAGCGAGGGTAAATTGCAGGTTGAACTGGCCCAGCTGAACTATCGTGCCAGCCATTTAAAAGGACAAGGACAAGCCATGTCCCGTCTGCTTGGCGGCATAGGCGTGCGGGGCCCCGGTGAGAGCAAGCTGGAGATGGACAGGCGGCATATTCGCGAGCGAATCGGCCAGCTGAAGGAAGAATTGAAAAAGATGGAGCGCCAGCGAGGCGTACGACGCAAGGGCAGGGAGCGTACAGGCATACCTGTTGTTGCGCTTGTCGGATACACCAATGTAGGCAAGTCCACTCTCCTGAACCGTTTGACAGGGGCTGATGTGCTTGTAAAAAATCAGCTGTTTGCCACATTGGATGCAGTCAACCGCAAGCTGGAATTGCCAGACGGGGATTCTTTTATTTTGGTTGATACGGTTGGGTTTATCAATAAACTTCCTACCGATCTGATCGAGGCTTTCCACTCGACTTTGGAAGAAGCAGCCCTGGCCGATATTCTGCTGATTGTTTCAGATGCGTCGTCGCCTGAACTTCGCGCCCAGCGCGACGTGGTTGAAGAGGTGCTGGATACGCTGGGAGCCAATCACCAACCGCGCATTGAAGTGTTAAACAAGATTGATCAAGCGCTGCCTGACGCGACAGAGCTGCCCGGCGCTTTCCCTGTATCAGCGGTCAAAGGAGACGGGCTTGATGAATTGATCCTTCATATCGCAAGCCTTTTGCGCCAGAGGGAGCGCCTGTTTCGGTTTTTTGTTCCATTTTCAGAATATGCTCTCCTGGGTGATCTGAGAAAACAGGGCCGTGTTTCGAGTGAAGATCATCAGGAGGAGGGGACCTTGGTCAGCGTGATGCTCAATCACGCTTCCATCGGCCGCCTGTCGTCCAAATATGGTCATAGGCTGGAAGAGATGATCAGAATGCCGCAAGACGAATCATGATTGTAAAACTCTTATCCCTGCTGGCTGCCTTGATGAGCCTTTCTCAGACAGCGCTTGATGCTTATGTCGCTCAGACCAATTTGGGCGGCAATTTGTATTTGGTTAACCAAAGCTATATGCTCAGCGAGGATTATGTGCCGCCTGATCTGGTGAAGCCGCAGGCCGCCGGGACAAACAGCGGGACGCTGATGCGCAAAGAGGCGGCTGACAGCCTGGATGAGATGTTTGCATCAGCATCGGAAGCGGGTTATACTTTAGTGGCTGTCAGCGGTTATCGCAGCTGGTCGACCCAGCGCACCATTTACAGGCGCAGGACAGGGTCGGAGGATAAGAGGGAGAACGCGCGGGCCAGGCTGCTTGTCGCGCCGCCCGGCGCAAGCGAGCATCAACTGGGCTTGGCCATGGACCTGGGCAGAAAAAATAAGGCCAATCTTACCGGCGCGTTTGGCAGCAGCGAAGAAGGAGCCTGGGTGCGCAGTCACGCGCACGAATTTGGTTTCATTATCCGCTATAAGGCGGAGTGGACGGATATCACCGGTTACGCGGATGAGCCCTGGCATATACGCTATGTGGGCAAAGAACATGCCGCGCGGATATTTGAGCTTGATATCCCCTTGGAACACTACATCGAACAGCTCCGTCTGGCCCATTTCTCTCAATTCATTACGGAGGATAGCCTGAGGTGAATGTAAAAAGGCTGGTAGCCCTGACCTTAGCGTTACTGTTGCGTATCGGTTTTTCCTTTGCGGAGCCTTATTGGAATTATCCCTTGCCTGCCAATGTTGTTGAAGGCAAGGGGGATTATCTGGTCTTGAGCAATAAAAGCGAACTGATGGATCCATCTTTTGAGCCCCATGATCTGGTTGACCTCAAGCTGCGCGCGACCAACCGTGGCTTCCAGCTACGCCAAGCCGCAGCGGAAGCCTTGAACGATATGTTTTTGGCGGCGGAAGAAGAGGCGGGGTTGAAAATATATGTGAAGAGCGCCTATCGTAGCTATCAAACGCAGAAAACAATGTATGAGAGCCGTTTATCCCGATATGGGAAAGATGACGGCGTGGTTGCTTTTCCCGGCTCATCCGATCATCAGACGGGGTTGGGGGTTGATCTGCTGAACTACGATTGGACCAAGCGCGAGGGGATGACAACAGCCTTCGGAGAAACGGCTGAAGCCAGGTGGATGGAAGAAAACGCCGCTCGCTTTGGCTTCATTTTGCGGTACATGCCCGAGAAGCAAACTATCACCGGAATCATCTACGAACCCTGGCATTTTCGTTATGTTGGAAAAGAGGTGGCGGCCTATATAATGGACAAGCGCCTCTCTCTTGAAGAATTTACCATAGAGGTGGCTGAAGCCATTAAAGATTATGAAGCCCAAGGGGGAGATTTTGCGGCGCTGTGCCGGGATCTGAATGCCCCGCCCGCTCCCGTGATGCTTGATGAGACGGACGGGGAAGGCGATAACGAGGTGTCCCTGTTTTATTCAAAGCCTTAAGGAGATATTGGTGCGTATCAGGATTTTATCGTTATTATTCGTACTTTGCCTGTGCATAGGGAATGTCGCTTGGGCAGAGGTGATGCCGGAGGATTTCCCTTTCCCGGAAACAACGCAAGGGCCTGCGGCTCAGCGCCCGAGTGAATCGGGCAGCATGCTGGATGAAGGCGGCATCCTCTGCCTTGTCAACCGGGAAAATAAGGCAAGCGCTTCCTATGAACCCGGTGACCTGGTTGTTCCTAAGGTGCCTACGCGGAAAAAAAACATGGAAGACAAGATCAAAATCCGCGAAGAGGCTGCCCGCGCTCTGGAAGAGATGTTTGCCGCCGCCAAGCGTGAGGAGAAGCATATTCTCTACGCTGTCAGCGGATATCGCAGCTATGGCATTCAACAGATATTGTTCAGCGGGAAGGTGGAGGAAGTAGGGCGTGAGCGCGCGATGCGCACGGTGGCCCCTCCGGGGACCAGTGAGCATCAGCTGGGTCTGGTCATGGATATTCAGTCCTCTAATTTCCATCAACTGAATGAAGCCTTTGCGGACACCGATGAAGGGAAGTGGGTGGCAGAGAACGCGCACCGCTTCGGTTTTATCATTCGTTACGAGAAGGAGTGGCGGGATATCACGGGCTATGCCTATGAGCCCTGGCATTTGCGCTATCTGGGCCGCGCCCATGCCGGAGCCTTGCATGCGCTGAACATCCCTTATGAGCAATATTATGACATCATAAAGAATCTGCCGGAATATGCTCTCGCCGGAGCGACTGATCTGCTTTTGGAAGGATTGGTGCGCGGGCAGCTGGAAGAAAACCCGCAGCCTATCCCGCAGGCACTGTTTTCAGCCCGTACGCTTCAGCAACAGGAGGAAGCGCTGCGGGAGGCTACCTTGCCTTATTTGCCTGAAGGAATAGGCTACGAACAGGCGCTGTGGCGGATCTACCCCACACCAAGGCCTACCGCGGGTCCGCGCATTGATACAGATGAGGAAACCTCATTGTTCCCCCGTACAGGCAATGCCGTCGCTCCTTGACAAGCTGCGGGCTTCGCAGCTTCAAAAAAAACCTTCTGATTCTGCCAGATTGCCGGCGGAAGGCTGTCTGATACGTGAAAAGCGATATCCCTGCTGTCATTTTCCGGTGCGGCCTTTAAGCGCGGAGACATTGCGCCTGATGCTGGGGCGGGAAATACAGGAGGATATTTCCCCTTCTGCGCTTCTTTTTTTAGATACGGAAACGACGGGCCTAAGCGGCGGGGCGGGGACGGTCGCCTTTTTAATTGGACTGGGACAGTTTGTGGGCGATGAATTTGTCGTGACGCAATACATGATGCGTGATTATGATGAGGAACCCTTTGTGCTGGCTCCTGTTTTAGAGGCGCTTGAACGTTGCGCAACGGTAGTCACATTCAACGGTGCTGCTTTTGATATGCCGCTGATCCAGTCCAGGCTGACCATGAACCGTCTGCATGCGGGATATGAGCCTCCTGATAATATTGACCTGCTTCATATTGCCCGCCGTGTGTTCAAAATGCGTGTCAAGCCCTGCAAACTGACGCAGCTTGAAAGCGAAGTGTTTGGCATGCCCCGCGAGGATGACCTGCCGGGCAGCGAAGTGCCGGCGCGGTATTTCACCTATCTCAAGACCCGCGAAACAGCCTTGCTTGATGATATCATCGAGCATAACGCGCAGGACATCGTATCCATGGCCAGGCTTCTATACGCTCTGGTCAACCTGCATGAACGTCCCTTGGAGGCCGAAGATCAAAGGGACCTGTACAGCCTGGGGCGTGTGTTTGAAAAGCGCGGAGAGAAAGAGCAGGCAAAAGCCTGCTTCCGCCTGTGCGGAGATAATAGTGTGCGCGATCTGGCCCAGATACGTTTGTCGGATATCCTCAAGCGTGAGGGAAGGATGGAGGCGGCGGCTGAGGGTTATGAGCGTTTGCGCCTGTCTGGGCGTGGTGGTGCCAAAGTGTATATCGAGCTTGCCAAACTATACGAACACCGTTTCCGTGAGCCTCAGCGCGCGCTTGCCATCGCTCGCAGGGGCATGATATATTGTTTGGAGGCGCCTGAACGCGGGGGGGAAAATTCCCGCGAATATCAGGACCTTGCTTACCGCAGCCGAAGGCTGATAGAAAAGACTGGAGGACATACACATGGGCTTGATGGACAGCATCAAAATACGGGCAGCGCTTTCAAAGCATCAGAAGGGTGATATACAGGGAGCGAAGCAGGATTATGAGGCGTTGATCAGCCAGGGTATATTGAAACCCAACTTTCTGCTGCCCTACTCCGTTTTATTGCTGCGGGACGGCGGCGAGGAGAATTACCAGAAGGTGAAGAACCTCCTGGCCAAAATACAGAGGGCACCGGAGCTTACGAAGGATGACCGGGTCCAGCTGCTGATGAACTTTGCGATCGCGGATTGGAAGCTGGGCAACCGTGAAAAGGCAGTCAAGCTGCTGGAAAGCGCGCACAGGGAGCACCCCTGCGGCTTGACATATGAAACGCTGGGCTTTCTTTATGTGGAGGTGGCCGATGCAGAAAACGCTTTGCGCTTCAATACCGAAGCCTATGAATACGACGACGAGGCAAGCGTGACCTTGGACAACCTGGGTCAGCTGCACTACAGGCTGCTTGATGACAAGCAGAAGGCGAAGGAGTATTTCGATAAAGCGCATGAGCAAAAGCCCGGACAGATCGATACCCTTTGGTTCCTCTCCCGTTATGACCTGGAAGCGGGGGATAAGGCAGCAGCCCTTGAAAAGCTGGAAACAGCGCTGGATGGCCGTTTCTCGCCGCTGAACTATGTCACCAGGGCACAGGTGGAGGAAGAAATTAAACGGCTTTCTGATCAGGATGCCTGAGCGCTTTCGCCGCTTTTCTAAAAAGCGCCGCATTCTGGTGCTGCTTTTTGTCGTGCTGATCATATTGACCATTGCCTTCATCTGGTTCAATTCCCTGCAAAGCCCGGAGAAGTCCATGAAACGCAGCGGCGCGGCGGAAGAGATTGTGCGGCCCGTGGTGCTGAGTATCCCCGTGAAGGAATGGCACAGCGATGGCATGATTACTTTTATTACCAGAAAACTGGCCCACTTCACCGAGTATTTTTTGCTGGGAGTGGAACTGATGGCCTTGGCCCTGATCCTTCGGCCGGATTACCGTATGCGGAGCGTTTGGCTATTTTTGTTCGCCGTATTCATCGCCTCCGCAGACGAAGCGCTGCAGCTGACCAACGGGCGCGGCGCCGCGGTGGCGGATGTTCTGCTGGACCTTTCAGGCACCATAGCCGGGCTTCTGGCTGTAAAGGTCCTGGCCCATTTTATGAATAAGGAGAAAACGAAGCGTGCTTGATTATCTGCAGCAAGACCCTTTGGGGTTTTTGCTGTTTATGCTTTACCGCGCGCCTGCAGTATTGATGGCGTTGACCTTCCATGAGGTAGCACATGGCTATATCGCACTGCGTTGCGGCGATCCGACAGCGCAACTGAGGCAGAGGCTGTCCTTAAACCCATTCAAGCACCTGGACCCTATCGGTACGATCAGCTTATTCTTACTTGGCTTTGGCTGGGCCAAGCCTGTGCCCGTCAATCCCAATAATTTCAAACGCGGCAGCCGGGATGATCTGCTGGTTTCTTTGGCGGGAGTGACCACAAACCTGATTCTCTTTGTATTTAGTACTTTTTTGACGGTGCTGGTCGGCATGGCTATGTATGTGCCTGAATTGGGACGGAATGCTGAAGGAATGCGGTTCATGCTCAGCTTTCAGGAGATCGGGTACTCCATACAGCTGTTCCCCGTTTATGCAAAAGAAATTGCGCCTTTGTTGCAAACGCCCTGGCTGCTTCATGTTCAACGCTTTCTCTTGCATTTTTGCATGATCAATCTGGGATTGTGTTTATTCAATCTGTTGCCTATACCGCCCTTGGACGGTTTTCATGTGGTCAACGATCTTCTGCTCAAGGGGAGAATCAATCTGTCTGGCAAAGCATTCCGTATTGCCCATATGGTGCTGCTTGTCCTTATGTTTTCAACAGACATTGTCAGCCGTATTGTCGGAGCTGGCGTTAATTTTGTGCAGGGGCTGGTACTGGGCGGCTTTCTCCGGCTTTTTGGCCTGTGAGGGATTGATATGGCGCTCACGCTGAAACTTAAGGATTTTAACGGCCCGCTGGATATGCTGCTGTTCATGATCGGGAAGGCAAAAATCGATATCAAGGATATCTTTGTCTCCGAGGTAACCGATCAATACATTCGTTCTGTATCCGAAGCGGAAAACCTGGATATGGACGAGGCATCCTCCTTTATCCAGATGGCCGCGACACTTCTTGAAATTAAAAGCCGCTCTCTTTTGCCCAAGCCTGCTCCGCCGGAGGATGAGGAGGACCCTCAGGCTCTTCTGATTCGCCAGCTTGAAGAGTACGCCCGCTTTAAGCAGATCGCTGTCGACATGCAGGGCTTTGAAAAAGCGGCTGCGCTGATGTATGAAAAGCTGCCGGAAGAGTACCCGCTGCCGCCGCCCAGCTTTGAAATATCCGGCCTGACCTTATCAGGATTGATTGAAGCCTTTGCCGCTGTGATGGCAAGAACACCCAAAGAGGACGAACCGCCCCTTGACATCGCCCAGCGCATCATGCGCGAAGAGCACAGTGTGCCTGATTGCATGTTGCGGATATCCAAACGCCTAAAACAAGGCGCCCTCAGTTTTTCAGATCTCATCCGGCAGAAGCCGACCAAAGAAGAGATCGTCACCTACTTCCTGGCGGTGTTGGAACTGCTGCGCCTGGGCCGCGTTATGATCACACAGGATGAAGCATACGGAGAGATTCTGCTGAGTCCGGTGAAAAAAAGGAAACAAGAGCATGGAGCTTGAGAACATTATCGAGGCAATATTATATGTGGCGGGAGAGCCCGTAGCCCTGCGGGATCTTGCGCGCGCGCTGGAGCAGGATGAAGCGCAGATCTCAGCGGCCGCCTATCGTCTTGAACAGCAATACGACAGCGGGCGCCGCGGACTGCGCCTTAAGCGCTTTGGCGGTCATATCCAGCTGGCGACACGGGCTGACTATGCCCCCTATATTGAGCGGCTCCTGCAGCCGGTTCAAAAGCAGTCATTGACTCAAGCCGCCCTTGAAACCTTGGCCATCGTAGCCTATCGCCAGCCCGTCACCAGGCTTGATCTGGAAGCGGTCCGGGGCGTAAAATGTGATTATTCCCTTCAGTCTTTGATCAATAAGAACCTGGTGAAGGAAGTAGGCCGCAAAGAGACCATTGGCCGCCCCATTCTCTACGCAACCACGGACGCATTTCTATCTCATTTCGGCCTGCA
>CAZYKQ010000020.1:0-20329 GCA_964648235.1 uncultured Christensenella sp. | reverse complement strand
GCACCAAAAGATACAGAACTTGCTAAAACAAACTGTATCTTTTTTGATATCAATTCCTGGGGGACTGTAAAGGGAATATGAATGAAGATAATCACTGACAGGCTGATCCTCCGCAGATTTTCCGAAGCTGACGCTGAGGACCTGCCTGATATTCTGCGTGACGAGAAAGCCAATGCCTTTTTACCCTGGTTCGCGCTGAGAACGCTTGATGAAGCGAAGCTGTTTTTAAGGAGCAGTTTTTGGATTATTATGAGGCAGGCTTCTTCCATCGCTATGCTGTTTGCAAAAAAGAAAATAACGAGCCGGTTGGCTATGTCTGGGTCGCCAATGATGAAAGCTGTGATTTTGGCTACGGTTTGAAAAGCGATTTTTGGCATCAAGGGCTTGCAACGGAAGCAGCGAAGGAAGTAGTGGATATTCTTAGAAAAGCCGGATATGCTTACATCACAGCTACCCACGATGTGAATAATTACTACAGCGGCAGGGCGATGAAAAAGATCGGTATGAAATACAGGTATTCCTATACGGAGCAATGGCAGCCCAAGGATATTACCGTTACATTCAGAATGTATCAGCTAAACTTTGACGGGCATGCAGAGCGAACCTATTCTGGTTATTGGGAGAAGCATGGAGGCCATGTGGAGGAAGGAGTGCTTTGATCGCCTTCCCGATGCAATTACAAATGTTCGGCCTGTTTCCTCACGGGCCCCTGAGTTTTTAATGTGAAGGTGCTCTCCAGCCGGGTTCGGCTCAATATTTCGTACCACAGATGCTTTTCTATGAAGAACCCTGTGATCCAGCTGACAAGATAGATCAATGCCAGGATAAGTAATCCGATCCCCGCAAACAATGTCGACTTTTCTGCCTGCAACAGCAGCTGCCAGGCCTGCTCCAGCGCCCAGACGGGAGCCATGACCAGCGTATAACGTATGAGCAGCAGAACAGGAAAGGGCAAGCGGCTGTCGCTTGCCGTGACACGTATTCGCACCAGGGTTTTTCCTGGAGTACGTCCCCCGGTCAGGACGCTTAATCCAACAGAATACAGAGTAAAAACAAGGGGAAACAGGAATGGACCCGACATAAACCTTACCGACAGAGCAACCAGCAGGAAAACAAGCATGAGATCCACAAAATCGGCTGTCACCCTCCGCACATACCCCACGTTCTGACTGCTCTGATAGCCCCTTTCATCCAAGCGGAGCTTTGAGGGCAATACCTGCCTTATGCCAAGCCCCAGATTGTAACCCAGTAGACCTCCAAATGTGTTCAACACCAAATCATCCACTGAAAACAGGCGATAGGGCCTGGGATAGATACCATACAATCCGGTTAGTTGGGTCAGTTCAAAGAACATGCTTATCAGAAAGGTAACAAGAATAGTTTTTCTTAAGTTATTATTAAAATAGTACGACAGATAGGCTCCGAAAGGAAGCAAAAGCAGCAGATTGAAAAAAGGCTCAACAAACGCATGGGACCAAAGAGCCGGAAGATAGGTAGAGGGATCGTTTAGCCTGAAAGGTGAAACATCGATAAAAGTTTTAATAAAAGTAAAAGGAATCAACTGCATTGCAGGTGTGTGGCGCATGGCAACTTCAGCCGGATCCGGCAAGGGAAGAATGACAAGGAAATAAGCGCACATCAGATAGAATAAAAAAGAGAACAGCACGAAGCTCCGCAACAGCGATACTGACCCATAGCGACGGTAGTTATAGATGATAAATGGCAGGGTGAGCAGCAGAGAGACCCCAGGAAAAATGAGCGTTACCGTACGGATAAAGGAGGCGTAGGATGCCATAAACAGGGCTCCTTTGATTTCAATATAATCGGAGAGAAGAAATTTCAGAGGAATTGTTCAGAGACAAAGTCTCCTTTCATCGCCTGAGTTATAAACTAACACAAAGGGTATGTTTTATCAAGGAAGGACTGTTTTCAGCTGGCCCCTGAAGCTAATCTTTTGCCCTGTCTGCATTTTGGAGAACTGCTATCATGCCATTTTTTCTGATATAATCATCGAGAACCCCTCAGGATGATAAAAGTGGTAAGGGCATGAGGAACAGGATCAAGTCAAGGCGAATATAATGTTTGGAAGCGGAGGAAAGAGTTGAAATGAACAAGACACTTCGTTTGATCCTGCCGCAGTGGCAGGGCGGCGTGAACCCTGACTACCTGTTTGGGGCGGAGCTGCTGGCATTCATCGCGCCGCCAAGCGGACAGGATGAGACGGTGAGGATTGCTGTAGATCAGGAAACGTCCCTCCCTTTGCCTGTCGAGAATGGTGTGGAGGGAGAGCGTGCGTTACTGTGGCAGCTGAGGGAAACATCTGTGGTTGTTGAAGCCCGAGCCCCTGACCGCGTGATTGTGTTCGGAGGGGATTGCTCTGTTTCGCAGGCGCCTTTTGACTACCTCAGCGGAAAATATGGAAAAGGGCTGGGGATCATCTGGCTGGACGCGCATCCGGACATCGCGACGCCTCAACACAGCACGCATGCTCATGAGATGGTGCTGGGCAGCATCATGGGACGAGGCGCGCCCAGCTTTGCCGCACGTATGAAGCATCCGATCGATGCTCGGCGTGTCATATACGCGGGCTTGATCGAAGGGGAACTGCGCCCCATGGACGCAGAGGCAAGCCAGTCGGGTATCCGCATGGTTGGACCGCAGGAACTGAAGAAAAGCAGCGAAGCACTGATAGCCTGGATTAAGGACAATGGGATTTCACACCTGGCCGTACATTGGGACCTGGATGTATTATCTCCGGAAGATTTCAGAGCGATCCTTCCCGGTAAGCCCTATCTGAAAAAGGAAGATTTCCCTGCGGCGGTGGGAGAGCTTACGATCCGGGAGGTGGTCAGAATAATGAATGATGTAAACCGCCACGCTGAACTTGTGGGGCTGAGTATCGCTGAGCATATGCCCTGGGATGCTATGAATCTGAGCCGTGCCCTGAATGATTTGCCGATATTCAATGATTAATCAAATACAAAAGGATGTGAATCCTCAGTGACGCAGCACATTTTCATCACGGTTGTCATTGCCTTCGCCGCATTCAGCATGGCTTGGTTTTTCTTCCGATTTTTTAAGAAGCCCCGCAGCCTCTGGCTGGGTGTCTCCTTTCTGACGGCTGTGACGGGACTTCTTGGCCTGGTCACTCTGTTGCTGGTAAGGTTTTGGGGTAGCCGATGGGCTGAATACGCGCTGATCGCAGGGGTCGCGCTGGTCCTCCTTGTCCTGATGACGTTTCCCTTCGCCTTGATCGCTTCTTTGCTTAGCTCCGGCACGCGTTTGATCCGGCGTGAGGGTTTTTCACTTTCCCATGCCTTGTCGCTGGGATTAGGTGTCTTTTACATGCTCTATCTATTGTTTTGGCCGATGCTGGGGGGAAAGATTGAGAGCGGCTTGCTTGATTTTCTGTACGACTTTTTAACGTATTGTTTTGTTGTGACGGCGGCCATCTTTGCAGTTTACACGGTGACCAACCTGCTCAGCCTGATCCCCAGGCGAAGGAAGTATCAGTATATTATTGTTCTGGGCAGCGGGTTGCGCCGGGACGGAACCCTCACGCCCTTGCTTGCGGGCAGGGTGGACAAGGGTATCGAAAACTATCAAACAAATCCTGGAAGTTTGCTGATCATGTCGGGCGGCCAAGGGGCGGATGAGATAGTCGCCGAGGCGGAAGCGATGAGACGATACGCTGTAGACCGCGGTGTGCCAACGACAGACATTATCACGGAGGATCAGTCGACCAACACCTACGAGAACCTATTGTTCTCAAAGCGCTTGATAGAGCAGCATACAAGGGGGGAAGGGAGAATTCTCCTGGTGACAACGCGCTATCATGTGTTGCGCGCATTGCTGCTATCAAGGGAATTGGATATTCCCTGTGATGGGCAGGGTTCAAAAACAAAACTATACTTTTCGATTAATGCTTTTGTGCGAGAGTGGATCGCGTACCTGGTGCTTTACAAAAGAAGCTATATTGCTTTATTGCTGCTCGGACTGGCGCTGGCTGTCATTGTCCGAGTGCTTGATGCGGCATAAACCAGAGGAAGAGTAATGAAAAAAACAATTGCCTGTATGCTCAGCCTGGTACTGATGGCACTGCCCTTGGGGATCAATGCCCAGACCAGTCACCTGGAAGTGATATTTCTGGACGTTGGCAAGGCGGATGCCATTGTGATTCTGACGGATAACAGCACCGTGCTGATCGATGCGGGTACTGACAAAATGGGCAAAAGGATCGTTTCCTTTTTTGAAAAAAAAGGGATCGAGCGAGTCGATGTGATGATCATCACACATTTTGATAAGGATCATGTTGGTGGCGCGGATATAGTGCTGGAGGCTCTGCCAGTCGGAGTGGTCATCGAGCCTGCCTATGAAAAAGACAGCAAACAGTACAGGGAGTATGTGGATGCCATTGAACAAACACAGGTGAGGGTTGAAAATCTGGGAGAGAACATGTCCTTCGAGCTGGATGGTGTGGGCTATGCGATCGATGTGGCGAACGATAATTACTACGGAAAAGATGAGGAGAATGATTTTTCCCTGGTGACCAGCCTGAGCTTTGGAAGCATGCGCTTTTTATTCGCGGGCGATGCCGAAAACCCGCGCCTGGCAGAATTAATCGATGAAGGTGATCTCAGCCATGATGTTTTGAAAGTGCCCCATCATGGCAGGGCAGAGAAGCTGAGCGCCGCGTTCTTCCGGGAAGTCAGCCCCCGCTATGCCGTGATTACCAGTGATGAGAAGAACCCGGAGGATGAGGAAGTTGTGGCACTTCTGCGTCAGCTGTACGCGGAAGTGTTGCTGACGCGCGAAGGGGACATAAGCATCCGGACAGATGGAGAAAACATCACGTTTTCGCAGGACAAGGGCAATTGAGGGATCAAAGAAAAGGTTGAAAGGCCTTGCATTTACGCGACTGAATGAGTATAAATGAGAGGAGTCCATAGATTATCTAATTAACAGGAGGAATAAAAATGGAAGCTATTATTGCCCCCAAAGCGCCGGCGGCGCTGGGCCCCTATAGCGCGGCTATCAAAACGGGAAACCTGATCTTCGCGTCCGGGCAGACACCTGTAGAACCGGCCACAGGCGATTTGGTTGCCGGAGGCATATCCGAACAGACGGAGCAGTCAATCAAAAACCTGAGCGTGGTGCTGGAAGCTGCCGGCTCAGGCCTTGAAAAAATAATCAAGACCACCTGTTTTCTGACCGACATGGCGGACTTTGCCGCATTCAACACCGCCTATGGCAAGTTCTTTACAGACCATAAACCTGCTCGCTCTACTGTCGCGGTCAAGGCTCTGCCCAAGGGCGCCCTGGTAGAAATCGAGTGCATAGCGACGGCGACATAATCAGCTTCACGGTATGAAAAAAGCCCGGCAGTTCATTATGCCTGGGCTTTTTTCATGCCTGTTCAGGATTCGGACTTCTTTGGTTTGGGCTTCTTTACGGGCGCTTTTTCCTTGCCGGCCTTTTCTTTATCGGCAGCCTTTGCCTTGGGCGCCGCGGCTTTGACAGGTTTGGGCTTTTTTACGGCCTTCGGCTTAGGGGCTTCTACAGCATGCGCCCCTTCCTCAAAAGGGACGGCGGGATCTTCCTTTTTCTCCGGAGCCAGCATGCACTGATAAAGCGATACATACATCTCAGCGGAATGTTTCCAGCTGTAGTCACCGCTCATGCCGCGCTGCATCAGCATCTTCCATATATCCGGCTTGCTGCTGTAGATGGTCAGGGCACGCCGGATGGTGTTCAGCATATCGTGGGCGTTATAGTTGAAGAAGCTGAAACCGTTGCCGGCGCCGGAGTACTCATTGTAGCTGAGCACGGTGTCGCGCAGGCCGCCGGTCTCGCGTACAATCGGCACAGTGCCGTACAGCAGGCTGATCATCTGGCTTAACCCGCAGGGCTCAAACTGAGAAGGCATCAGGAAGATATCACTGCCCGCATAGATGCGGTGCGCCAGGCTGTGATCCATGGAGTAACGGGCGGCTACCCGGCCGGGATAGTTTTGCTCCGCCCAACTAAACAGGTTGATATAACGGCTGTCACCCATACCCAGGACTACCAGCTGGACATTTTCGCGCATGATGTCGGCAATAACATGATCCACCAGGTCAAGCCCTTTTTGGCTGGAAAGGCGGCTGACGATGCCGATGACCGGCACATCAGGCCTTAGCTCAAGGCCAAGCTGTTCCTGCAGAACGCGCTTGTTGATCGCTTTGGGGCTCATATCCTGGGCAGAATAGGGGGCTTCAATCAGCTCATCGTTGGAGGGATCAAACTCCATGGTATTGATGCCGTTGAGGATGCCCGTCAGATGATTATTTTTTGCGCGAAGCAACCCGTCCAGACGTTCGCCATAGAAACTTGTCTGAATTTCCTCGGCATAGCTGGGACTGACAGTGGTTATCTCATCCGCATAGACAAGGCCGGCCTTCAGATAGTTGGCCGCGCCAAAGTGCTCCAGTTTATCATCGGTAAACAGGCTGTCAGGCAGGCTGAGGACATCCTGCACGTCCTTGATGCCGAAGATGCCCTGGTATTGCAGGTTGTGAATGGTCATCAGGGTTTTGATGCGGCTATAGCTTTCCAAATGATTATACTGTGTACGCAGCAGCGCCAGGATCATGCCGGCTTGCCAGTCGTGAGCGTGGATCAGGTCCGGCTCAAAACCGACAAGCGGTAGAAAGTTAAGCGCAGCCCGGCTGAAAAAGGCGAAGCGCTCGTGCTCATCCCCACCCATGCCATAGATGTAGTTGCGGCCGAAATAATACCGGTTATCCACAAAATAGTATACGACCCCATCCTGAACCATTTCTTCAATGCCGCAGTATTGCCGGCGCCAACCCAGCTGCACCTCAAAGTCGACGGCATGACGCATTTGCGACTCATATTTTTCGGGGATGGCAGCATACTTGGGTAGGATTACCCGTACATCATGTCCTTTTTGCGCCAATACTGGCGCGAGCGAACCAACCACGTCCGCCAGTCCGCCTGTTTTGACGAAGGGAACGCATTCACTTGCGGCAAATAGAATTTTCATACAGATTCTGCTCCTTTCACAGGGCTGTTCTCATTTAGATACTCATATCCTTCGGCACCACCAGAGGATAGGTGGGAGAGCTGATCAGGCGGGAATTTTCACGCACATTGACTTGTTTGTCAAGGATTACGTTTTCAATCTGAGCCTGCCGCTGGATCACCGAATCCTGCATGACAATACAGTTTTTGATGACGGCGCCCGGGCGCACCATGACGCCGCGGAAAAGGATAGAATTTTCCACCTCACCCTCAATAACGCAACCGTCCGTGATCAGAGAGTTTGATACTTTGGCGCTTTGTGTATAGTGGGCCGGCATCTCATCACGCAACTTGGTCCAAACGGGGCGATCCCGGTTGAAAATAATGGAGCGGTTCTCGGTGACAAGGAAATCCATGTTGGTCTCATAAAAGCTTGCAATGGAGTCGACGATCCATACCCTGCCCGGGCATTCATAGCCCAGTACGCGATAGCGCTTTTCACGCAGCATTTGGGTCAGCAACTCACGCGTAAAGTGATGCAGCCCTCCCGAAACGGCGCGGTCAACCAGGTCAATCAGCAGTTCCCTTCGGATCAAAAAGCAGGAGAGGTATGTGTTTTCATAGTGGGGGAGGGCAGGAGAGCACTCGACCTGACGGACAAAACCCTGTTCATCGATATCCAGATACTTACCGCTGCCATGTCGGCGGGCGCCCCTTTCCTTGGAGTACAGCAAAGTTAAGTCGGCGCCTTTTTCAAGATGGGCTTCCAGCATTGCATCAAAGGATACATTATATACAATGCCAGAATCGGTGACGACGATATAGCGTTCCTGGCTGCGCCGCAGAAAACTGAGGTTGCTGCGCAAGGCGTCGAGCAAACCCCGGTAGACGCCCACATTATCGGAAGACATATAGGGCGGCAGAATGGTCATGCCCGAACGTTTGCCGTGCAGATCCCACTCACGTCCGCTGCCCAGGTGGTCCATCAGGGAATGATAGTTTTTTTGCGTTACGATGCCAATGTTTTTGATGCCCGAATGAATCATGCTGGCCAAGGGAAAGTCGATCATTCTGTAGCGGCCGATCATTGGCAAGGCCGCTACCGCGCGAATACGCGTCAGATCACTCAGTTGGTCGATGCGTTCCCCGGTATAAATGAGGCCTACCATTTTCTTTTTCATTGCTTTCGCCTCCCTCAGTTACCAACTTGCTCACCGGCAAGGAGAACGGCTCCCTGCGGGAGTTGGACATTGTTGCCGATTACGGCTATATTGCCTGTTTCTTCACCCACACGGGCATCCTCACCTATGACAGCGCTTTCCGCCACGATGCTGCGGCGGACAACGGCGCCTTTTCGAACCCGGGCAAAAGGCATGATCACGCTGTCGATCACCTGCGCGCCCTTTTCCACGACCACACCGGCGGACAGAACGCTGCCGGATACTTCGCCCGCAATCTCACAGCCCTCCGTGATCAGGCTGTTTTCGACCGACCCGGTGGGAAACACATAGTGCGGCGGCATGCCCACATTGCGGGCATAGATACGCCAGCTGCGGTCATGAAGGTTGATGGGAACCGGCTTTTTCAGCAGGTCCATGTTGGCGTCCCACAAACTTTCAATGGTGCCGACGTCCTTCCAATAGCCGTTGAAGCTGTACGCGCCAATGCGCTCCCCGGCACTCAGCATGGTGGGGATGATGTTCTTGCCAAAATCCTTGTTGCTGTCAGGGTTCTCTTCATCGGACTGGAGGTATTCGCGCAGCTTTGACCAGGTAAATACATACACGCCCATCGACGCCTTGTTGGATTTTGGGTTCTTGGGTTTTTCCTCAAACTCTGTGATGCGGCCATCCTCGTCAGTATTCATGATGCCAAAGCGGCTCGCTTCCTCCCAAGGGACCGGACGCACAGCAATGGTGGCGGCAGAACCCTGATTGATATGCTCGGCCAGCATATCCGCATAATCCATCTTATAGATATGATCGCCGGAGAGGATGAGGATATAATCCGGATCGTACTGCTCAATAAAGGCCAGGTTTTGATAGATGGCATTGGCGGTACCCGAATACCATTCGGAGGCTTCCTGCTTCATGTAAGGCGGCAAAACAAATACGCCGCCGCTTGACAGGTCCAGATCCCAAGGGCTGCCGGAGCCGATGTAGGCATTAAGCTCCAACGGTTCCCACTGCGTCAACACACCCACCACATCGATGCCGGAGTTGGCGCAGTTTGAAAGCGGAAAGTCGATGATACGGTATTTGCCGCCAAAGGGGATAGCCGGCTTGGCCGTTTGGTGTGTCAGGACTCCCAGGCGGCTGCCCTGCCCGCCGGCAAGGAGCATGGCGACACAGCTTTTCTTGTTGACCATGTTTTATTCCTCCTCTAGTAAGGTTGGGGTATTCATAAATATATATTCAAAATAAACGCAGGACAAAGGTGGCACGCAAACTTCAGCCGAGTGAGAAAACTCGCCCTGCGCTACAGGTTCCGATTTGATGGAAGGGGGATTATACTGGTTTGAGCCGCCAAACTGTTCCAAATCGGAGTTGAGCAGCTCCCGAATGACCCCCGGCCGAGGAAGCCCAAAGCGATAGCGGGGAATAAACTGGGGCGTAAAGTTGGTCATGCAGACCAGGGCTCTGCCCTGTGCGCTGTAGCGGACGAAAATAATGAGGCTGTTATCGCGGTCGTTTGCTTGCAGCCACTGGAAGCCTGCCCAGCTATCCTCCACCTCATACAGCTCAGGATGCTCCGCATACAGCTTATTCAGTTGCCGCACATAGGCCTGCACCTGCGGATGGCGGTCATACACAAGCAGGAACCAATCCAGCTGATCGTCATACTTCCATTCGATAAAATGGGCAAATTCACCGCCCATAAACAGCAGCTTTTTGCCTGGATGAGCCATGGTATAGCCATACAGGGCACGCAGGCCCGCGAATTTCTGCCATAGATCGCCCGGGTTTTTATCCAGCATCGAGTGCTTGCCGTGCACAACCTCGTCATGTGAAAAAGGCAGGATGAAATTTTCATTGAAAGCGTAGTGCAAAGAGAAGGTCAGCTTGTCCTGATGGTGTTTGCGGTAGATTGGATCCATCTTCACATAACGGAGCATGTCGTTCATCCAGCCCATGTTCCATTTAAAACCGAAGCCCAGGCCGCCCAGATAAGTTGGCTGGGTGACATTGGCAAAGGCCGTTGACTCCTCCGCGATGGTCATAACACCGGGAAAATCGCGATAAACCATCTCGTTGAAACGCTTTAAAAAGGAGATGGCATCCAGGTTTTCATTGCCCCCGTACTGGTTGGCAAGCCAGCTGTCCTCCCGGCCGAAATCGTGATACAGCATGGCGCTCACCGCGTCACAGCGCAGACCGTCCACATGATAGTATTCCAGCCAGAAACAGGCATTGCTGATCAGAAAGCTGCACACTTCGCCGCGGGCGTAGTCAAACAGCATGGTTCCCCACTGGGGCATCTCGCTGCGCCGGGGGTCGGCATGTTCATAGCAGGGGGTACCGTCAAAGCACCGAAGCCCGATCTCATCCCTGGGGAAGTGGGCTGGCACCCAATCAAGGATAACCCCGATGTCGGCCTGATGCAGCATATCCACAAACTGCATAAACTCATGGGGCTTGCCGTGGCGGGCGGTGGGGGCAAAATAACCCGTCACCTGATATCCCCAGGACATATCCAAAGGATGCTCCATCACCGGCAGCAGTTCCACATGGGTGTAGCCCATATCCTTGATATAGGGAATCAGAAGCTCCGCGATCTCGATATAGCTGAGCATGCTGCCGTCTTCGTTTCTGCGCCAGCTGCCCAGGTGCATTTCATAGATGTTGATGGGGCTTGTATAGGCGTTCCATCGGCTTCTTTTTTTCATCCAGACCTCGTCCTGCCAGTGATAGCCGGACAGGTCACACAGGCGGCTGGCCGTATTGGGGCGAAGCTCGCTTGAAAAAGCATAGGGATCAGCCTTTAAGTGCATCTCCCCGTCGAAGGAATAGACGGCATATTTGTATCCTAAAAGCTTTTCGGCCGCGTCAGGGTAAGCATAGCGCTCAGGATCGGAGCTTACGCTAAATGTGCTGGCGGGCAGACGAAGCTCCCATACACCGTCGAACTGCTTTTTCATCGGGTAGCGCAAGGTATCCCAGGCACAGAATTCACCCGTCAGGTTGACAGCGCGCGCATTTGGCGCCCATACGGCAAAATGCCAATACTCCTGGTCATCTTGTGTGACAGGATGGGCACCCAGAAGCTCATAAGCGAACCTGCTGCCCCCCTGATGGAAGGCACGGCGTTGTATGTCGTTAGGGGGTTTGTATCGCATAACAATTCCTCCCATATGGCCGTTTGCCCTTCGGCGAGCAGATTTCGTCCGAAATAATTTTACCTGCGTTCAGTATAGCATAAGCATTTGTTGTTCACAAGCTATGAACAAATTGGGAACAATATATCATGATAACAGAAAAGACAACTAAAAAAGAGGCGCCCTGCCAGCGCCTCCCATGGTCTTTTCAATCAAGGCTTACGCCAGAGCTGCACCAAGAGCTTTGCAAGCGGCAATCGCCTCGTCATCCGGCTCATTATTGGCGATGACGCCATCGCTTACAAGGTTGGCTCCGTCTGAGGCGCAATCATCCTGCCATGTGCGCATCCACTCGCCGTCTCCCCAGTCATAGGAACCGAACAGACCAATTGTTTTGCCTGCCAGTTTCGGACGGCAGGGGGTAAACATGGGCTCAAACTCTCCGTCTTCCAGTTCTTCCGCGCCCATGGAAGGGCAGCCAAAGGCAATGGCGTCATAATCATCCACTTGGGATGCTTCAAATTCTGACGCTATAAGCAGGGCTGCATCTGCGCCCGCATCCCTGGCGCCTTGCGCAACGGCGTTGGCCATAGCCTCTGTATTGCCGGTGCCGCTCCAGTATACAACCGCGACTTTACTCATGATCAATGTCCCCCTTTACTCTATCAGCCTGCTCGATTGGCAACTGTAAGCTATTTGTATTTAGCGATTCAGCTCAACCACGACACATCAATGTTAGCTATCGCTAACCAATAATATAATAGACCGTTGAAACAGTTTCGTCAATAGCAGAGAAACAATCTGCTTTAATTTTCCGCGCAAAATAACCACCGGACGCTTTCCCGCTTTGCCGCACAGAGTTTGAAACCTTGCTTCCGCATGCTGATCAGAAACAAGATGGTTTTGGCAAAACAAAACCATCCAATGCGCTTATATCCTGATCCTCAGGCTCTTTACCTCAAAGGTACCAAAGGACAGCTTAACTTTGCTTTCCTTCATAGACAGCTCTCCCAAGGGATTTTCCAGCATATCGCACCGATGGACTGCCTTGACAGGGAAGTTGACAGACAGTTCGCATTCGGTATCCGCCCTCTTGGCTTCATACAGGCGCAGGATCATATCGCCCGATCCGTCCTGGGCGGGCTTTACGGTATCGATGAATACGTTATCCGCATCCAAGCTGAACGCGCTGAATTCCTCAGCCAGACCTCTTGCCGTGACAGGCGGCACATTGAGCGCATATGCCTGTTGCACTACGGGGGAATCAAGGAAGCCGCCCTCCCAGGCGACAAAGGAGTAGGTGAAGTCATGGGGGCCTTGATCGCTGCTCATTTCAGGGCTCGCGCCGCCGCGCAGAAGGGTCAGGCGCAGCTCACTGTCATGCATGCTGATGCCGTACTTGCTGTCATTGATCAGAGCGGCGCCTCTGCCCTGATTGCATAGGGCGCTGTAGCGCTGATTGCAGACCTCAAAGCGGTCGGAATCGTATAGCCGTGAGCGGTGCGTAGGCCGCTCAATGTAGCCGAACTGAATCTCGTTGATGCCTTCGGTAGCCTGTATATTGACCGGGAAAGCCGCCTTGAGGAGCCTGTGGGTCTGCCTCCAGTCAACATGGCTTATGAAGTCGAGGCGGGGGCTGTTGTATTCAAGCGCAATATCCTGTGTGATGGAGGAATCGAGCACCTTTCGCTCCAGGCGAATAACCGCCCGCAAGCCGCCCGCCTCTTTCACGGTAAGCGAAACCGCCCCATCGATATCAACAGGCTGCAGTTCATAGTTGGAGTCAATATCCCAGGCGTCAAACTTGCGCGGTACATCCTTGTACATAAGCAAACGGTTCATCGCGCCGTTTGCGTATTCACGCATGCTTCCCTTGTTGATGAAGGAAATCACTTCGCCGTGTTTGTTGAGCGTTACTTTGACCAGTTCGTTTTCAAGCACAGCGCCATCATCGGTCAGATCCGCGGAAACGGCCTGGTATGCCTTGCTAGCCTGGGCGGGAACAAGTGTCAGCGCGCCCATGGATGGGAGGGTGACGTGCGCCAGCCTGCCGTTTTCAGTCACTTGAGTGGGAATAAGCTTTCCATCCCGGGTCTGCGCTCCTTGTGCAAACGCTTCGGACAGGCTGATCACGGCATCGCGGGGAAAGGAAAGAGAGTTAAACACGGTAATTCCGTCTTCGCTCTTAATCAAGGAGCGAATGGCGTCCTGAGTGACTTCCGCAGCATCCGAGAGAATTTGCTGATGCTGGGCACGGGCTTCGACATACACACGGGCGATGGATGAGCCGGGCAGGATGTCGTGAAACTGGTTAAGTAATAGCAGCTTCCAGCTGTCGTTCATCTTCTGACGGGGGTAAATAAAGCCTTGCGTTCCGGCCAACGCACCCCATATTTCCGCCTCCCGCAGGGCCAGTTCGCCTTTACGGTTGCCTTTTTTGATGGCGGCCTGAGTGGTATAGACCCCTCTGTGGGCGGAGAAGTAAAGCTCGCCTACGTAGGTATGCTGCGGCCCGCCCGCTTTTTCCATCTCCTTGAAGAAGGTCATTGGTGAAGCGTGGCGAACCTTGGGCATGCCCTCCAGGTCGTGTTCGCGCTTGATCTGCTCCATGTCATCCCGGCAGGGGCCCGCGCCGCCGTCGCCGTAGCCATAGGGGAAAAGGAAGGCTGAAAGGCTGCGTTTTTGCACGCGTTTGGACCAGGTTTCCGAAATTTCTTTGGGATCGGTGCGATAAGTGTAGCTGGTAGGAAGGAAGGTATCAATCCTGGAGCCATCCGCCCCCTGCCAGGTGAAATAGTGATAGGGGAACCGATCACCCTCATTGTAGGACCAGAATATTTTCTGTGTGACCAGGTATTTGACGCCGCAGCCGCGCAGAATCTGCGGCAGGGCAGCGGAATATCCAAAGGTATCGGGCAGCCACAGCAACTCGCTGTCCACACCGAATACTTCCTTAAAATATTGCTTGCCGTATAACAGCTGGCGGATCAGCGATTCACCGCTGGTCATGTTGGTATCAGGCTCCACATACATGGCGCCATCGGCAACCCAGCGGCCTTCCCTGGCCGCCTGGCGGACCTGCTCAAACAACGCGGGATAGTATTTAGCGCACATCTCATAGGAAGCGGGCTGGCTTTGCAAAAAGATATAGTCCTTGTATTCATCAAGCAGACGAAGTTGCGCCGCGAAAGTACGCGCCACTTTGCGGTGGGTCTCTTTCATCGGCCACAGCCAGGCCAGGTCGAGGTGCGCGTTGCCTACCGCGTAGAACGCGGGCGCTGTGCTGCCGTTACGGGCAGTAAGCGCGGGGGCAAGCACTTCACGCGCGGCGCGGTAGCTGCGGTCACGGGCCTGGGCGTCCTGCTCAAAGTCCGCTGTCAGAGAGTAACGCTCCAAAGCGGAAGCGATCACATCGGCGCGCAGGCTCTCCGGATCAACCTGATCGAGCAATTGGGTAAGAACGCGAACATCCATCATCAGCTGATAGCCGTCCTCGTTCCACTCGCCAAAGCTGCAGCGGCCCATGACGGCCCGCTCGCCCTCGACGCGCGGGTCCTGATAACTGTCCGGCAGAACGGGACCGGTAGCGCAGCCGCCCAGGCTGCTCTCCGGATAATAGTGCCCGGCATAGCTTTCGATATACAGCGAGAAGCGCTCTGTGCCCCGAGCCTCACGCGTGAGTACATTATCGACCATATAGTGCAGCGGGTCGCTGACCCAATGAGCGCGGTAGGTACCAAAGGCCTGCCCGTCCACAAACAGCGTGGACTCACCGCCGGTGGGCAGGTTCATGACGATGCGTTTTCCGGCTGCTTGCGCGGGCAGGATGATTTCTGCCCTCAGCCAGCAATACTGGTAGGTTTCCCCCCATTTGGTGCCCGCGGGCATGGGCTGAAAGGTAAGCTTTCTCGCTTCATCCAGGCTGAGGTGCTCCATGGTCAGGCAGCCTTCAAAGTGTATCTCCCCCATCGGGCGGTAGATATCCTGCTTCAGGGTATTGTCCCAGTGCTCCAGACGTTCTCTCCATTCGGAATGCATATATTTCATGGTAGAAGATCCTCCGCTTGATGTCAGACGATGCCGGTGTTGCCTCATCCTGTCCTCATGAAGCATACTATCATGTTTCTAAGGGGGCTGCCATAAAATTCAGAGAAAATAGATTGATACGCCGCCGGCTGAGATTGCATACAGCAGGGGCCTATGCTATAATTTTTTGGAAAGTGGGAAAGGGGTAGGAACGTGGCTGCTAGAAGAGGCGGATTGCTGTTTGCGCCGCAGAAAAAAAGGCATCCGGGCCGCCTGATAGCTGTCCTTCTTTTTTTATTGACGCTGGGCATTATCCTGGGGCTCAACGCGGTCAACAACCGTCATGTCAGTCTCCTTAAGGAGCGGGTAAACATAGCCGGCATGAACGCGCGCCTGGAGGGCTTTTCCATTCTTCACATCAGTGACTTGCACGGACGTTCCTTCGGCGACAGGCAGGAGGACCTCTACCAGCAGATTCGTCTGGAGCGTTTTCATGCCGTCTGCCTCACCGGGGACCTGACAGGGCAGGATGGAGACCCTTCCGCGCTGCTTGACCTGCTGGACCGCATTCCTTCAGATATTCCCGTCTTCCTGATCGCGGGCGATGAGGATCCGGCACCGCTGAACAGCCGGACGGCAGAAGGCGGCGTCAAGGCCGACTTCATTGCCCTGGCGGAGGCACAGGGGGCTGTCTACCTGGACAGCCCGCAAAAAGTTGAATTTGCGGGTCAGAGCGTGTGGTTCAGCCCGGCGAGCCTCTATATGACTGACCTGCAAGCGGCGTCCTTTGCCCTTAATGCGCGCCTGGAGGAGCTGGAAGAAAAGGTGCGCGCGGATATCATGGAGCCGCAGGATGAAGCCGCTTTGCGCGCTGTCAGCTATCAGCTGGAAGCGCTTGCCCGTACAGAGGCCGCCAAGGAAGAGATGAAGCCTGACGATGTCTATGTGCTGCTAAGCCATTTCCCCTTGGATTCAGAGGACATTGCGGGCCTGCAGGAGGGCGAGCGCCAGGAGCGGCGTGCCATCAATTTTCCGGGCAAGGTAAGCCTGATCCTGTCAGGACACTGGAACAACGGCCAGTGGCGTCTGCCGGTACTGGGGCCTATTTACCTGCCAAAGAGCGATCGCGATTTGCGCGACTGGATGCCGGGCGGGCAGGAAGCATCCGGTTTTGCTGTTGTGCATGGGGTGCCCCAGTACATCAGCCCGGGCCTGGGTACCTCCGCTGTCTATCCCTGGTGGATGCCCATGCGGCTGTTCAACAGGCCGCAGATTACCTTGCTTGAACTGACGAACCGATTGACCTGACGATTGAGGGCTTTATGAAGGACGCCGGGCGATACGCCAACCGGGAAATAAGCTGGCTGCGCTTTAACCAGAGGGTGCTGGAAGAAGCTGCGCGGGAGGACAACCCGCTGCTGGAGCGGGCAAAGTTTTTAGCCATCGTGTCTTCCAACCTCGATGAGTTCTTCATGGTGCGTGTCGGCAAGCTGGAGCGCAAGGCGGACGCGGGGGAGACCGCGCCCGATCCCGCCGGAATGCGGCCGCGGCAGCAGCTAAAGGCCATCCGCCGTGCCTATGCCAGGCAGGCAAAGCAGCAGTATGCGCTGTATAATGAAGAGCTTATGCCGTCGCTTGCGGCCCATGGCATTCATATCCTGGGGCAGCAGGACATCACGCAGGAACAGCGTGTTTGGCTGTCAGCGTATTTTGAGGCCCAGGTGATGCCCGTACTGACCCCTCGCGTCATCAACCCCGGACACCCCTTCCCGCTGCTGGCGGCTAAGCGCATCTACCTGGCCGTACACCTGCAGTCTGACAAGGGCGGCCTGCCGCAACTGTGCCTGGTACCCGTCCCGGAAAAATTGGAACGCCTGGTTTATTTGCCAGCGGACCCCGGCCGGGTGAACGCCATGCTGCTGGAGGACATCATTCTTCTGCACCTGGACCGGCTGTTTCCCTATCAGGAGCCGCTGGGTGCAATGCCCGTGCGCATTACGCGCAACACGGATTTTGTGATGGACATTGACCGCGCGGACAACATGATCGTTGAGATGCGCAAATCATTGAAGCGCCGCAGCTACGGCAAGATTGTGCGCGTGGAGTGGCCGCGCAAGGCCAATGCCCGTATTGCCCTGCATCTCAAAAAGGTTATGGAGGCGGGGGATGACATCATCAGGCCGGTTGACGGCCCGCTTGACCCTCGTTTTCTCATGCGCCAGCTGTGGGGCGTCTCCGGCTTTGATGATCTGCGGTATCCGCCTTTCAAGCCCAAAATACCGCCGAGGCTTCAAGAGGCGCAGTCCATCTTCCGCACCATCCGGGAAAGTGATATTTTCCTGCATCATCCATACGACAGCTTTGAGCCGGTGATGCGTTTTGTGCGGGAGGCGGCTGAGGATCCGCAGGTGCTGGCCATTAAGCAGACCCTTTACCGGGTGGATACCAAATCAAGCCTGGTTCCCTCTTTGGCCCGCGCCGCCCAGTTGGGCAAGCAGGTAACGGTGCTGGTGGAGGTGCGCGCCCGATTTGATGAGGAAAACAACATCAACTGGTGCAAAATCCTGGAAGCCGCGGGCTGCCATGTGCTGTACGGTGTACCCAAATGGAAGACGCATTCCAAGATCACCTTGGTGGTCAGACGGGAAGAAGCAAGCCTGCGTCATTACATGCACATCGGTACCGGCAACTATAACTCCGTGACAGCCCGACAGTATACGGATATGGGTATATTTACTTGTGACAGGCAGCTGGGAGAGGACGCGAGCGCTTTTTTTAACATCATAACCGGCTACAGCTACACCTATCCGATGAAGGAGCTGATCGCTTCACCCTACGCGACAAAGCCGGAGTTTATTCAGAAACTGAAGCAGGAAAAAGACAATGCCGCCATCGGGCTTCCTGCGAGATTTCGGGCAAAGATGAACTCCCTGTCCGATCCCGAGATCATTGACGCCGTCTGCGAAGCGGCGGACGGCGGGGTGCGGGTGGAGCTGCTGGTGCGCGGCATCTGCTGCCTGCGCGTCGGCGGCCATGAGAACATCGAGGTCCGGTCGATCGTCGGGCGCTTTCTTGAGCATTCGAGGGTCTATATCTTTGAAAACGGGGGAAGGCCGCGCTGCTATATCAGCTCAGCCGATCTGATGGTCAGAAATCTCGACAAGCGCGTGGAGCTGACCGCCCCGGTGAAGGATCCGGACGCGTCCTCCGGCCTGATCCGGTTGTTTGACAGGATGTGGCAAGACAATACGCACACCTGGCGACTGACGGCGGACGACAGCTATGAGCGGGTGCCGGAAGAATTTCCCAGGGTCGATATCCAGCAGGAATTAATCAAGGAATAAAACGCAATTCAGAATGTAAAGAGAGGTAAGAACATGCAAATCTACAATAGCCAAAGCCGCAAAAAGGAAGAGTTTGTGCCGATCAAACCCGGCGAGGTAGGCATTTACTCCTGCGGGCCGACGGTATACGATTATTTCCATATCGGCAACGCCCGCCCATTTATAGTATTTGACGTGCTGAGGCGATATCTGGAATACAAGGGATACAAGGTGACCTTTGTGCAGAACTTTACGGATATTGACGATAAAATGATCAGACGCGCCAACGAAGAAGGCGTGACGGTCAAGCAGCTGGGTGACCGTTTTATTGAGGAATATTACAAGGACGCGCGGGCGCTGGGCATCCGGCCGGCCACCGTGCATCCCCGGGCTACCGAGCATATCCCCCAGATCATCGCCATGGTGCAGCGCCTCATCGACAAAGGCATAGCCTACGAAAGCAATGGCACGGTCTACTACCACACGGCTTCCTTCCCCGAGTACGGCAAGCTGAGCGGGCAGAACCTGGAGGATCTGGAAGAAGGCGCGCGTGTGGACGTGGACGATGAAAAACGCTCACCCGCCGATTTCGCCCTGTGGAAGGCCGCCAAGCCCGGCGAACCCGAGTGGGACAGCCCCTGGGGCAAGGGCCGCCCCGGCTGGCACATCGAGTGCAGCGTGATGAGCACCGAGTACCTGGGCGATACGCTGGATATCCACTCCGGCGGCCACGACCTGATCTTCCCCCACCATGAAAACGAGATCGCTCAGTCCGAGGGCGCGACGGGGCATCCTTTTGTGCGCTACTGGATGCACAACGGCTTTCTGAACATCGACAATGAAAAGATGTCCAAGTCCCGCGGCAACTTCTTTACCGTGCGCGATATCCTGAGCCAATTTGAGCCGGAGGATGTGCGCATGTTCACACTCTCCGCCCAGTACCGCAGCCCGCTTAACTTCAGCCGCGACAGCGTGGAGCAGGCGCATGCAGCTCTGGTACGCCTGTACACAGCGCGGGATAACCTGCTGTTTTTGCTGAACACGGCAAAGGAAGGCGAGCCGGATGAAAAGGACCGCGCCTTCATGGCGCAGGTGGATGAGGGCAAGAAGCGCTTTGAAGCCGGCATGGATGACGACCTGAACACGGCGGAAGCTGTTGCCGCCCTGTTTGATATCGTCTATGCCGCCAATACCATGGTAAATCAGGAGACCGAAGCAAGCGCTATTCGTTACGCGCTGGATACCCTGAAGGAACTGAGCGACATTCTGGGCCTGATGGTCAAGCAGCCCGGGGAGCTGCCTTCCGAAGTCCAGGCCCTGGCAGAGCAGCGCGTACAGGCCAGGAAGGATAAAAACTGGCAGCAGTCCGACGCCCTGCGCGCGCAGATCATTGCTCTGGGGTATACGGTGGAAGATACCTCCGGCGGCCAGAAAATCAGCAAAACCATTTAAATAATGATATGATAAAGAAAACCCTGCCGTTTGTGCTGGCAGCGATATGCGCTGCATTGGCGCTTGCATGCGCCCTCCCTGCGGCAGGGCTTCTTTCTGTTCAGCAGCCCCTTGAAATAGCGCTTTCCCCGACAAAAGAGCCCGCGCTTCCCGCTGCCTGGGAAAAGTCGGAAGGCGCTCTTAACATCAA
>CAZYKQ010000019.1:0-21341 GCA_964648235.1 uncultured Christensenella sp. | reverse complement strand
TGGGCAGGGGCACCAGGGCCTGGGGCCAGCCGCGCGTCACCGCGCAGTCCAGCGCGCGCAGCGCCCGGTAGATCTCCCGCAGATCCATCATCCCTCCACCTCCGCTTCCAGCTCCGTATGCTCGGGGTACTCGCGCCGCTGCATGCAGCGCCAGCAGCGCATGTCCCCCGGCATGTAGAAATGGTCGCCCTGCCTGGCCGGCGTTTCCCCGTGGGGAAACAGCAGCCGCCGCTCACGGGGCCTCAGGCTTCCCTGCTCGCGCCGCTCGCTTCTGCGGTCGGGGCGCACGCTGGCCATCATCAGGTAGCCAAGGTCGGGCTGCTCCGCCTGCACCACCCCGCCGGTCAGGCCGGTCACGGGCCTGGTGGGCACCACGCGGATGGGCATTTCATAACGGACCATGTTGCGCATCAGGGCACCGCCCGGCCCAGCCTGTAGGGGCGCAGCTGGGCCTCAATCATGCGCGGGATGGCTTCAAAGTGCATCAGCGCGCCGCCCTCGCGGCGGATGCTCTCCCCCTCCGTGCCTAAGCGGTTGTACAGCGTAACGGCCAGGCGTACCTGCGCCCCGTTCAGCGCCTCGGGCACGCGGTCACGCCCCGTATAGGCCATGATCATCTCCCCCGCCTGCGTCAGCATCTCGCAAAGCAGCGCCTCCTGGGCCTGCGGCTCGCCGGGCAGGCTGACCCGCAGGCGGGGCAGCAGCTTGTTTATCCCTTCCATGCCATCAAGCCCCCGCGCCCAGGGTAAATACCTTGACAGGCTTCAGATCCTCCCCCGTCAGGTAGACATGCAGATAATCCTTGCCGCCTGTGATGACAGGCACCCCGTTGCCCTCCCAGGCCTTCGCGCCGGTAAGCGCGCTGCCAAACTGGCCGGCATGGCTGAAGCTGTCGGCCGGCACATACATCCAGCGCATGCCGGGTGCCGAAAGCATCTGCTCGGGGATATGCAGGCGCTTATCCTCACCGGTGCCTTCCAGGCGGATGCCGCAGGCCGCGTCCAGCACCTCCAGGGCCTTGTACTCCGTCAGCGCCACCACCTTGCCCGCGTCATACAGATAGGCCGCGCAGTGCTTGGAGCAGTAGACCGTGTCGCGCATATACTCGGGCTCGCGCTGCACTTCCACCTGCGTACCGGTCTTGTTGACCAGGCGCAGGGCGCCGGGTTTGATGATGAAGTGCTGCTTCTCCCCGGTTTTGGCGTCCTGGCGTATGGCGGAGCTGATCACGATGCGGCAGCCCCAGATCTCGCCCACCTCGCCGCTGAACACCTGCTGCTGGGCCAGGTCGCCGCCCCGCAGGTAGTTCGGGTCGCGCCGCAGCTGGTTAAAGCCCGCCGCGTCCGTCAGCAGCACCTTCTCGCCATCCTGATCGTCGCCAAAGAAGGTCAGGCCCTCGGCCACGGATTCGCTGGACAGCGCGCTCACTGCTGCCTTGCGGCTGTAGCTGACTTGGCGCAGCACGCTGTACAGCGCGTCATCCACCGCGTGGTCAATGGCATGGGCCAGCTGTTTAGCCGCCTCGCCCACCGGGTCGCCGTAGCCGGACAGGCGGGCTTCGTCGGTGATGCGCACGGCCTTCGCGTATTTCTTCACCTTTGCCTCCACCGTATCGGCGCTCAGCACGCCGGAAGGCACCTGCCCGTTTTCGTCCACCTGCTCGGCCTTGCCGATGTAGCGGAAGGCGGGAAATTTCAGCGTGTCGCCGGGCATGCCCATCAGGCCGTCATCCGTCTGCGCCAGGGGCAGCAGGCTGATCCTCTGCCCGTAGCGCTCGTCCACCATGTCGCTGATCACCTCCGGGATAATCATGTTGCTTGTTTTTGTTACTTCCATTGTTTGCTTCCTCCAATCATTGATCTGTATTCATCCTTGTCGCTCAGGTACATGGCTGCCCGGCAGCCGTAGCTTAGGTTTTTGGTGTCCGGACGGGGGCGGATATAGGCCTTGGGCGGCGGCAGGGTCCGCGCGGGGGCCGGCGCCGCGGCGGGCGGGGGCGGCGGCCCCTGGGGCATGTCATCCTCCGGCTCGTCCGGCTTTTGCGGCTCTGCCGCGGCTTCCGGCTCAGGTTCGGGATCCGCTTGCGCCTGCGGGGCTTGTTCCGGCTCATCCCCGGGTATAAAAAGGTCAAAATCCTCCGGCACGTCCTGTTCCTCTGCCTGGGGCAGCATCGCTTCAGTTACATCCAATTCTTTCTTTTTCTTCATAAGTTCCTCCTGATATTTTTCTTCACAACTTGTCTTTCCTTGTTATACAGGGGCTGCGGTCTCTCTCTGTGTGAACCGGTTCCCGCGTCCCTTTTTTAGCGCCTTTCGTGCCTTTCGCGGTTCCGTTGTCCCCAATCCCCCTGCCGCTTCACTTCTCCTGGTAAGGCATCCGCCGCGCCAGGAGAATCTCCAGCTCCTCCGCCTCAACCTCCGCCATGCCCCGCGCGCGCATCCATCCCTGGGCCACCCTGGCCCGCTCTCTGAGCCCCGCGATCAGCCAGCGCTCCTTCAAACGCGTCTTTTGCTCCAGGCAGAACAGCTTGTAGCGGATGGCGGTGCCGGACAGCTGCCCCGTGAAGCGTTCGTCGGAAAAATCCGGCGTCATGGAAAACTTGTGGATATCTTCCGCCAGGGCCTTCCGGAGCACATCGATGTCCTTCTCCATCGGGTTTTTCACCAGCCATTCGGCCTTGGCGTCGCTGTCGGGCAGGCTTAAGGTTTTGTCCTGGCGAAGCCTCTTCAGCCCGCCGCGGAAGTCGTAGATGTCCTCCCCCGTGCCGATGCCCGCCACGCCCGTCAACACCAGCAGGGAATCCGCAAACTGCATGCGGTCGTTCACCCGGTCGCTGCCCAGCAGGTCATAGGCGTCAATCTGCCCCAGCACCTCCTCAAAATCGCATCGCTCCTCCTCGTTGTTGCGGTATTCCACCATCGGCACGCGGGTAAAGGGGCTGTCCTCCCGGATCGGCCCGGCATCAGGCCCTCCCTTCTTCAGCCGCCAGCACAGGGACTTGCCCGGCAGGTACACGGTGGCCAGGCCGCCCGTCGCCCTGCCCCGCGCGTCCCGCTCCACCGACAGCAGCACGCCCATCAGGGGCCGGTGCTCCACCGTGTCGTCGTAGACCACGAAGGCGCTGCGCGGGTCCGGCGCGCAAAGCTTCAGGCCGCCCTCCCCTTCATAAAACAGGGTGACCCCCCGCCCAAAGCCCGCCTGCTGCGTCACCAGCTCGGTATCGGTCTGATCCGCCCCGGCCTTTTGATACAGCGCCCGCAGTGCCTCCACCCCTTCGGGCCTTTTGTCATCCCGGTAGCTGACCGGCTCGCTCAGCAGAAAGCCTGCCGAAACCTGCGTGATGTAGCGGGCAAAGCCGTGCGCCAGCCGCGTGTTCACCATGCCCTCCGGCCGCTCGCGCATCAGGATATCCCCCTTGCCCTGCCGGTAGCGCCACAGCCGCTCCAGCCTGGGCAGCCCCGCCTCAAACTCCTCGATCACCCCGCGCAGCAATTCCCGCGCGCCTTCCCCCTCCTTTCCAAGGTATGTTCTGTCCCTCGTGATCAAGTGATCCCTCCTTTCCGAGAATAAAATGAGAATGTATGTTCTCTTTATCTCCTCGGCCAGGAGCCTACCACAGCACCGGGGGTGACATCAAGTGACATGGACTGACAAGTTTCTTGGCCTATGAAAACGGCTGAAAATCATGAGTCCGCGCATAGCCTTGAAGCGTTTTCCCTCCGCCCGGCTGTCCGAATGAGAAGGGTTGATGACGATAAAAGCTCATAAAAACAGCGCCTCATCGGGCGCTTCGTGTCTTCCGCATATGATGGCCTGTTCCGGTGTGATCAAATAAAAAAGCAGCCTTCCCTCATGTCCGGTCAGCTGCATCCATGGTTTGTTTTGCCTTAAAAATTACTGTGCTTGATTCTCCGCGCGCTCTTTTCCCGCCTTGTCACGGTGCTCCCCCTGATGCTCACAGGCGGCGTCCGGATCATCCTGAAGCTTCCCCGCCAGCAGGGCCTCAACCGCCTTATCGGTATCCCCCTTGACGCCGCCGTACAAAGCGATCCCCGCTTCGCGAAGGGCCCGTTTTGCCCCCTCGCCGATGCCTCCGCAAATCAGCGCGTCAACATTCAGCTTCTTAAGTATGTCTGCCAGCGCGCCGTGGCCGCTTCCATCGGTGTTGACGGTGGTGGCGATCATCACGCCGTTTTGGTCAACATCGTAGACTTTGAAGCGCTGGGTATGGCCAAAGTGCTGAAACACCGTGCCGTTTTCATAGCTTACCGCAATCCTCATGCCCTTCCCTCCATCCGGCGTCTGTTCATTGATGCCCTTTGCTGTCATTATATCTCATTATTGTCATATGTCAATAACTCACCTGGAACAAACGGCGCGGATACCCGGCCGGCTGCGCCTCCTTTGATCCCTGCCTGTACGCCCCGGCTCTGCCCGGCATGAACCTCAGCCTTTGAATGGCAGAAACATTTCTCAAGCCGATTTTTTCCTTTCTGCTTGTCATCTCCCTTGTCCTTGCCCATGACATACATCTAAACAAAAGAAAAGCTCAGCAGGCACCGGCAGGATCAGGCGGTCAGTTTTATGAAATATTTCTTGTTATCTTAGAAATTTTGTGTTATACTTCAGCTGTCATCAAAAAGAAGACCTGCTTTTACTCAAAAGCGTTTTCAAACTCCTTATTGCAGACAAAGGATTCGTGCCCCGCGAAGACAATGTCTGTTTGAGTGCCGGTAAGAGGTTCAAATGAAAAACAGGGTATTCCTTCCGTTTTCCCATGATAAACCTTATGCCCGATTGGCTGCCGATAATGCCGACGCCGTCCGGGATTTCAATGAAAAAACGCTCTCCGTTCTGTCTTTCATCGGCGGTCTGCTGATGATCCTGTCCCTGATCGCCATTCCGTCCAGGATGATGAAGCCGGGCGGCCTTGTTTCCCACCTGACCTCAGGTTTCCTGCTTTTCGGCTTTCACTTTTTATTCAAGCTCTCCGGCATGAAAAAATATACCCTGCCGGGCATCTATGCCTCCTTCTCCGTCCTGTTTTCGTTTGCCGTCTATAACAGCGTCTTCCAATCGCCGGACGCGCGGGCGACCGTGCTGATCGGCGCTTTTTGCGTGATGCCCATGGCCTTTATCGACCGCCCCCTGCGGATCAACCTGTTTGAGCTTTTCTGGCTTCTGCTTCATACCGCGCTGGCTTACCGCTTCAAAGCCCTGCATGTCTGGGCGGATACGGTCAACATCCTGTGCTTCAGCCTCCTCAGCTGCCTGCTGGGCAGCATGATGGTCTACGTCCGGCTGGAAAACTATGATGCCCGCAGGCTTCTGACCATCGAGCGCGATACCGATGTGCTGACGGGCCTGTCCAACCGCCGCAATCTGCTGGACGCGCTGCACGCCATGGCTTCTGAGGATGCAGAAAAGCCCAGCGGCATTATGATGCTTGATATAGACAACTTCAAAGCCTTCAACGATGACTGGGGCCACGCGGCGGGGGATGAGTGCCTGGTTCGCCTGGGTGAAATGCTGATCATGTTCTCCATGGGCCGAAGGATGCAGTTTTATCGCTACGGCGGGGAGGAGTTCGTCGGCATTATATACGGCTGCAACGAAAAGGGGCTTCTATCCACCGCCGAAGACCTGCGCGCCGCCGCGCAGGGGATGGATGTAAACGGCCAAAGCATCACCATCTCCGTCGGCGCGGTCTACTGCGGAGGAATGCAGCTGGACAACTATGAAGATGTCATCGTCTGGGCGGATAAAGCATCCTATATGGCCAAACGCTTCGGCCGCAACCAGGTCTGCGTGCAGCGCTGTGACCGCATCGCCTGACACAAAGAATACCGGATTCCATAATTTTCCGCCCGTTTTGCGCCCCGTCGCTTCAAGGGCAGAGCAATGCCCGGCAGCTTCCGCTCGGCCGGGCATTGTTCTGTCCTGATATCATCCTTTGAGGCGCTCAGCCGGCAGGCACTCTGTCAGCCGTGTTCCGTCGTTTCCTCATAGGGTTGCAGCTCATCCTCACAGACCCACTGATGGTTTCGGATGAACCCCGCGGCGTCACTTGCCTCAAAGTCCACCATGTAGGCGACGCCGATAACCACTTCCACAATCTCCGCCTGCGCGCCCTCGCCGCCCATGCCGCTGATATGGCCCGGCAAAAGGGTGACAAGATCCCCTACCTGGTAGGGCTCGCTTCTGTTCCCGTCGATCTCCTCCTGGATCACCCATCGATGCCACTTTTCCTGCGCGCCGGTGTCCGTCCGGGTGTAGTTGACGGCGTACAGCACCGTGTCAAAGGCGCCGGAGATGGTGGCGGCCGCCCCCATCATGCCGGGCATATGATCGGCCGCCAGTATGGCCTTGCTGCCCACCGGATAGGCAGGATCCGCAGCCGGCCTCAGGCGATCGGTCGGCGTCATCGCGCGGTGGTCCATCGGCTCCTGCGCCAGCGCGGAAACGGCTGATGTTATGAACAGCGCGATCAGCAGCACGCTTATCAGCTTTTTCATCGCGTACCTCCTTTTCACCCCCAAGGCGGGTGATAAAAGAATTATACACGAAAAACGCTTTGGGCAAACCGAAAGCCGGCGCAAGCCTAAAGAGGCGCGTCAGAATCGCCCTGAGGGATGCCTCCAGGCGCCCCTGCGTTTCCCCGGGAACTCTTTGCTTTTTTACTTCCCTTCGCCGATGGTGTCCCGCTCCTGCACATACATGACGCCCCTGTCCAATGCGTCGGACGGCACAAAGCCGCGCACGCTCTGCCCGTTCACGCTTGTCTCCACATAAGCCCAGGCATAACGGTTTTGAAACTCGCTGAGAAAGGTGACCTCGCTGCCTTGGGGCAGCGCGCATATCTGCGTAAAGGAGGTGGCCGGGTCATCCGTCAGGAAGGCATCGCGCGAAAGGCTCAGCCTTTGCCGCGCAAATGACAGCAGGGGCAAATAGGTATTGCCCTTCAGTTTGGCCTCCTGCACATAGCCTACGCGCACGGCACCGTTATTGGTCGCGTACATCACCAGCAGCCAGCCCTGGTCATAGCCTGCCGCAAACACATCCCCGTTGGTGCTGACGACAGCCTTCCCGCTTGCCCCCCGGTAGGAGGATACGCTTGGCGCGGCATAGACCGGCAGCTTCTGATTGGCTTTCATTGGGGTAATGACAAAGCCGCTCAGCACATCAAAGCCGGTCTCGATATAGTTCAGATAATGTTTACCGCCCGGGTTTGTGGTGCGCAGATCGCGCATCTGCTGGCGCACCTTCTTCACCAGAGCCTCATTGTTCCATTCCAGGTTGCTCAGGCGCGGATAGCAGGCCTCGCTATTGTTGGGGTTGGCATTGGGCGTGTACCAGGGGCGTTGATGAAAGTAATTGTAATACTTTTCTCCGGGTATAAAGTTGAACCCATGCCTGGCGAATATCTCATTGAGAATAAAGCCCAGGGACTCATAGCTCCATTCCCACAGCTCGCCCTCCGTCAGGCTGCGCGTATCGCTGTCGGGAATGATGTAACTGCGCGCGGCCAGCCCCGCCAGGGGCGCCGTCAAAGCAAGAACCAGTATCAGAACCAATAGCTTTTTCTTCATATTGCACCGCCTCATTTGTCTGTACGCAAGGCTGTTATTTCGGTAAGAACAGCGTAGTAGCATTTGCGCTAAATGTCAAGACCGGCGTAAGAATACCCGCCGAGTTTGTGATCCCGCGCTCTTCCCTTCTGTTTTTACCGCCATATCTCTTTCAAAATGTGGTATAATCATATTCTAAATCCCCACCCCGAAGGAGAAGCCGATGGATTTCCAACAGCCCTGGTCACCGGAAAAGCTGAAGCAGTATACGCCGCAGGAGATTGAAGAGCTGATTCCCCTGTTGCGCGAGAATATTATTAACGCCGTATCCCGCACAGGCGGGCACCTTGCCAGCAACCTGGGCGTGGTGGAACTGACCGTAGCGCTTCACCGCGTGTTTTCAAGCCCCAGGGATAAGATCCTCTTCGATGTGGGCCATCAGTGCTACGCGCACAAATTATTGACCGGCCGCGCCGATCAAATGGACGGTCTGCGGCAATACATGGGCATCTCGGGCTTCCCCAAGCGGGAGGAATCACCTCACGACGCCTATGGCACCGGCCACGCTTCCACCGCGCTGTCAGCAGGGCTGGGCCTTGCCCGCGCCCGCGATCTGCAGGGGCAGGATCACGACGTCGTGGTCGTGGTGGGCGACGGCGCGCTGACCGGCGGCATGTGTTATGAAGCGCTCAACGATGCCGGGTCCAGCCGCACGAAGATGATCGTCATCCTCAATGACAATCAGATGAGCATCGCGCCCAACGTCGGCGCGGTATCCCATTACCTGACATACATGCGCACCAGCAAGGGCTGGATCACCGCCAAAAAAATCGTGGCGGAAGCCATCATTAAACTTCCTTTGATCGGCCAGCCGCTGCACGATCTGCTGCAGCGAAGCAAAAACCATATCCGTAATTTTTTCATCCGCGACAAATTTTTTGACGCCTTTGGCTTCCGCTATCTGGGCCCGGTGGACGGTCACGATGAGCAGGGGCTGGAGCGTTTTTTAAAGCGCGCCCAGCGTTTTAACGAACCCGTTTTGCTGCACATCGTCACCACCAAGGGCAAGGGCTACGCCGTGGCGGAAAATGATCCCAGCCGCGCCCACGGCATGCCCGCCTTCGATCCGGAGAACGGCGCGCCCCTTTCCTCTTCCAGCGCCCGCAGCTTCGGCAGCGATGCCGGAAAACTTCTGACGGAGCTGGCCGGGGAGGATGAGCGCATCGTCGCCATTACCGCGGCGATGGCCGAATCGACCGGCCTTGGCCCCTTCCAGAAAGCCTATCCCGGGCGTCTGTTTGACGTGGGCATCGCCGAGGAGCACGCCGTCACGCTGGCTGCCGGCATGGCGGCGGGCGGTATGCGCCCGGTGGTCGCCATCTATGACACCTTCATGCAGCGCGCCTACGATCAATTGATCGTGGATGTTTGCCTGCAGAAGCTGCCCGTGCTCTTCCTGGTGGACCGCGCCGCGATGGGCGGCGAGGACGGCCCCAGCCACCACGGTGTCTTCGGCGCCAGCTTCATGCGCCATATCCCGGGCATGACGGTATTAAACCCCCGCTCCGTGGACGAAATGCGGCACATGATCCGCTGGGCGCTTTCTCATGACGGGCCCTGCGCCATCCGCTACCCCAAGGCGGAGGATGCCCTGTCTGCCCAGTACGCCTCCCGCGGCTTCAAACCCGGGCATTGGGAAGAGCTTGAAAGCGGAAGCGATATCAGCCTGGTCGCTACCGGGCCGATGGTGGCGGAAGCCCTGAAGGCCGCCCGCATTCTGAAGGACAGAGGAATCGCAGCCTCCGTCATCAACGCCTCCTGCCTAAAACCCTTGGACGAGCATACCTTGAGGCGCTTGTCCGCCTCCGCCTCCCCCTATGTGGTGATTGAGGAGCAGGCCCTGGCCGGCGGTCTGGGCAGCGCCGTGTGCGAATTCTGTGTCACGGAAGGCCTGCGCGGGCCAAGCCAGCTGTTCGCCATCCCCGATCGCTTCATTCAGCAAGGCGCGCATGAGCAGCTGATCGGCGAGCTGGGCCTGGACGGCGAGTCGATCGCTTTGCAGCTGGTGGGCGTTCTGGTGAAGACGGCGTGAAGCATCGGGCGGATGTGCAGCTGGCGGCAAAGGGTCTGTGCGACAGCCGGGAGCAGGCGCAGAAGCTGATCATGGCCGGCCGCGTCTACCTTGACGAGGTCAAGATACTGAAGGCGGCGCAGATGGTGGATGCGGAAGCCAATTTAATTGTCAGGGGCGATATCGCCCCTTTTGCCAGCCGCGGCGCGCACAAGCTGGAAAAGGCGTTGAGCTGCTTTGAAGCGGATGTGCGGGGGCTTGTCTGCATGGATATCGGGGCTGCCTCCGGCGGTTTCACCGACGTGCTGCTGCGCCACGGGGCAAAAAAAGTCTATGCCATTGATGTGGGCTACGGTCAGCTGGATTGGAAACTCCGGCAGGATGAGCGCGTCGTGGTCATGGAGCGCACCAACGCGAGGGCGCTGGTGCCCGGGCAGTTTCCGGACCCTCCTACCCTGACGGTGATGGACGTCAGCTTCATCTCCATCAAACTGATCCTGCCCGTCGCCGCCGCTGTCATGGGCGGGGAAGGCCGTTTCCTCACCCTGGTCAAGCCGCAGTTTGAAGCCGGGCGCGGCCAGGTAGGTAAAAACGGCGTGGTACGGGAGCAGGCGACGCACCGGCGCGTGCTGCGCGAGGTGCGCGATGCCTGCCCGGCTTTCGGTTGGGCTGTCCGCGGCTTCACCTGGTCCCCCATCAAGGGCCCAAAGGGCAATATTGAGTTTCTGGCGGATATCCGTCCCGGCGAAGGAGACCATATCAGCGATGAGGATATCCGGGCCATGGTGTCTGAGGCTCACGCGGCACTGAAAAGCGAGGAATAGCAAAAGATGGACCCGCAAAGCATCTTAACGGAGCGAAAGGGAAGGAAGAATGCACCGGCTTCCCCTTTGGATGATGTTCAATCTTTTCGCGGCAGGCGCTTTTTTTCTGCCCTGATCGCTCTTTTTTTATGCCTCGTTCTTCTGACCGCGCATGCCCAGCCCGCGCTCCCTATTGATGACGATAGGTTCTTATCGCCGGATTACGGCCCGGACGAATATATCGAGATCTCTCCTGAAGAAGGCCGATGGGTTTACCTGTCACGGGAGCTAAACATCACCGTCACCCGCTTTACGCAGGAAAACCCAAAGCTTGTGTGGTTTGAAAGCGAGATCAGGCTGCGGGGCGATACCCGTATGCAAAGCTATCTCACCCCCGGAAAAACACCCGGCAAACGCCTGGTTTCCCCCATCAAACTGGCCCGCGACAACAGCCTGGTGCTGGCCATCAGCGATGATTTTTACAGCCTGCGCCAGCGGGACAACCGCAAACCCGGCATCATTATCCGCAACGGCATGGTGCTGCACGAGCGCACGCACAAGTCAGACCAGCCTTCCTTCCCCAATCTGGAGACCATCGCGCGCTTTTCAGACGGCAGCCTCAAAACCTTCTCCAGCAACGCCCACACGGCGGAAGAATACCTGGCGATGGGCGTGACGGATGTGTATGCCTTCGGCCCCATCCTGGTCAGCGGGGGTCAACCCGGCCCTCATATGCAGGATGAAAACTATTATCGCTCACGCGAACCCCGCTGCGCCCTGGGCATGATCGCCCCCAACCACTACATCGTGCTGACCGTAAAAGGCCGCAGCGATGATTCATACGGCGCGCACCTCACCTGGCTGGGCCGCCGCATGATGGAGCTGGGCGCTGTTGAGGCCCTCAACCTGGACGGAGGAGGTTCAGTCGCCCTGGTCTTCATGGGGGAAATCATCAATCGGCCGAAAAACTCAAAGGGGCTCCGCAGCGTCGGCAGCATCATAGGCTTCGGAAGCTCTTCATCCCTTGCGGAGGCGCAGGAAAAGAAATGAAACAATGCCTCAGCGCGCTGCGTTGCCCCGTCTGTAAAAAGCATATGTTTATGCGCGATCACAGCCTGATCTGCAAGAAAGGGCATTGCTTTGATTTGGCCAAAACAGGCTATGTCAATTTTAGCGCAGCCAAGGATGATACCTACCCGCGGGCTCTGTTTGAAAGCCGGCAGCGCATTCATCAGGCTGGCTTTTATGACCCGCTGATCGAAGCGGTCACCGGCATCCTTCAGCAGCGCGTCACCGCCCCCTCTCCCCTGATTGTGGATGCCGGGTGCGGGGAAGGGTTTATATTAAGCCGCGCGGTTGAGCGCTTCCCTTCGCGCGGTATCGGCTTTGATATCTCCAGGGAAGCCATCCGCCTGGCCTCCCGCCTGTCAAAGGATATCCTTTGGATGGTGGCTGACCTGGGCGACATTCCCATCAAAAACGGGCAGGCCGCCGCCATCCTGAATATTTTGACCCCCGCGGCCTACGGGGAGTTTGCCCGTGTGCTTACAAAAGGCGGCCTGATCATCAAGGCCGTTCCCGGCAGCGCCTACCTCAAAGAGCTGCGCGAGCTGGCAGGGGACAAACTGCAAAACACGGAATACTCCAACCAGCCGACCATCGACTATTTCAAGCAAAACGCCCGCCTGATTGAGACGCGCCGCCTTGCGTGGAGCCTGCCCTTATCACCGGAGCAGGCAGGAGACATCGCCCGCATGACCCCGATGCTCTCGCATGTGGATGTCAAAACGATGGATCTGGGGCGATTGACAAAGATCACCATGGAAATGGACCTGCTGGTGGGGGAAGCGGCCGCAAAAAAGTGATCCGCCGCGCCTTGCGTCCGGCAGGTTGCCTGTCTATCCTTTTATCTTTATTCCCTTTTTTGCTTATGCCTTTTGAAACCCGCCCTGATCTCCTGCCTGATTCAGCGCCTTCCATACTTCCGCCAGGCTCTCCGCCCGGTGGCCGTCCCTTCCTTCCACCGCCTCCGCGTGAAACATGGAGCTCAGCACAGCCTCCTCCGTCGCTTCGCCGATGGCATGGAAAGGAAGGTTTATATGATCCTCGTTCAGCTCCTCCACCGTTCTGAAAGCCGCCTTGTCAAAGTGACGAACGCGGTTGACGGTGCTGAAGCACAGGGCGATTTCGCCGCTGCCGTGGCCGATAGCGTTGCCGGTGCGGCTGAGCCCGGCAACGGCGCGCCTGGCGACCCGCTTTAGCTGCGCCGCGCTCAGGGGCAAATCGGTCGCGGCGATGACAATCACCGAGCCTTTATCCTCCTGAGGCGCCCTCTCCCCCGCGCCGGAGCGCCAGCCGCTGTCCAGCATGCCTTGCGCCTCCCGGCCAACGCCACGCCCAGCGACACACAAATCCATCAGGTTCCCATGATTGGACAGCACCAGCACGCCAAGGGTATAGCGCCTGCCCGCAATCTCAAACACGCGGGAGGCGGAGCCGATGCCGCCCTTGAGCCCATGGCACAGCATGCCGCGCCCCGCGCCGACCGCCCCTTCCTCAAAGCGCCGAGCCGCCGCCCCGATGGCTGCCAGCACATCGCCTTCCTTGATATGAAAGCCGCGTATATCATTCAGCCAGCCGTCGTTGCACTCCAGGATCATCGGGTTGACGGTACCGGTTTCCCGGCCGATTGCGGGGTTATCCTCCAGCATATAACGGCACAGGGCGCTAAAGGCCGTGCCCGTTGACAGCGTATTGGTCAGGATGATCGGCGTTTCCAGCTGGCCCAGTTCCTCCGCCTGTACCAGGCCCATGGATTTGCCAAAGCCGTTGATGATATCAAAGCCCAGCGGCAGTTTTTCTTCAAAGCAGTTGCCGGCGTGGGGCAGGATGGCGGTCACGCCCGTCTGCGCCGGGCCGTTTTTAAGCGTCACATGGCCCACGCGCAGGCCGGAGACATCGGTGATCAGGTTCATCGGCCCCTTTTCCATGCGCCCGGCGCGGATGCCCAGCGAATCATTCAGACCCATGCACGTCTCCCTTCCGGTTCAGCAAATACCGCTTGATATCCGGCACAAACTGACCGCCGCAGCGGGCCAGCTCCCCCAGCACCCGGTCAATGCCGCGCTCGCTCTTGTACCAGCTGTGCCGGGTGAGGCCGCTCACGTCCACCGGCACGACGGCAATATCCGCTTCGGGAAAAGCCATCTGGTAGAGCATCAGGCAGCGCCTGGCATGAAAACTTTTGCAGCAGATGATCGCCTTGCTGATGCTCAGGCCCTTCTCGTCCGCCGCTTTGCGCGAGAGAAAGGCGTTATCCCGCGTATGACCGGATCTGTCCTCCTGCACGATGGCTTCCGGCGGCACCCCGTTGATGGTCAGCACATCGGTGTAAAACTCACACTCCGTCTCATAAGGCTTGTTGTAAATATCTGCCTTGACCCTCACCGCGGAGAACTTTCCCAACTTGACGCTATAGCCGCCCGAGGGCAAGAGCAGGGGCGCGTACGCTGCCCGGTACAGTTCGGCCGCCTTTTCCGGAAGCGCCGGGTTGGAGCCGCCCGGCAGGAAGATGATGTCTGCCTGAATCGGCGTGTCCTCCACAAATATGAAGTTGGTGATATCATCTATGCTGTTCATGCCATGCCGCCCCTCCCCATGTTTTCCGCGTCCATACCGCAAGGAAAGCCTGCCCGGGCTTCATCCGCGCCCCCTTGTCAATATACTGACATTATTACGCAAAGGATATAAAAGGTCAAGAAAGCCATGGATCCTTTCCCCCGGGCCAGGCAGCCTGCTCCTTATGCAAAGCAAAGAAAGGTCATCTGGCATCCCCTTATTTTTCACGCCATACGCCTTAAAAAAATATTTTATAAAGGTACCTTGACAATTGCTTCCAACTGTCGTATCATAAGTTTAGTCAAGGTACCTAACTAATTTATGGAGGCATTATAAATGAAAGAATTTGACGAAAACAAAACAAACCAACAAAACTACAGGGACATGGATCCCCGCGACATGGAAAACCTGTCGGCTGAAGAGCAGCTGGTGATCCGTTTGCACAAAGTACACTATGGGCTGCGCCACAACGCCGAATCCCGGGGGGGCCAGGGCCGCATTCTCTCCCTGCTGCTGCGCCGCGGCGGCATATCCCAGCGCGAGCTGATGGACATCGTTTCCGTGCGCGCCGGATCGCTCAGTGAAGTTCTGGGCAAACTGGAAGAAAGCGGATACATCACCCGTACCCCCAACGAGGAAGACCGCCGCCGCACAGACCTTGCGCTGACCCCGGAGGGCGAGGCCGCCGCGCGCGCCTTTGACGCAAGCCGGAAGGAAAACCGCGAAACCTTTTTCTCCGTTCTCAGCGAAGAAGAAAAGACGCAATTGAACGCCCTGCTCGATAAGCTGAGCGCGGCCATCAGCTGGCCTGACGAAAACGAGCGCCGCCGCCACGGCCACCGCCAATGTGAAAAGCACGGGCATAAAGAAGGCCGGGGCCGCGAGGGGCACGGAGCCCACGGACATCACCACCACCACGATCATCCCGGGCACGGCCCTCATGGCCGGGGCTTCCATAAGGAACAGGAAAAAAGCGAAGTATAACCGGGGAAGGAATGTTTCTCCTGAGCGGGCAGCTGCTTGCAGTCTGCGCTTTGCGGCTCAGCGCGCCAGGCCTTGACGCGGTGTTAACAACGACACCTGCCTCATGCAGGTCTTGCGAACGCGAAAAACAAGTTTAACCCAATCAATGCAGAAGACAGGCGGCCGCCGAACCGGTTCGCCTTTTTTCATGCGGTCTCAGGGCGCGTTATCGGTCTTCATAGAAAAAATCATTTCGATTTATGAAATCAAAAAACCTGACCTTCCATCCTTTACCGGATGGTGGAAGGCCCCGTCATCAGCTTGGCCGGAATCAGACGGATCTGTCTGCGCATGTTTTTTCCGGCGAGCATCGCGGACAGCACATCCAGCGCGCCTGCCGCGATGGCCGCCTCATCCTGTTTGATGTGTGTAAATTCATATTCACCCAGATAGCCGTACTTGGCGTCGAAGCAGCAGATGGCCAAATCCTGAGGAACGCGCTTGTTCAGCCTCAGGGCTGCCAGGCGCGTAATGTGGGCAAGGCCGTACTCGGAGCCGATCACCGCGTCAATGTGCGGGTTTTCCTCCAGCCAGCGGCGCACATAGTTTTCTTCCTCCCGCCGCTCCTGCGCAATGTTTTCCTCATAGGGGCCAAATCGCGTTATCTTGGGAACGATAACCGGCGCTTTAGCTTCCAGCCCCGCGCGGAACATGGCCTTCTCATAGCCTATATAACGATCCTCCAGTGAAACAGCCTCTTTCATATCGCCGGTAAGATAGGCAATGTTTTTATAATTCTGCTCAATCAGATGGGCCGTCAGCTCGTCCGCCGCCTTTTCGTTGTCCGAATAGATGCCGGGCGCGGGAATCCCGTGCAGGAGCCTGTCAATGACGGCCACCGGAAAGTGGTCCAGCACAAGGCGCAGCAAATCAGTATTATAGTATTGGCCGTGAGCGGGCATGATCAGCAGCCCATCCAGTTTCAGCGACAACAAGCGGTGCAGGGCGCTTCGCTCATTGGCCTGATCTCCGTAAGAGACTTCCACGCAGATCATCATGTTTCTTTGGGCCGCCTGCCGTTCCAGTTCATAAAACAGGCTCAGTGAATAGCTTTCCCCCAGATCCTCCATGATCAGCCCGATGCGCCTGGCTTGTTGGGGTTTCAGGGTAAAAGACGAGCGGCTGCTGATAGCCTGGGCAGGCTTATCCGAAGGCAGGCTGCTGACAAAGGTACCCATCCCGCGTCTCCTGGTGGCCATCCCCGCCTCAGCCAGCATGTTCAGCGCGCGTTTGCTGGTAATGCGGCTGACCCCATAGCTCTCCGCCAGCTCCTGCTCGGTAGGCAGCTTATCCCCGGCAACGCGTCTGCCGCTTTCAATATCATCCGCCAGATCACGGTATATCTTTTCATACAAGAAGGAAAGATCATCCATCGCATTCACCCCCTGCCCCCATTTGGGAAGCGCAGTAAAAGTATATCAAATATATCAATTGTCTTCAAGCTTCCATGGGCGGATGGCTTGTTTTTCTCTTCCAACCCTCTAATTTGTACGATTCGTCCAAATAATATGTATATATTATAATTATATCACAGAACCTTATTGACATATTAGAGAGGTTATGGTATGTATGATATATCAATGCGGCTTTACGATCAAGCCTGCCACCGGCGGGCGGCCGCAGCAAGAAAAACGGAGGAAAACACATGAAAAGGATGAACCTGAAAAAGCTCCTGTCCTTTGGCTTGGCGCTTGTCATGCTGATGGGCATGGGAGCAGTCGCCCTCGCGGAGGCGACCGGCACCGTCAAGATCCTGACCAACGTAACCGGCGGCAAGGATGAAGAGGAAATGAAACTCTTCGCTGAAGCCTTCTCAAAGGGCATCGGCCTTGAAGTTATCATGGAAAAGCCTGCCGCAAACTACGGCGAGGTCATGATGAACAAGCTGAATGCCGGCGAGCAGTACGACCTGATCTACATCAGCCTCCAGCAGCTGCATGATATGCAGGCTGACGAGATTCTGACCGACCTGACCGACATGGTCGCGGCCTCCCCCATCCTGAGCGATCCGGAAGTCATTCCCACAGAAGAGTGGGAGCAGCTGACCATCGACGGACGCATCTGGGGCGGGTTCAACAAGACGGAAGTGCACCGCGTGCCGACCATCAACAAGGCTGTCGCCGACAAGGCAGGCATCGACCTGAACGCGGTTGAGCCCACCCTGGACGGCTACTATGAGCTGTTCAAATCCCTTCAGGCGGCCGGCGGCGAAGGCTTCTACGCCTACAACACCTATATCCCCGGTCTGTTTGACCTGCAGCCCTGGTTCACCACCCTTGACATGAAGCTGGGCTTCGCCCGGCGTGATGACGGCAGCCTGTACATTCCGATCGCTACGGAAGCTGCGATCCCCGTGTGGGAGTGGCTGGCCAAACTTTACGCTGAGGGGCTCATGGATCCTGACGCCCTGACCAATACCACCGGCGACATGCGCAACAAGATGCTGGCCGGGCAAACCGGCCTCGTGGTCGACTGGGCAGCCTGGGTGGGTCTGTACAACACCCGCGTTCCCGAAAACTACCCCGAGGTAATCAACGCCTTCCCCGTAGGCGGCCCCGTCAACTCCCAGGGTGTGCCGATGCTGCTGCGCGGCGACCCCTCCATCTGGGCCGTTCCGATCAATGCTTCCAACCCCGCCGGTGCCCTGAAGGCGCTTGAGTACATGGCCACCCAGGAGGGCGGCGAGCTGTTCTCCATCGGCATTGAAGGACACGACTGGAACCTGGTGGACGGCAAGGTCGTTCTGACCGAGATCGGCATCACCCACGGCAAGGATCACGGCGCGCCCGTGCCCACCAGCCGCAAGTTTGTCAATCCTGTCGGTTGGAATCCCGGCTTTGAAGAGGCCATGGGCTACCTTCAGTATGCCAGCCTGGAACTGACCAACGCCAATACTCAGGCCTATAAAGATATCGTCGCCAAATACGCCACCGAGATCATCACCGGCACCAAAACTGCCGCTGAAGGCGTCGCAGCGATGGACGCGGAACTTAAGGAACGCGGCATTATTTAAACTCCGGCTTTTCAAAGGGGCTGGTTCGCCCGGGGGGCGGGCCGGCCCCATCCCTTTATCCCTCATTACACCTAAGGAGTGGATCCATCATGAGCACCGCCGTCGGGCAGAGTCCCAAGCCTTTGCGCTCAAACAAGCGCGGTTATTTAGGCCGGAAGATGTGGCAGTACAAGGCCATCTATATCATGGTCATTCCCGTGTTTATTTACTTTGCCATCTTCACTTTCTATCCCTTGATCCTGGGCCTGATCCAAAGCTTTCAGAAGGTCCGGCTGATCGGCGCGCCCAGCTTTGTTGGCCTGGATAACTATAAGGCCACTCTGAATGACTCCATCTTCATCCGTTCGCTTAGAAACTCGCTCGTTGTCGGCACGGTATCACTGTTTATTAACCTGGCCGTGTCCGTTGTTCTGACCATATCAGTCAATGAGATCAGGAACGGCTTAACCAAGTCGGCCATCCAGACAGTCACCTTTCTTCCCTACCTGTTTTCATGGACGGTCGTGGGCGGTATGTGGCTGCAGATCCTGGCTCACAGCGGCATGGTCAACGGTTTTTTGAGCGCTCTGGGCCTGGCGCGGGTTCCTTTCTTTACATCTTCCGCCTGGGGCCGCCCGGTCATCCTGTTTACCAATGCCTGGAAGCAGGCGGGATATTTCACCGTTCTGCTGCTGGCCAGTGTCGTCAGCATTGACCCCAGCATCTATGAAGCCGCCCGCATCGACGGCGCGACGCGCATGAAGCAGATCCGCTGGATCATCATTCCGCAGATCTGGCCTACCGTGAAAACTCTGCTTGTGCTTGGCGCGACAGGCGTGTTGCGCAACTTTGATCAGGTCCTGATCATGAACCGCCCCGCCACCAAGGACAGCATCCGCACCTTGCTTTTATATATCTATGAAGAAGGCATTACCAAAATGAAAATTGGCACGGCCACCTCGGCCGCGACCGTCGTATTGATCATCACCTTTGTGATCACCGTTATTACCAGGCGACTTGCGAAGTATGATCAGGACGCAAGCTATTAAGGGGGGGAGAGAATATGAGCGCGGTTTCCTATCGATCGAAGAAGTCAAAAGCTTTTCGCAATCAAATGACTCCCTGGCAGCGCGGCATCAACTGGCTGTTTCTTACGCTTATTTTTCTGATCATGGTACTGCCGATGGTCAACGTGCTGTCGATCTCCCTGTCCAGCAACTCCGCCTCCCAGGTGTCCAATATTTCATTGTGGCCCAGGCAGTTCTCCACCGAGGGCTATAATTTCATCTGGAATGCTCAGGGCCTCAGCCGCGCGTTTTATAACTCATCCGTTGTCACGGTCATCGGCACTTTCTTTACCGTGCTGATCTCCTCCATGGCAGGCTATGTGCTGATTCAGCGTGATCTTCCCTTCCGCAAGGCCATCGCCACCGGCATCCTGCTGACGATGATGATACCCGGCGACCTGACCCTGGTGTCTATTTTTTCACTCAACAAGGCGCTGGGCCTGATCGACAGCTATCAGGGCCTGATCATCAATGGATTGGTCTCCAGCTTTTCAGTGATGCTGATGCGCAACTATTTCCTCTCTGTCCCCGAATCCCTGGCCGAATCAGGCCGCATTGACAACGCGTCGGAAATTCGCATCTTCTTTTCCATCTACCTTCCGCTGGCGCTTCCCGGTCTGGCGGCGATCACCTTCCTTGATTTCATCGGCAAGTGGAATTCCTTCATGGTTCCTTTGATCATCACCACCAAGCCGGAACTGTTTACTTTGCCCATCATTCTGCGGCAATTGACACAGCCCACTGACAGCACCTCGGGCACTGTGCAGATCTATGACAATGCCCGCATGGCCGCCATCGTGATTACTGTGATTCCGCTCATTGTGTTGTATACTGTTGCCCAGCGCTTCCTGATCGGCGGGTTGACCTTGGGAGCGGCAAAAGGATAAAAGGAGTACCCATTTATGCAACCGACTGAAACAAGCTTCACCCGCCTCATTGAAAAATCCGAACAGCGTCAGTATCTGCGCCTTCCCTTTGATGTAAGAGAGGATGCGGAGGAGCTGACCGTCTCCTACAACTATACCCGTCACCGCGTCCTGCCGGGAGAGGAGGGGATCACGTACCGGCGTGAGGTCAACATCATCGATCTGGCGCTGGAAGATCCGGATCACAGCCTGGTCGGCGCCTCCGGCTCCGAGCGGCTGTCTGTCACCATCCATGAAAATCACGCCACCCCCGGCTATCAGCCCCGCCAAATCAAGGCCGGTACCTGGTACCTCGTGCTTGGAGCCTATCTGGTCGAGGAGGAGGGATGCCTGGTCAGCATCACCGTCAGCCAGAAAAAAAAGGAGACGGTGCTGCTGCGCGGGGACACTCACTGCCATACCGTTCACTCCGACGGGCGCTATACGGTGGATCAGCTGATCGACCGGGTGCGCCAGGACAGGCTGGATTTTCTGTTCGTCACCGATCACAACGCCATGAGCTCCAACGATACCCTGCGCTCCTACCCCGATATTACGGTGCTGCCGGGTGTCGAGATCACCTACTACGGCGGGCATTATAACCTTTTCGGTGTGAAACGGCCTGTTAAAACCTATGTGGCCAACACGCGCGCAGAAGTGATCTCAATCATGCGAGAGGGCAAGGCAAGCGGCGCCCTCGCCTGTGTCAACCACCCCATCGACGGCGGCGGCTGCGGCTGGACTTTCGGCGTGGGGGACGATGTCCCCCTTGACATGATCGAAATATGGAACGGTCCCTTCACCCCCTGGAACCAGGGCAGCGTCGACCTGTGGCAATCCGAGCTTTCAAAAGGGCGCGTCTGGCCCGCCATCGGCGGCAGCGACTGCCACAAATCAGAGCTGTTCCGCACCTTCGCCGCCCCCTGTACCTTCCTGTACAGCAGGGGGCGCTCCGGCAGCGATATAATCGAGGCGATGCGAAGCGGCCATGCTTTCGTGGGCATGGATGGAAACGCCCCTGTGCTGTATATGTCCCTGGGCGAAGCGCGCATGGGAGACATCCATGAGGGCGAAGAGGACGTTCTGTTCATCCGGGCCGGGGAGCTGCGTGAGGGCGATGAACTGCGGCTGATCAATCAAAACGGTCTGATAAAGACCTGGCAGCCCGGCGGCTGCCACAGTTTTGAGACTCAGGCGCAGACAGAAGACAGCCTGTTTGTCCGCCTGGAGGTAAGGCGGCAGCTGCCCGGCATCGGGAGTACCCTGGCCTCCATATCAAATCCTGTCTACATCA
>CAZYKQ010000018.1:0-23878 GCA_964648235.1 uncultured Christensenella sp. | reverse complement strand
ATTGTCACGTTTACTCGGCCTTGTTCTTTGCCTGTGCCTGGCGGCGGGCAGCGCTTCGGCCTTTACCTCCGAGCGGGAGCAGATGCTGCGCGACAGCTCTCTGGCGCTGCTAGAATGTATTCAAAGCGGCGAGGAGGAAGAGGCGCTGGCGCTGATGGATGATGCCATGCGCGGCGCCATGGCGGGGCAGATCTCTGCCATGTGGGCGCAGCTGGCTGCTTTGGGCGGTGAGTTTGTGGGTGTTGGCCTGTACCAATCGCTGGAGGAGGGCGGGTATGAGATCATCCTGCTGGAGCTTCGTTTCGCCCGGCTGAGTCTGATCCAGCGGGCGGTGTTTGACGCGCAGGGAAAGATCGCCGGGCTGTTTTTCACCCCCGGCAGCATCGAGCCGGAAGCAGCGGAAGCCGAAGAAACCGGGTTTGAAGAAATACCGCTGACGGTGGACGCGGGCGAGGGCTATCCCCTCAAGGCATTGCTTACCCTGCCGGAGGGTGAGATCCGGGCGGGCCTTGTGCTGGTGCAGGGATCCGGCCCCTCTGACATGGATGAGTCGATCGGGGCCAACGCGCCTCTGCGCGATTTGGCGCGAGGCCTGGCCGCGCGCGGCATCGCCTCCCTGCGCTATGACAAGCGCAGCTTTACCTGGGGCGCGCAAATGGCGCAGGAGGAAGGCTTTGCCCGGATAACCGTGGAGGAGGAGACGGTCAATGATGCCGCGCAAGCGCTGCTGCTGATGCGTAAGCGGCCGGAGATGGAGGGAAAGCCGCTGTATCTGCTGGGGCACAGCCTGGGCGCGATGCTTGCTTCCTATATTGGCGCGCAAAAGGAAGCGCCGGACGGCTATATCCTGTTAGCCGGCAGCCCCCGCAAACTGTGGGAAATCAGCGCGGAGCAGAACCTGGCCATTGCTCTGGAATTTGACGCGGCGGGCGACACGGATAAGGCAAGCATGACGCGGGGTATTGTGGCGGCAGAGCGTGAAAAGGCCGCCCGGATGGACGAACTGGCGGATGATGATACCATCTTCGGCCTGCCGGTGCCTTATCTGCGTCATTTGGATGCCATCGACGCGGCGGCGCTGCACTTGGAGGACAAAAAGCCCGTCCTCGTGCTGCAGGGCGAACGGGACAGGCAAGTCACCATGGCTGATTATGCATTATGGAAGGAAAAGCTTGCGGATCATCCGGAGGCTGTGTTCATCAGCTACCCCGCGCTGAATCATCTGTTTGGGGATTATCAGGGCGATCCTGTGCCCTTCAGCCAGCTGCTGGCGGAGTATGCCGCAAGGACGCCCGTCGATGAGCGGGTGATCGGAGACATTGCGGAGTTTATGCTTCGCTCCCCACAGCGCTGAGCCCCAGGCTGTTAAACAGCGCCGCCCGCTTTTCGGGCTTCAGGGCGACCACCATATCATCAATGGGCAGGCCCTTATCCCGCAAGGCAAAGATGCTCTCCCGCAAAAAATCATCACTGCCGATGATCAAAAACCAGGGCCGGTTTTCGATTGATAAGCCGCGCAGCGCGTCCCGGTAGGCCGCGCGGTTTTTTACATGGATCAATTTCAGATCGGGCGCTGTCAGCCCCTCCATCTCATCCTGAAAGGGATAGCTCTCCCGGCGATTGACGGTGATCGAAATCATCCCCGGGATGCCTTCGGGCTTGATGGCATAGCTGATGGCCAGGGGGCGCGCCGCGCCGATCGCGACACCCATCGAGAGGATCACAACAGGGCGTCCGTCGCGTTTGAGCTTGAGAGCGCTTCCGGTTTTAAACAGGCAGCAGTCCTCCCCCGGTTTCATAGCGGCCAGCCGGCGCTTGTATTCAGAATCACTGCTGTCCAGCCTGGTGATGACGCCTACGCTTTTTTCATCCACCAGAGTAAGGATGGACATATGGCGCACCAAGGCCTTGTCGGGGAACTCCCCGGTGTTGAATCCGGGCAGCGCCAGATGAACATGGGCCCCTTCGTCCCAGCCAAAGCCCTCCGGCTTGTCAAAATAATAAACGCTGACCCGGTCGCCCAAGTCTTCAATGCGGCTGACACTCACACGATAAATCTCCATAGGCCCTCCTGTTTGCTTTGCGCAAGCTATCATACCCGAAAAACAGCCCGCTCTGATCACTAGAGCGAGCTGCTTTTTCGGCCGCCAATTCAAATCTTCAAGGCATCGTCACGCCGGAAATTCCGGCCAGACACGGCTGCTGCGCCGTCGGTTTTCTCCCACTCTCAAACGAAACCTCTCAGTGAATTGGATGCGGCAGAGCTTCCCATTGGCATGAGGGAAAATGACTGCTCACGCAGTATGCCGCCTGTCAGGGATTGACAGGCGTTTCCTCGCCAGCGGGGGCTTCCACTACCGGGACATCCGTGGCCGCGGGCTTGTTGTCCTGGCTGCAGCCGGTCAGCGCCAGCGCTACCATCAGCACAGACAACAGTACGGTCAACTTCTTCAGCAATGATTTCATTTTTTTGCCCTCCTTTTTTGTCCGACAGCGCTTGCTGTACAAAGGCATCGTAGCGCAGATTTCAAGTTATGTCAAATTTGTTACAGAAATATAAAAATTTCTTCTTATTTCAAGTAATCCTCTTGCTCTGCCGTGGGTATGATGACTATACCCCGGGATAAGGCAATCGTCGGATTTCTTCCGGATAAAACCCGATGAGGGTCCGCAACTACAGTTTTGTACACAACTTCACATGGAGTGAAACGCATCTGAACATCTGCTGCCGGCATATCTTCGCCGGCCTATATGACCGACAAGCTGATAAAGGAGGCTTGTTTCGTGAAAAAACTGATAGCATTGACCCTTGCAGCGTTTCTGGCAGCGGCACTGTTTCTGCCCGGACCCGCCCAGGCAGTCCAGGAAAACAACTTGTTGAAGGACGATCCGCGCACACGGGGCCTGGTGGCGGAAGCACTCTCCCTGGCGGATGGCGGCCTGCTGTTGCTGGGTGAATCGGAATACGGAGAAGAAGCATGGATGGCGCGCACAGGAGCGGATGGCAGCGCGCTGTGGGTGTTGAGGGAAGACGGAGGCGGCGTGTTCCGCCACGCGCGTGAGATGCCAGGCGGAGGCTTTGCCGCCCTGATTCAGCGGGAGCCTGATCCGAAAACCGGCAGCGGAGAATATGCTGCCTTGCTTGCCACCGTTTCAAGCGAAGGCAAGCTTTTGCGCACGCGCAAACTTTCTGCGCAGACTCGCTGGCTGATTCCCATTGAGGATGGCTGGTTCGCGATGGGCACCTATTATCCGCACAAAGGTGGCTTCAGCGGTGCGCAGGTAACGGTCGCGCGCCTGGATATCAAAGGCGAGCGAAAGTGGTCGACCAGACTGCCTTTAGACATCTGGGACGGAATGATTTTCCACCAAGGCGTTCTGGCGGGGGACACGCTGTTCGCAACCGCTGAGGGTATTCAGGCGGATGGATCCCGGGTGGGGCTGTTGCTGCGGCTGGATCAGCGGGGAAACTTGCGCGCCACGCAGGAAATTCGTTTGGGAGGGGATACTTACATGGGCGGGCTGGCCGCGTCGCCGCAGGGCGGTGTTGTGCTTACAGCCGAGGGATGGACCTATGAGGAGGACAGCCCCGGCACTCGCCTGGGCACGGTACTTTCTTATTCCGCGCAGAGCGCGCCCTTGTGGGAGCACCGGCTGGAGGATCAACGCAGCGCGGACTATGTGCTGGCCCTGCCGCAGGGCATGCTCATCGGCAGCCGCGGGCTGAATTTGGAAAGCTCCCCGCTGCTGGGCGCGGGATGGCTTTTGCTGCTGGACGAGGAAGGCCGCCCCCAGACGGCAGACCTGCCCGACATCGGCGGCGGCTGGCTTGAACTTACAGGCCTGTCCCGGGATACAGAGGGGAAGCCTCTGCTGCTTGGTGCGATCATCTCCTGGCCGCAGGCGGTGGACACGGCCTATGTGGCTCGTATGGAACTGGATGGTATACGAAGGGATTGATAGAAGCAAACAAGGTTGAGTACCTTGAGACATCAAAAAAACATCCGAAACCTCTTGACAGTTGCGCAGGTGCTCAACTATAATCAAAACGGTTGAACAAGCACTCAATCGTTTGTGTAAGCAAGAGGATGGAGGAAGACGCCATGACAAGGAAAACCTATTCCCTGAAGGTAGATTGCGCGGCCTGCGCAGCGAAGATAGAAAAGAAACTGTCCGCCATTAACGGCGTGGGGGCCTGCTCGGTCAACTTTTTCGCCGGCAAGCTGAACATCGAGACCGACGAAGCCCGGCATGAGGAGATTATGAAGGAAGCGGCCAGGGTGATCAAGCGCATTGAGCCCTCCGCCGTATTTTCGGCATGAAGCAAAGGCTGTACCGCATCATCCTCTCGGCTGTGATGTTCGCTCTGGGGATGATCCTTCCTTTGCCCGCGGCATGGAAAGCCGCGCTGATTTTGTCCGCTTATGTTCTGGTCGGCTATGATGTGCTGTGGCGCGCGCTGCAGGGCATCATGGGCGGACAGGTGTTTGACGAAAACTTTCTGATGTCTCTGGCGACCATCGGCGCGATCGCTATCGGTGAATATCCGGAAGCCGTAGCCGTCATGCTGTTTTATCAGATCGGTGAGCTGTTCCAAAGCTATGCTGTGGACAAGTCCCGAAAATCCATTGCCGATCTGATGGATCTGCGTCCGGACGAGGCCCTGTTGCTTCGGGGCGGCGAACCGGTCAGCGTGGACCCGGAGGCGGTGAAGGTGGGCGAGCATATCCTGGTGCGCCCCGGCGGCAAGGTGCCGCTGGACGGCAAAGTGGTGGAAGGCTGCTCCGCGCTGAACAGCGCCATGCTGACAGGGGAATCACTGCCCCGTGACGTGGCGCCGGGCGATTTGATCTACTCCGGAAGCGTCAACCTTACGGGTCCTTTGACGGTGGAGGTCACGAAAGTATTTGGCGAATCCACTGTTTCCCGCATCCTTGACCTGGTGGAGAACGCGGGCAGCCGCAAATCCCAATCTGAAAACTTTATTACGCGCTTCAGCCTGATTTACACCCCCGTGGTGGTGGCCCTGGCCGTGCTGCTTGCCGCCCTTCCCCCTCTTTTGTTTGGGCAGGGCTTTCAGGAGTGGCTGTACAAGGCCTTGCAGTTCCTGGTGGTCAGCTGCCCCTGCGCGCTGGTTGTTTCCATCCCGCTGAGCTTTTTCGGAGGCCTGGGCGGCGCGTCCCGTCAGGGCATCCTGGTCAAGGGCAGCAACTACCTGGAAGCCCTGGCACAGGCTGAAACCCTGGTGTTTGACAAGACGGGCACCCTGACCGAAGGCAGCTTTCATGTATCGCGCGCGGAACCCATGGGCATGGACAAAGACGAGCTGCTGAAGATCGCCGCCTATGCCGAAGCCCACTCCGGTCACCCCATTGCCCAGTCACTTCGTGCGGCCTATGGCCGGGACATTGCCCTGGCTCTGGTCGACGAGGTGCGGGAGGTGGCGGGGCGCGGCCTGCAAGCCCTGGTGGAGGGACGGCGCGTTATCGTCGGCAATGCCGCCTGGATGCGTGAAAATGGCGTGGAGCCGCAGGACCCCGTCCTGCCCGGCGCGCTGATCCATGTGGCGCGCGATGGCCGGTATGCGGGCTATATCCTGATCAGCGACCAGCTGAAACCGCAATCCAAGGAAACCATCGCGCAGCTGAAGGCGCTGGGCGTATCGCGTATCGCGGTGCTGTCAGGCGACAGCCAAAGCGCCGTCGAAGGCGTAGCGGGAGAGCTCGGCATCCCGGAGGTACACCACAGCCTGCTGCCTCAGGATAAAGTCAGCCTGATGGACAGCATGCTCTCCCCCGGATCGAAGCTTGCCTTTGTAGGCGACGGCATCAACGACGCCCCCTCTCTCGCCCGCGCTGATATAGGCGTAGCGATGGGCGCTCTGGGTTCTGACGCCGCCATCGAAGCCGCCGATATTGTTTTGATGGATGATAACCCCCTCAAGCTTCCCCTGGCCATCCGTATCGCCCGGAAAACGCTGCGCATCGCCAAACAGAACGCCGTGTTCGCCATCGGTGTCAAGGTGATGGTGATGGTGCTGAGCGTGATTGGCATCGGCAACCTGTGGTATGCCGTGTTTGCCGATGTTGGGGTGACGATTCTGGCGGTGCTCAACGCGATGAGGACCTTGAAAAGGGAAAAAACTTGATATTGCTTCCGGGTAGTTCTTTGAGAGCTCAGCCAAAAACACATTCATGCGTTGTGTGTTTGCGTAGGGCATCACAAGACTGAACAACTCACCGTCCTGTGGGGATACAGATCCATATAGATATCTGTATCCCCGGATATGACGGCAGGGGACTGTTGTCTGAACTCCTTTTTTGAACGGTTTTTGAACCAGCATCACGCCCGGTTTCAGGGTCGCTTTAGTCGCTTAATTTCGGTTTTTCTGTTATTCAGCAGGCCCTATTTACCCATCAAATAGATACTGCTATTAACTCCAAATCCTATAAGTCCACCAATACCCCGAATACTTTTTGAAGAGCCAGCTTTATTTAGCATCTCTCCCATGAAGATAAGCGCCACTGACCCGCCTCCATCTAAATTCAATGCTTCAGTTACGCCTAGGGTTTGCATTCTTTCCGCAAGCCAAGACAAATATACTCCTTTGGAATCCTCACTTCTTCCTTTTACAGTCAGAATCATGTAATGGTTTGGAGCAATCATACCTATGGCACAACGCGGTTCTCTATAGTGATAATAATTGTTATCTTGCATATGAGATCCTAGTTTACCCTCACTAACAAGAATGGGGCCAAAAGCAAACACATCGGTTGCACCCATATCAAGATACTCTTGAGATGAAAAGGCGTTGCTTTGATAAGTTTTCAGACTTCCATCTTTAAAACGCGCAATTACTTCAAGATTAGGAAAAGAGGGTTGGTCAGCTTTATATGTCTGATCACTAATGATTTTTCCATTCCGAACGATAATTCCAGCTTTACGCCCCTCATTTAAACGACTGCTAAAAAAATCATCACTGATAGCCAACACTAATTGGTTGTCGCGCGCTAAGGTGATCGGCGACATCCCACGTCTCCCAGGTATTTTCCCAGGACTAAGGTAACTGAAAAGCTGAGTATTTCCGCGTACCTTAACTTCACTTTCGAACCAAACTATTGCAGGTTCAATTTGAGTATGCTTAGTTATTTCCACAGATAATTCATCGGAAACATAAGTCCATCGTCCACTAGATGGTGAGGCGTCTATATACTCCCCATGCTCATAACTCTTTAATAAAAAGCCATCATCATCAACAATCTTATCCTTTCCCGCATTTACAATTGAACAAGGGCTCATACATATCAAAGCAATAATTAGCTTAACGTACAATAATTTTTCAAATTTCTTCCACATATCATTCATTCAGTTAGTAACCACTTTATTTCTATTTATTTTCAAGCATCATCAGGCGGGTTTTGCCTTCGATCTCTTTGATAAACTGCTCCATATCAATCTGTTGTTCCGCATAGCGGATGACAGGATCCTGCAGTTCAGTCAGATCGACCAGCTTGTTCCTCTGCGCGACAAAGTGGCGGGCAAGCAGATGGCGATAGGCGGCGATTTCTTCCTCCCCCGCATCCCACCGATCATCGCGGCGATAGGCCTCTACTTTCTCGGAATAGGCGGAAGTCAGGGCTTCCAGCTCTCTTTGCTGCGCGCCCTCGGCCTGTGCTGCCGCTGCCTGCTGAGCTGCCAGCTCGCGTTCCATATTGCGCAGGGTGCGGGTATAGTAGGGGTTTTCCAGCGGGGCGTTTTCATGAGGGGATACCATGGCCTTGACCGACTGCGGCAGGTGGTTCATGTAGTGGGCAATGAAATCCAGCGCGGCTTCGGGGCGGGCGCTGCCGGCATTGGCAAAGAGGATGCTGACATTCAGCCGCAGCGTGCCGGCCATGCCTTCCTCAGGCGATAACAGCAGCGGTGCATGGGCGACCGGGCCGCCGAAATCATAGCCCTTCATATACTTGATATCGTGCAGGGAGAACTGCAGATTGATCGCTTCGGCGGAGCTTTCTTCCTCCCATCCGCTGCTTGACGATTTCGGCATCTGCGCGGCGTCAAGCGCTGTCAGCATGCGGCGCAGCAGCGGATCGTCCCAGCTGAAGGGCGCGTCCTCCATGGCCTTCTGATTCTGGTAGAGATTCAGCGCCAGGCGGATCAATACCTCACGGGGATTCCACATGTTGATCGGGATATGGTTGGGGTAGTCCTCGGCATATGTATCCTGCCAATCGTCCACAAAGCTGAGCAGATCCATGAAATCGCGCGGCGGCTCACGATCGATGGCGGCGAAGAAGCCGCGGTCATAGCCGGGCAGTTCCGCAGACAGCTCTATGGGGATGCCGTAAACCTTGCCGTCCATCGTGATGGCTTCCCGCAGGGCGGGATAGAGGCTGTCGATGTAGGCCTGCACCCCCGGCACAGCGCTCAGGTCAAGCGCGTAGCCCTTGTTCATCACAGCCTGAAAATCGTCGCTGTCTGTCCTGTGCAAAGTCAGGTCGAAGCTGCTTTTGTCCGCCAGCATCCGCTCGGCATAGGTAAGGCCGCCAAAGTCGCTGGAGAAGCGGTAGCCGGGCAGCTCGGCGATGGTCTCATCAGCGCCGCTCTGGTAGAACGAGCCTAAGAAAACAAGAGGCGTCTTGTTGGCAAAGCGCTCGGCGTTGGTGTCAATCATGTTCAAGCCATTATGGCCGAGGAAAACGATCTGATCGCGTTCCAGGACCTGCAGCACGCCCGAATGAGACATCGAGGGCAGATCGGCGCAGGGTACAGGATCGCCCTGCAGGTTATCGTAGCGGTAGAGCCGGTCGCCGAATGCCGCGAACAGCGTGTTGCTCACCTTATCATAGCCCAGCGCCCACAGGTCGTACATCTCGCCGATGGGGAAGAGGGTTTCCACGCTCAGGTCGTCCGGATCCATGACGGCGAAGCTGCCCATCTCAAAACCGTCCTCCGTGAAGGACATCGGCGTGGTGATCAGCAGCTTGCCGTCCTGATAGGGGGTCATCGCCCCGACGGAGAAGCGCTCCGCGGGCCGGTCCTCCTTGCCTGTTTTCAAATCAAAGCGCGTCAGCCAGAAATAGGTGCCGGAGTCGTAACCCATGTCCTCCTGCATAACCCACAGCCTGTCCTCCGTCATCAAAAATTCCAGCGGCGGCCGCATGCCTTCGGGGTCGCCGAACATGTCATTGTACAGGTCGATATAATCCTGCCAATCGAGCGCCAGAGGCTCTGCCAGCCGCGGCGCGCCGCCCGGCAGCGTCAAGGGATAGAGCAGGCCCCGGTCAATGTCCATCAGGCGAATCCCGCCCTTGTTTTCAAGCAGGGTCAGGCCCATGCTGCCGGGCTGCTGCCTGCCCTCGGGCAGAGGAAGGGGATGGGTTTGCGCCTCGCCGGTCGCGGGATCGACGCTGACCAGCTGTGTGTCACTGACGAACAGGAGGCGTCCGTCCCGGTAAGCAAAATGACTGCTGTTGACCTTGTAGAGGCCCTCATTGAATTCAGCCATCAGGTAGCTTTTGCTGACAGGCAATGCCTCAGCCCCGGCAGGCAGGGCTGTCAGAAGCAGCGCCGCACATAGCACAGATGATATCAAACCGCGTAATCGTTTCATTTTTTTTTCCTTCTTTTATTTTTTTTGTTCCTATCATGGATTGAAATAATGGATTCCGTTGCTCCACATGACATATCCGCCTGAAGGCATCGACCATGCCTTGATCATGTATTGAATCCAAGGCCATCTGCCCTGTATGGCGGCTTGTTCAAAATCGCCGCCGCCCGTGCTTCGCCAAAGACCTTGCTTGTCGGCAACATAGATGATATCCAGCGCTTCATCATAGGAAAGGCCGCTGATCTTCGTATGGACATTCCATGATTCCTGGAAAGACCTTTGAGAAATGGAGGTGGGGAGATGGATGCCCAGATCGTTTTGCTGCCCGGATGTAATGTTATAGACCGTCAGGACAGGCGTTTTGCCCCCGATGTCCTTGATACAGATCAGATTTCCAGGTGTGTAGGAGGAGAAGGTGATGATGTTAGGCATCTTTACCATCGTACAGGCACCGCTGCCCAGATCAAATATGACCAAATGGCTGTCAATCGGTCCGGGATTGATCCAATCGCGGTCATAGAAAGCATACAGCTTTTTATCCCGGATGAAGGCGTTGATCAGCTCTTCGGGGTAATCATCCTGTGATTTCTTGAGTTTGGAAGTATCCAGTCGGATAGCGCTTGGATGCCATCCGTTTTGATCGATCGGTCCTATCAGCCCTGACAAATGATTGAAGCCGTAGAGGCCCTCGTCCGAAGGGATCAGCTGAAAGACATATTCCGTGAGCTTCTTTTGCATACCCTCCTTTTGTCGGGTAAAGGCGATTTCCGAATTGAATTTGGGTCGCTCGGGAACCTTGGCGAAGAAGGCATATTGATCCTGATCGGCATCCCATGTATAGATGTCACCGTTGATAAGCATGTTGTATACCTTGTGGCCCACGACCGTCAGCCCTGACGTACTGTTGTCCCTTGATGATATCTTGACAGCTTTCTCGAAGGGTTCATCGAAGATTTTTTCAGCATGCCCGTTCACGCCGATTCCAACACAGAGGGCCAGTATCGCCAGATATGCAAAGCTGTGTTTGATCCGTATGTGCACCATTTATCCTCACTTTCCTATCTTATATACAGCGGCGCCTTTATCATTCACGGCGATCAGATTATCCCCGCCGAAAGGATGCAGGAAGATGATGTGCCCTTCGTTTTCGCTCAGGAGAGGTCCTTTTTCATTCAGAAGGGATCCCTTGAATATCTCTTGATAATGACCTTCGCCTTCATATCCGTAGACGGATATCACTGATCGGGGAGGGGCGGTATAGCTTTCCGTGTAGAGGGAAAAGCCATCCGCCGCATCGGAGGGATAGATGCCTTTGATGAGAACCTCATGCTTTGTTTTAGTCAGCGGGGGAAGCGGCATTTCCTCAAGCTGCCCCGTTGTCAGATCCAGCTCATAAAGTTTTTCCGCGTATCCGCCGCCGGAGGAAGCGGTGCGGATATCCACGACATAGAAGGCCTTGCCCGCTTTGCGGGGGCGGGCCCAGCCTTGGTATTTAAGCGGGGTATCGCGGCGCTCTCCCGTGTTGATGTCATAGGCGGCAAAGAAGGGTTTGTCGCTGAATGCGGTAAACAGGTATAGTGTATTTTGACTGACAAAGCCTTGATAGTATACATAGACATCCTTTTGAACGATCCCGTTAAGCCCGCTCAGGTCAAGGGGATAGGCCCTGTACTGCGGGCCATGCTCGGTCAGCTCGCCGAATTTGCCGCTGAACTGGTTGATGGCCCAGAGTTTTCCGTCGCCTTCGATCACATGGGTGACGGTCTGCTCCATTTTGGCTTGAAGGTCTTTATCCATCTCTTTATACTGCATCTTCCTGCTTTCAGCGGGCGCTTGGGGCAGGGAGGCATAATCCCGCATGGATGCTTCCCCCGGTTTCCAGCAAAGAACGCGCCCCGCGTACCTGCTGAAGCTGTAGAGCGTGTCATCCAGCACGAACAGGCGGGGATTTTCCTGATGCTGGCCCAGCGGCTCTTCAAATGTAACCTGTGCGGTCACCCGGCTTTCAGCAAGTGATAGGGCAGCGATGCCCAGCACAAGCAGCGCGGCCAGCCAGGCTGTCAGTTTCTTCATGTATCCGGCTCTCCTTATATTTGATGGGGCGGGGGTTTGCGTTTTTGTCCGCCCTTCACCCTGTTAGACGCAGGCAGGGCGGAAAATTATTCAAACCTGATGATCTGTTTTTATGTTCGCAGGTGTCGCCACGGTTTCCCTTGCAAAGCGGGGCGGAAACAATTATTTTAAGTCTGACGCCTGGTTTTGAATAATATCCCCTTCATTCTTCGTCTAATAGGGTGAAAGGGGCAGGGTGATGGAAGAAAGACAGCCGATGGACAAGATGGACAGCCGGGAAGGCCGGGAAGGCCGGGAAGGCCGGGAGGAACGCCTCAGGCGTATGATGCGCGAGCATGGGGACAGCCTGGTGCGCAGCTGTGCTTTGATATTAAAGGACGCGTCGCTGGCCGAGGATGCCGTGCAGGAGAGCTTTGTGAAGGCCTGGAAGGCCTTGCCCCGTTTCCGGGAGGAATGCAGTGAACTTTCCTGGCTGACACGCATCTGCATCAACACCTGCCGGGATTATCAGCGGGGCTTCTGGTTCCGACGGGTGGACAGGCGTAAGCAGCCGGAGGATCTGAACCTGATCGCGGAGGATATACAGCCGCAGGATGCCAGCGTGGCCGAGGCTGTGCTGGCGCTGCCGCTTAAGTACAGGGAAGTGATCCTGCTGCGCTACTACCATGACCTGCCGCTCAAAGAGATTGCCTCCGCCCTGGGGCTGGGCGTGCCCACCGTATCCAGCCGCTTGATTCGCGCCAAGGAGCAGCTGAGGGAAAGCCTGAAAGGATGGTACTTCGATGAAGAATGAAAAAAACATAAAGAAGAGCCTCGATCGGGCGCTTGAACCGCTGCGCTTCACCGGGGCTGATCAGGTGATATTAAAAACCCGCTGGCGGGGCGCGCCCGGCAGACGGATCAAACGCCTGATGCCCGCGCTGGCGGCGGCTTTGCTGTTGACGGCGGCCTTGGGCGCGATTGCCCTTGGCCTGTACTCACCCGCATACTCCGCGACCAAGGCGGCCAGGCAGGCCTTGAAGGATACCTATGGGCTGAGCGACCGGGTGCTGGATCTGTTTTCCGATTGGCAGCGCGAGCAGGAGGCAGACGGCGGCTGGCAGGTTCGCTTTGAGCCCTACATCGGCAATGAAAAAGCAATCGGTATCTATACCGTGCATATCGACAAACGGGGAAAGGCACAAGCGACATGGTCGCATGACGATCAGGACCCTTCCCTGTACCGGGACGGCCCCAAGTCGGATGATTTGGAGAAGGAACCTGTCTGGGGAGCCAAGCACCTGGAGGCCTTTTTTGACCAGCGGACCGCCCAGCAGGAGAAAATCGACGAGCAGATCAGGCTGAATGCCGCTGCACCAACCCGGGTACCGGATCCGGTGCCCGCGCCTGCCCCGGTTCCGGCGCCAAGCATGGAGGAACAGGAGACGGTGAAAAAAGCGGATCAGGCCATGCGGGATCAGCTGGGCATGAGCGATGCGGTGCTGGATCTGTTTGAGCCCGGGATGCTTAAAAGACAGCCCAGGACGGTGATCTATCAGGTGAAGGATCGAAATCATACCCTGTGGCGCAACGCGGCGGCGGAAGCTTTTTCCGGCCAAAGCCATGTCCCGCAGAGGCATATGGATACCCGCTTTGGCAGGTATACGGTAACATTGCCTTCGGACGGGGAGGGGAAGGCGGAGATTTCCTGGTCTCTTGAAGGCAAAGAAGCGCGTGATTTTACACCTTCCAACTGGGGTCAGGCCGAGGCCTACGGCGCGAAGCTGCTGCCCTGGGCAGCGGAGCTGCTGCGAAAACAGCAGGAAATTGCCGATAAGTATCCGCTGGGTTTCAATCAAGAGGAGATGAGTCTGGAAGACCGCGCGGCGCATGACCGGCTCTTCCGCGAGGCAGGTTTTCCCCTTGAGCGCTATAGCAGCGCTTTGCCCGCAGAAAACGAGATGAATTATGAACAGGCCCTGCAAGCGGCAAAAACGTCCATTTTACAGGAAAAAGAAACAGAAGCGTCGCTTCTGGATGAAGCCTTTGTGGTGGGGAGCTATCAAATGTATAATCATGTGATCGACAAGGTTGAGGGCATCTGGTGGTTTACGTTTCAACTGCCCAAGGGGCAAAGCACCATCATCATGCGGGCGACAGACGGATTGATCTATTATCTCCATGTTGATCCGAATGAGTCTTCAAATGGATAGGCATAAGATAAACGTGATGGCAGCCAGCTGTTAATAGGTGCCCCCACCGCTTGCGCGCGTGGGGGTACTTTGTTTATAATGGGACTGAATCTATATCCTATTTTTTCGTGAAACTGAATGTAGTCGACAGCATTTTATGAGCGGAGGAATGTGCAATGACGGTGATGGAAAATTATCGGGCCTGGCTTCAGCTGGCGGCGTCTGAGCCGGTGTTGATGGAGGAACTGGAAGCGATCAAACATCAGCCCGAGCAAATCGAGGACAGGTTTTATACCGAGTTGAGCTTCGGTACCGCCGGTATGCGCGGCGTTTTGGGCGCAGGCACAAACCGGATGAACATTTTCAATGTGCGGCGCCTGTCCGCCGGGCTGGCCGACTATGTAAAGGGTTTGCCGCAAGGCGCGGAGCGCGGCATTGTGATCGGCTATGACAGCCGCCGGATGTCAAAGGAGTTTGCAAGGGAGGCCGCGCTGGTATTTGCCGCGCGGGGCATTCAAGCGAAGCTGTTTGACGCGCTGCGGCCTGTGCCGGTGGTCAGTTATGCCCTGCGGCACCTGAATGCCATCGCGGGCGTAGTGATTACGGCCAGCCATAACCCCCCGCAATACAACGGCTACAAGGTTTATGCCGAGGATGGGGCGCAGGCAGGGCCCGAGATGGCAAAGGGAATTTCTGATATTGTGTTCAGCCTGCCCTATGAGGATTGCTTGCCGATGAATGAAGGGGAGGCTGTGGATAAGGGACTGCTGCGCTATATCGGTGATAAAGAAGTGGACGATGATTATATCCGGATGGTGCTGGATCTTCTGATCGATCCGGCGCTTGTGCGCGAGCGGGGGAAGGACCTGAAGATCGTTTATACCCCCTTGCATGGCAGCGGCAACATCCCCGTGCGCCGGGCCTTGAAGGAAGCGGGCATTGCCAACGTGACCGTTGTGCCCGAGCAGGAACTGCCCGATCCTGATTTTTCGACCGTTTCGGCCCCCAACCCGGAAGACCCCAAGGCCTTTGCGCTGGCGATTCCGCTCGCGGAAAAAGTAGGGGCCAGCGTGATCTTCGGCACAGACCCGGATTGCGACCGCCTGGGCGTCTGTGTGCGTGACGGAAAGGGCGTGTTCAGGACGCTCAGCGGCAACCAGATCGGCTGTCTGCTGCTGCACCATGTGCTGGAGGGGAAGAAACGGCTGGGCACCCTGCCCGCAAACGGCGCCGCTTGCAAGAGCATCGTATCCACTGAAATGGCGCGAGCTATCTGTGACCGCTACGGCGTGGCCCTCTTTGACACGCTGACCGGTTTTAAGTACATCGGTGAAAAGATACAGCAGTTTGAAGAAAGCGGCGAGTACAGTTTCCTCTTCGGTTTTGAGGAGAGCTACGGCTACCTGTCGGGCACCAGCGTGCGCGACAAGGACGGCGTAAACGCTTCCCTGCTGATCGCGGAAGCCGCCTGTGTTTGCATGGCGGAGGGCATCACGCTTTATGAGCGCCTGCAGCAGTTGTACCGTGAGTTTGGCTATTATGATGATGATATACTGTCCATCACCTTGCCGGGCAAGGAAGGGCTGGAAAACATGCGCGCCCTGATGAAGCAGTTGAGGGAGGAGCCGCTCAGCGCGGTGGCGGGCATTCCGGTGAAGGTCGCGCTTGACTATTTGAGGGGAACCCGCGTTGAGAACGGCCATCAGGAGACACTTGATTATCCTGCTTCTGATGTGCTGTTTTATGTGCTGGAAGGGGGGCACTGGTGCTGCGTGCGCCCCAGCGGCACCGAACCCAAGATCAAGGTATATGTCAATACCCATGCCAAGGAAGGCATGGAAGAGGCGAAGGCTTTGGGGGCCAGGCTGATGGAGGATATGAAGGAGAAGATGAAGTAGGCCCGGGGGATCGGCCTCGGGCACGACGACGAGATCCTGAAAAAAACAGAGGAAGATCAAGGGATATTTTCCTTTCCCATAAGGTGATAAAACAGTCCAACTCCTGGCTTTTCAAGGGGTTGGACGGTTTTTTGTCCTGTGCCTGATGGATGCGCAAATATTCGGAGAACCGGCGCGCACACGGGAAGGTACCGCAGGCGAAGAAAAAGAAGAAAACGTGGTATAATCATCACATATTGCGTGATGAAGGAGAGAAGTATGCGCTTAGAAGTCAGAGACATCAAAAAGAGCTTCGGCGAAAAGGAAGTACTGCACGGGGTGAGTTTCGAGGTTGTCTCAGGCCGTGCGATGGGTTTCCTTGGCCGCAACGGGGCGGGTAAGTCTACCACCATCCGCTGCCTGATGGATGTGTTTCATCAGGACGAGGGCGGCTTTTATATGGACGGATCAAAGCTTGATATCAAAAAGCACCGCGTCGGGTATCTGCCCGAAGAGCGGGGCATGTATCAGAAGCATACGGTGATTGAGCAACTGTGTTATTTTGCCCGCTTGCGCGGCGCCGCTAAGCAGGAGGCGAAGAAATCCGCCGACGAATGGGTGGCGTACTTCGGCCTGAGCGAGTATAAGAACAAAAAGCTGGAGACCTTGTCCAAGGGCAACCAGCAGAAGATACAGATTGCCCAATGTTTTTTAAACGATCCGGACATCCTGATTCTGGATGAACCTTTCAGCGGGCTGGATCCGGTGAACGCGCAGGTGTTCAAGGAGGCTATCTCCCGCTTTGTGCGGGAGGGGCGCCTGGTCATCTTCTCCTCCCATCAGATGGGTTATGTGGAGGAGATTTGCGATGACATCACGCTGATCCACGGCGGCCGGATTCTCATGAGCGGGGATCTGGATCAGATCAAGCGCGAGATGGGCGAGGGCAAGCTTCAGCTTCGTATCGAAGGGGTTTCAGATGAGCAACTGGCTGAAAAGATGCGGATCACCTTCCCCGAAACGGAAAGCATGATGCACGAAAACGGGCTGATCCTCGACACCAGAGGCCGGGTGGGGCAGGGGGACATTCTGCATTTCATACAGAAGGAGGGGATGACCATCCACTCTTTCGGGCTGTATCAACCCAGCTTGAGTGACATTTTTATTTCAAAGGCAGGTGAGCAGGCATGAGGGATTTCAAGATCATTACGGCTTACGAGTTAAAGCAGCAGCTGGTAAAGAAGAGCGCGCAGGTTACCACCATTATCCTGATGCTGGCGGTTCTGACCCTGAGCGCCTTTCCGCGCCTCTCCCGGATGGTAAAGGGGGAGGAGACGAAGGATAAGACTGTCCAGGAGTACGCGCAGGACGATTATATGAGCCAGGGCACGGGCTATGTGTTTGCCAGTGAGGAGCAGCGGGCGGCCTACACCCTGATGCTGAACCTGTCGGAAGAAAACATCTATCCCTCGCGCGAGGCGTTGGTCGATGACCTGCAAGACAAGAAGCTCAAGGTCGGCTTCATGATGGCAGAGGACGGCTTTGAAAGCATCTATCAGGACAAAGGCATGGAAGACGAACAGGCCCAGCGCCTGAGCGCGATGATGATCGACCGCCACCGTGAAGAACTTCTGGCAGCCAAAGGGCTGACGGACGAGGACCTGACGGCCATTGAAACCTACGCCCCGCAGGTGACGGAAACCGTGATGGGGCGCAGTACGAAAAACAACATTATGATCTCCATGATTTTGATGATCGCGATCTACATGATCGTGCTGCTTTACGGCAGCATCACCTCCGTGATGATCGCCAGGGAGAAGGACTCCAAGGCCATGGAGCTTTTAATCACCAGCACCAAGCCCGCCCCGCTGATTCTGGGCAAGGTGGCGGCGGCCGGTATCAGCGGCGTGGTTCAGTTCGGCCTGATCGTGCTGGCGGCACTGTGCGGCTTTATGTTTGCCAGGGATTACTATGATCCGGCCCTGATCGCGATGCTGCAGGGATCACTGAGCCAAAGCTATGTGCTGACCTATATATATTTCTCACTGACCGGCTATCTGCTCTACCTCTTCCTCTATGCGGCGCTTGGCTCTACCGTCAGCAAGGTAGAGGATGTCAACAGCGCGACGGCGCTGGTTCAGTTTATCTTCATCGGCGGCTATATCGCAAGCAGCACGGTGATGTACAATCCCTCCGGCATGGTGGCGGTGATTACCTCCATGATTCCCTTCACGGCTGTGATGGTGATGCCCATCCGCGCCGGCATGATGACGGTGCCCGCGGCGGAGCTGCTGATCGCGGGCGCATTGATGCTGGCTGCCCTGGCTGTCTTCGCTTTGCTTTCCATCAAAATTTACCGATGGGGAAGCTTGAACTACGGCAATAAGCTGAACATGAAAAAATTGTTCAAAGAAGTGATCAAGTCCAAGGACTGAATGGATGAACGTGATTATCAGGGATAATATCAGGCGTTTTCGCCTGTGCCGACATCACCTGGATACCTGCCACCAAGCCGAAGGCGTCCTTGAAGCGGCCGGAGCTTGTGGCCTTCAGAACTCACCGCCCGGAGCCTGGGAGACGGCTCTGTATAACAGAGTATCAAGCTGTTTGCTTGAACAAATAGATTATCTGCTGTACAGTGACAAATCTCTGTTGCAGGCTTGGAGTTTGCGCGGCGCGCCATATGTGTTTCCCACGGCGCAAAACGAGGTTTTCTTATCCGCGTTGATACCGGAGGACGGCGAGGAGTGGATCTATACAAAGGGCATTGGCTTGGCCCTTGACTATTTAGAGATGGGCTTTGAGGAACTGCTGGCGGGGCTGGTCAGCGTGATCTCCTTGCTGGATCATCAAACGGTGAAGAGCAAGGTAGCGCTTGACCGTATGCTGGCTGAAGCCTTGCTGCCTCTGATACCGCAAAGCAAGCGCGATCTGTGGAACGATCCCTCCATGTACGGCGCACCCGATGTGCAGACCGTCGGCGGAGCGGCGGTGTCCTTTCTTCTGCGCCCCTGCGCCATGATGGGCTTGGTAGTGTTTGGTGAGCGCGCTGGGCAAAGCCCTTGTTTTACCTCGTATAGTGCCTGGACAGGCGAAACCATAAAGCGGGATACCGGAGGAAGTCTTGAGTTGGTCAGGAAATTCCTGCGATGCTATGGCCCGGCGACAGCAGGTGATTTTGCTGCCTGGCTTGGTTGCTCTTTGAAACAAGCCCGGCGCATGTGGGCACAAATTGCCGATGAAATGATGCCCGTCAAAGCTGGAAACCGAACGGCCTTTATCCTTATTGAGGATAGGGCCATGATCGCTGATCCACCCGGCCTCGACCGCGCCTGGCTGCTACTGGGCGCGCATGACCCGTATCTGGACCTGCGGGATAGAGAGCTGATTTTGCCCGACAAGGCCCTGCATCGTAAGCTTTGGCGTACGACTGCAAACCCCGGCGCTGTGATCTATCAGGGAGAGGCTGTGGGCATGTGGACGGCGAAAAGCAAGCCGAAGGGGCTTGAGATAGAGGCAGAGCTGTGGAAAGATGTGCCTGGCGCGAGGCGGAGCATCGATGAGCTGGCGCAGAACTACGCTGCGTTCAGGAGGCAGAATGTGATCGGACTTCAGATGGCGCAATAGAAAAATCCTTAAGGAGAGTATGCTTCTTGAAACAAACTGCATGGGAGAAAGCAGAAGCATATATGGGCCATCTGAAAGGTTTTGAGCGAGCGGCGATTAATATATTATCCATCGCCAATGACTTAATTAGATAGGGAGCAATCAATGATAAATCTTCCGGCTGCCTATACGCAGAGGATGAAAGCGTTGCTGGGCGGGGACTTTGACGCGTACATGGCCTCCTTTGATGCCCGGCCGCAAAGGGGCCTGCATGTGAATCAGGCTGTCATCAGCCTTGAAGATTTTAACGCGCTGGCGGGTATTGACGCGCAAATGCTCCCTTTTTACAGGGGCGGTTATACTTTTGATGAAGAAGGCATGGGGAATCACCCCTACCACCATGCGGGTATATTCTATATTCAGGAACCCAGCGCTATGTCACCCGTGGCTTCGCTTGATCTCGATCCCTGCTGGCAAGTGCTCGATCTGTGCGCGGCGCCCGGCGGCAAATCCTCCCAACTGGCGATGGCTGTGCCGGGGGGGCTGCTGGTATCCAACGACCCCGTCATAAGCCGCTGCAAAATTCTGACCCAGAACATCGAGCGGATGGGCTATCCGAATGTCATTACGACCTGCCTGGATGTGAGCGCTTTTTCAACAAGCTGTCCTGCGTACTATGATCTGGTGCTGGCGGATACGCCTTGCTCCGGTGAGGGGATGTTCCGCAAGGATGAGGGGGCGATCCGGGAATGGAGCCCCGGCCTGGTTGAAAAGTGCGCGCTGCGCCAGCGCGAGATCCTGGAGCATGCGGGGCAGGCCCTCAAACCGGGCGGATACCTGATCTACTCCACCTGCACTTTTTCCCTTGAGGAAAATGAGATGAACGTGCTGCGCTTTTTAAAGGATCACCCTGACTTTTCCCTTTTGTCCTGCCGGGAGGAGGTCATCCGCGTGACAAGGCCCGGCGTTGGTCTGCCCGGCAGCGAGGGGGTTGATATGAGCCTGTGCCGCCGCTTCTATCCTTTTGGCCCGCAAAGCGGAGAAGGGCAGTTTATCGCCCTGATGCGAAAATCAGGCGATCCGGCGGAACGTCAGGTTTGTCCGGAACAGGCCCGGGAGAGGCTGACAGAGGCAGAGAAAAAGATGACCTATGATTTTTTGAGAGATACCCTTGCATCAATGGATGAGATATCCATATTCAAAAAAGGAGAAACCATCCGATACTTTGAACCTGAGTTTTCCCCTGTCTTTCCGATGTTTTCCTGCGGCGTAAACCTGGGGAAGGTTGAGAACAGGCGCTTCAAACCCGCGCACCAGCTGTTTTCCGCACTGGGCAGCCGCTTTGCCCGAAAGATTGAATTGCACAGGCAAGACGAGCGCCTTGCCCGCTATCTGCGCGGTGAAGGCTTTCCCTGCGACGGCACACCGGATGGCTGGGCGGCGGTCAGGACAGGCGGCGTACCGCTGGGCGGCGCAAAGCTGGTGAACGGCATGGCAAAAAATCATTACCCCAAAGGGCTGAGGATACTGGGATAGTTTCAGGACTAAGAACCAAACAATACATCATCAACCCGTCAAAGACGGTCAAAAAGGAGGACAATCGGATGCGTACATGCTTTAAGAAGAGCGGATGGCCGGCGTTGCTTGCGGCCGTTTTGCTTCTGTTTGTATCCTTTGCTCCGGCCGGCGCGGAAGGCGCGGAGGCGATGGAGAACGTATTCGCGCTGCTGGAGGGAAGGACCTTTCATTTTCTCAGTGGGGCCGGGGGTTGGTCAACGGAGCTGGTCATATTGCCAGACGGTAGCTTTACGGGCTATTTTCATGACTCGGACATAGGCTTCAACGATGAGGATTATCCAAACGGTACACTGTATGAATGCCGCTTTTCAGGAAACTTTGTTCAAAAAGAAAAAGCGGAGGAATTCAGTTATGTACTGAAGCTTACCTCACTTCATCTGGAGGAAGAGCCGGGTGTAGAAAGCATTTCCAACGGTGTAAGGAGAATTACCGAAGAAGCCTACGGCATATCGGGCGGGGATGAGTTTATGCTGTACTGCCCCGGCAGGTTAACCCTTGACCTGCCCGAGGCTTACTTGGAATGGGTTGGCATGGCCCTCGCCTGGGAGGAGGAGCCGGAGGCCCTTCCCTTCTGGGGTTTATATAATATCAATGAAGAAACCGGGTTCTACACGGATATACCGGAGTAAAACGGCACAACCGAAAACAAAACACACGAGAAACGAAAACAATGGTTGCAACCGGCACTTTTTCGTAGCATTCGTGTGTTTTTGGGCAAGGTATGCTTTTGTTATTATACTGAAATCAATCGTAAATGCTTCGACGGGAAAGTCTTTTTGCGTCTCCGCTTTGCTTCATTCGGTCAGCCCAGGCTTAATCAAATGCCCGGATCAGCTTCTCCACGGCTTCCCTGGGCAGGCCCGGCCGATCACTTTCAAGCAGTGATTTCAAGAAGTTAATGCTGTTGCCACTCTGGGGCAGCATGTAGCCGGATTCGCGCAAGAGGTCTTCTGCCATGAGGCGATTGGATTTCTCAATGGCCTTCATCAACCTGCCCGGCAGAGCAGCCGAAACAGCCTCCTGCCTGGCCTTGCTTGAGAGCAGGGCGTTCATGACCCGCACGACATCTTCTGCCTTGGGTTGCTGCGCGGGATAGACTTTGGGGACCATGGAGATCGCGCCGGAGGGGCAGGCCTCTGCGCAGTCGCCGCAACCGATGCACTTTTCGATGTCGATCACGCTGTTTTCGGTGTCAGAAGCGCCGGTCGGGCAGACATACAGGCACAGACAATCCTTGGTGCACAGCCGAAGGGTTCGCACAGCGTATTTCTCAGACATAGACCTTTCCCTCCTCTATCTTTTCAAATTTCCAGCTGGGTACTTTGCACACGGGGCAAAGATCCGGCGGAGTATCCCCCACATAGATAAAGCCGCAGATGGTGCAGACGAACACGTTGGTATTTTCCAGCATCCGCTCCCCTTCCTTCGCATAGCGCGTAAGAAGGGATTTGAGGATGCGGGTGACCTTCTCCGACCAGGTCAGCGCGCGAAGGGCGCCCCGGTCTGCGTGGCTCTTGCAAACGGCGTTGGCGTCTGAGAACCCTTCCTGCAGATCCCGGTCAATCAGCTCGATCAGGGCCTGAACGGACGCGTCGGGCGCAAGGGGAGCACGGGACTTGAAATATTGCGCAAGCTCCGCGTATAGTGCGGCTTCGCCGGGCTTGTATTGTTTCTCACATCCGCGCGCCAGGTTGGAACACAGGGCGCTCAGCTCAAGCGCGGACATTTCACGCAGATCATCGTCTGAAGCTTCGGCGGGGTCAACAGGGCCACTCTCCTGCTGGGTTGTTCCGCCTTCTGACTTGAACATTGATTTTTCGGCGCCGCAGATCGGGCACGCCCAATCCTCGGGCAGCGCCGAAAAGGGGGTACCCGGGGCGATCCCGGCGCCGGGGTTGCCCTCCAGCGGCTCATAGACATAACCGCAGATCGGGCATACATAGTTATCCATGGATTTACCTCCTGTCAGTTAATGTGAAAAAAAGAGTATGATGCGTTTGATGTATACAGAATACAGCGAAAAAATAACGATGTCAATAAATGAATAAACGAATCAAAATAACATCTGTTCTCATTCAAAGGACATGTCTATCGATATCAATAGATTTTATGATATAATGCTGAAATGATCAACTTGGCCGGGTGACTTGATAATGAGGATACAACAGGCGCTGACGCAGTGCGCAAGCGGAAGGAGACGAGGCAAAGAACATGACGAATCATCCGGAAGGCGAGACTTACGCAAGGGACGTACAGCGCGAGTATGACAGAATAGACAGGCAATGGATGCTGCTGCACTATCGAACGATCATCGGTATCATTGCCATCGGAATCCTGGTGGAGCTGGCCTTGGCCTACTTCTTCTATGGCATGGAGAGCAGCATTGCCATATCCTTTGAGAAGTACGCGGAAAAATTTATGCTGAGGCCTTTGCTTTTGAATATCGGCTGGCTCAGCTTTACGATAGCGGCAAGATATATCCATGGTATCGGTATACGGACACGCATCTATATGGGCTCGATCGCACTGATTGGTGCCTGTTTTGTTTTTTATTCTACAAATTATATTTTTTATATTTCGATGATTTTCTTCGCGCCTGTTCTGCTGACTGCTTTTTATGGTGAACACAGGCTGACCATGACTGTGGCCGTTATCTCCCTGCTTACCAAGCTGTATTCAGATTTTTTTGTGTTCTGGGACGCGACACGAGAACTTCCCTTTGAATCATGCTACGCCCTGATGCGGATCATCGTCTCCACCCTTCTTCTGGCGGCCTTTTATATTGTCAGCGTGATTATCATTTTCTTTCAAAAAAAGAAAAACGACGCTGTGATTCAGATTGAGCGGGAAAGGGGCCAGATGTATCGGCAGATGGTGACGGATCCACTGACCGGCATCCATAACCGCCTGGCATTGAGAAACATGTTCCAGATCATCGAAAATACTGTTTCGGATACTTA
>CAZYKQ010000017.1:0-23929 GCA_964648235.1 uncultured Christensenella sp. | reverse complement strand
TGGGCGGCTTCCCGCAGGACGAGGCGAAGGCCTTTGCCGTTATCTGCTGGGGCAGTGCCGCGGCCGGTCTGGCCAAGGCGACCAAGGTCATCGTCAAGACGCCGCATGAGGCCATGGGTGTGCCTACGATGGAGGCAAACGCCGCAGGGCTTCGGGCGACAGGGCAGCTGATCAACATGGTGTCTGACCAGCGGATGGTAGAGGACAGCGTGCTGCGCGCGGAAGTGGACCAGATTAAGCGGGAGGTTCGTTGCATCCTCGAAAAAACACTGGAACTGGGGGACGGCGATATTGCCGTTGGAACGGTGCGCGCCTTCCAGGCCGGCGTGATCGATGTGCCTTTCGCGCCCAGCCGGATGAACGCGGGCAAGATCATGCCCGCCCGCGACCACTACGGCGCCGTTCGTATGCTGGATTGCGGCAACCTGCCCTTTACCCAGGAAATCAAAGATTTCCACCACGAAAAGATTGCCGAGCGCGCGAAAAAAGAAGGCCGCGAGGTAAGCTTCCAGATGTCCATTGACGATATCTATGCCATCTCAAAGAGCCGTCTGGTCGGCAGACCCAAGGATTATTAATTCAGCAAGGAGATTATAGACATGAAGATTACGAAGGTTATTTGCGCGCCCGGAAGGACAGGATTCTATTTTGACGATCAGGCTGCCATTAAGGCGGGCGCCGCGCACGACGGGGCTATGTATGAAGGGGCGCCAAAGACACCGGGTTTCACCGGCGTGCGCCAGGCAGGTGAAGCCATCAGCGTGCTGCTGGTCCTGGAGGATGGGCAGATTGCATGGGGTGATTGCGCGGCTGTGCAGTATTCGGGTGCCGGCGGACGCGACCCGTTGTTTTTAGCGGAAAATTTCATCCCTCTTATTGAAGGAGAAGTGGCAGAACACCTGGTGGGCAGGGAGCTTAATAATTTCCGCGAGCTGGCCAAGGAGATTGACCGCATGACCGTGAACGGCAAACTGCTGCATACTGCCATCCGCTACGGTGTGTCTCAGGCTATCCTTGATGCTGTTGCCAAAGCAAAGAAGCTGAATATGTGCGATGTGATCGCCGATGAATATGGCCTTGAAGTAAGCGAACAGCCTCTGAAGCTTTTTACCCAATCAGGGGATGACCGCTATACCAATGCGGACAAGATGATCATGAAAGCAGCGGATGTGCTGCCCCATGGCCTGTTTAACCACGTGGAGGAAAAGCTGGGCCTGAAGGGTGAAAAACTGCTGGAATACGTGATCTGGCTGCGGGACCGTATCAACAATAAAAAGCCTTTCCCGGGCTATGAACCCGTACTGCATATTGATGTCTACGGCACCATCGGCATGGTTTTTGGCAACGATAACTACCGTGCGATGGCCGATTATCTGAAAACCCTGTCGGAGGCGGCCAAGCCATATCATCTGCGCATCGAAGGGCCGATGGATTCCGGCAGCCGCGAGGCACAGATGAGGGACCTGTCAGCGCTGACTGCCTTGCTGGACAAGGAAGGCATCGATGTGGAACTGGTGGCAGACGAGTGGTGCAATACCCTTGAGGATGTGGTCTATTTTGCCGATAACAAGGCGGGCCACATGATTCAGATTAAGACGCCGGATCTTGGCAGCGTGCACAACACCGTAGAAGCTGTGCTTTACTGTAAGGAAAAGGGTGTCAGCGCCTATCAGGGCGGCACCTGCAACGAAACCAACCGTTCTGCCGAAGTTTGTGTGCAGTGCGCCATGGCAAGCATGCCCGAACAGATCCTGGCCAAACCCGGCATGGGAGTGGACGAAGGCTTCATGCTCTGCTACAACGAAATGCGCCGTGTGCTGGCTCTCAGAAAAGCCGGGATCGGTGTGAAGCGCTAAGATGGCGGTATACAGGCCTGAGCCTGGCCCCTTATACAGCGTCTACTTTGCGCCCCGGGGCTATGTGCGCATGACGCAAATGGGCATGCAGATCGCTCAAAGGCATCTGCATGCCTTTGATCGCCTGATCGGCATCATCGGGGATGCCGGGTCGGGCAAGAGCCTGCTGGTCAGCGGCATGTTCCCGGGGCTTGAGCTGACCAATGATGACGGAGGCGTCAACGTGCGGCCTCTGCCTTTGCTTGAGGTCGGGGAGAACAGCTTTTACCAGCCTCACAGCTATCATGTGGATATACGGTTTGAGCAGGCCTTCACGCAGCCTCATGTGCTGGCGGAAGCGATCCGCTCAGCCCTGGCCAATGACCGCCGCGTGGTGGTAGAGCATTTTGAGCTGATTTATCCGCTGCTGAATGTCAATGCCCAGCTGCTGATCGGTATGGGAGATGAGATTATCGTCTGCCGCCCCACCCTTTTTGGACCGGAGCCTGACGATATCGCTGCCATCGTTCATAAATCCATTAAATACCGTCGCATGGCCCACAGCGCCGAAGACCTTACCGAGCGTTTTTTGGACAGCCAGGGCATTAAGAGAAGAGACTATGAGCATGATGACGTACGGCACGGCTTTATGCTTCGATTCAAGCAGCCGCCGCAATTTAATCTGGAGGATCTGGAAAAAAGCGTGAAAGAGGTTATTGAAAAAGATCTCCCCATCAGCTTTGTGGATAACGAACGCATCCGCATCGGTGAGGATCTGCATCATTGCACAGGCCCCAGGATGCATGTGAGCTCCACCGGAAAGATTGAAAACTTCCGTGTCCTGCCCCAGATGCACTATGATGTGCTGACGGATAGCTATTTGTTGGTTGGGCTGGTCGGGGAGACCAGAACAAAGGGAGTTCGTGATCTCAATAAGATCGACCAGCTATAATCGTACTAAACAAGCGCGTGCTGTTCCCACTTCCCGCTTTTGTAGCGGAAAACAAACAACATTGTGCGCGCGATCCAGTCCAAATACATGCCATACCATACACCATGAATGCCCATGTTCAGCACTTGCGTAAACAGGAAGGTGAAGCCTACGCGGAACACCACCATGCTGAAGATGGAAGCGGTCATGGTGTATTTGTTATCCCCTGCGGCGCGCAGGCTGTTGGGCAGACCAAAGGCACCGGGCTCAAACAAAAAGGTAAGTGAGAAGTATACCCTTAGCAAATCAATGGCCACCTGGGATGATTCTGGCGGAAGCTTCAGCAGGTTGACCAGGGGGACAGTCAGCGCGAACAGCATGACCGACATGATGAAGTGGGCAATATAGGTGATTTTCAGCAAGCGCAAAGCGTTGTAGCGCGCCTCTTCCATCAATTTGGCGCCAATGCACTGGCCTACGACCGTGATCGTAGCCAGGTTGAGCGCGTTGGTGGGGATGTTGACCATGGCGGTGATGGTGTTGGCGGCGGAATTGGCTGCGATCAACACGCCTGAGAAGCTTGCGACCATCACACCGACAATCAACTTTCCCAGCAAAAACAGGCTGTTTTCTGCCGCAGCCGGCCAGGCCACGCGGATCATCCTTTTATCAATTTTTAACAGTACCTTTGGGGAAAAGGGTTTAGCGTAATGAATCAGGGATTCGGGGGACAACAAAATATGCGTGGTCATCCACGCGCCAATCATGCGTGAAAGGATGGTGGACAGGCCAATGCCCCAGACGCCCATGCGCAGAACAGAAATGAACAGCAGATTCATCAGCACCTTGGACGCGTACATGGTAAAGCTGGAGACCATGGAGGAGCGGCTGTTGCTTTGCGCGTACAGCAGGTAACAGCCGCAGTTATATAAAGCATAAAAGGGATAGGACAGGGCGGCCATCGCGAAATAGATGCGGGAATAGCCCATGATGCCTGCATTTACTTTGGGGTAAAGTGCGCGCAGCAAGGGACCGCCACCTATCAGTACGGCCAGGGCCAGGGTCGAGGAAACAGCGATGGCCAGCAACCCTGCCTGGGTAGCAATAGCCAGGGCGCTTTTGCGATCCTTTTTGCCAATGAACTGAGAGGCCAGAATGGCTCCGCCCGCGCCGATCGCCATAAACAGCTGGCTGATCAAGTTGTTGATCATATCCACCAAAGAGATGGCGGAGTAGGCATTCGGGTCGATGGAGGCCAGCATCATCGCATCGATCAGGCCGACCAGCACGATGGCGAACTGCTCGATGACAAGAGGGATGACCAAGCGATACAGCTGCTTATTGGGAAAGAGCTGATAACGCGGATCATCTTTCAGCTTCAGGCTAAGCATCAGTGAACCCTTTCAAACAGAAGGATGTTTTCAATATCGGGTGTACGGCAAAACATATCGACAGGCTGACAAGTCACGACGCGATACCCTGAGGCGCATAGAATTTTCGCGTCCCTTGCCTGGGTGGCAGGGTTGCAACTGATATAAACGATTTTTCCAGGGGAAGCTTCCGATATGGCAGCCAGGGCTTCGGGCGCTGCGCCCTTGCGCGGCGGATCCAGCACAACGATATCCGGCTTGTATCCCTCCTGTACCAGCTGCGGCATGATCGATTCAACCGCTCCGTGTAGAAAGCGCACGTTTGAAATGCCGTTATGCTTTGCGTTCTCTTGCGCATCCCGGATGGCTTGAGGGATGATTTCGATGCCGATCACTTCACGGCATGCGGAGGCAAACAGGGCGCTGATGGTACCTGCGCCGCAGTACAGGTCGATCACCAGATCGTCGGGCTTCACCCCGGAAAGCTGCAAGGCCTGATTGTACAGACACTCTGCTTGCGTGCGGTTGATCTGAAAGAAAGACAGAGGGCTGAGGGAGAACTCAAACCCACACAGCCTGTCGCGCAAGCGCTCAACGCCCCAGAGCGTCTGATAATCATGCCCCAGGATGGTGTTGCCCTTTTGCGTATTGGGGGAAAGGCATAATGAAACAAACCCCGGAAGCCCCTGCTGTAAGGAGCCGATCAGTTCCTGATGATGGGGGAGAACACTTCCGTTGATGATCAGCGTGACCATGCACTCTCCCAAGTGATTGACGCGCGTCATCACATGGCGGATCAGGCCGCTGTGCTGCTCTTCATCATAAGGAGCAATGCCGCAGGCCTCCATCCAGGCCGTTACGATGCCCGATGCTTTGTCGCTTTGCGGCATAGCGATCAGACACGCTGCCGTTGGGATCACCCGGTGGCTGCGGCGCTCATAAAAGCCTACAACCGGGGTACCGTTTCGCAAGGTAGCAGGCTGCGACGTCTTGTTGCGGTAGCGCCAGGGCTCTGCCATGCCAAGCACGGGCGGGACCTCGATATCCAAACCGCCAATGCGCGCCATGACATCCTGTATATGGCGGCGCTTCATGGCAAGCTCCGCCTCATAACGCATGTGCTGTGTACCGCAGCCGCCGCAGCGGGGAAAATAGGGACAAAGGGGTGTTTCGCGCTGCGCGCTTGGCTCCATAATCTGCAACAGCTTGCCAAAGGCATGAGACTTTTGAACTTTGACAATCAGCGCGCGGATCGTTTCATCGGGCAAGGCGCCGGGCACAAAAACCACCTGACCCTGGTGACGGCACACTCCCTCGGCTTCGCTGCTGAGAGAATCGACACACAGGGTCAGCGTCTCATTTTTCTGCAAGAAAATTCTCCTTGTGGTTAAGGATTAATAATCCAGACCCTCATGCTGGCGGCAGATCACATATTTGGAAATGGCGCTGCGATGCGCGTTGCCGACTGCCTGCGACAGGAGGGTGGAAATATAGCTGGGAAGCAGGCGATTGAATTTCACTTCCAGGATGATCTGGTCAGGGTTTTTAAAGGGGGGGTAAACGGGCAGGTGTTTGTTGAAAATATCCGTTCCGCAAAGCCCCGAACGCAATTGCTTGTCAAAGGTAATGCGCACCTCTTCCGCCGGGTGGACATAGGCCTCGCGGACATAATCAACCACCACGGCAGGGCGCAGCAGATTGATGCGCATTTCACGGAATACATCGCGCATCAAACCGGAAGCGGAATGTTCAAGCCCCGAAGGATCGCCGGCTATCAATTGCTCGCACAAATTGCGGCTGATGGGGACGGAGCGCTTGGAAATGTATGTATCGATTTTTGTTTTGCACTCCAAACGGATGAAACGGTCTGAGAAGTTGTAAAAGCGGATTCGGTACTTGTTGCGATCCGCGGTGCCCGAGATCTTTTCGTGCATCGCGGTATTATAGATGGTATCAAAATAAAGCGAGCGGATGTGGTACTCATTTTGATCATCCGCGTGCTCATCATGCCACAGCACATTGCCCAGCAACCTGGACAGCACCTGGTACTGCCCCTGGGATATAAAGTATTTCAGTTCATGGCGGGCGGCTAAGGCCATGGCTTATACGGCCGATTCGTTCTGGCAGGAGACCAGCGTGGCGTCATGGACACCGGAGATATCCAGCATGTGGCTGACGATATCCGTGCGCTGGCTGAGCCGCAGATCCACAGTCATCTCGGCGCCGGAGCGCGTAATTGTCTTGGAACGTACGCGGTAGGAGCGGATGCTGCGGTGCAGCTCGGCATCTATTTCCTGTTCGGACATGGGATCGTAATGCAGAACAAGCAGGTAGTTTTCTGAGGTTCGGGATCGCACCATGGACAGGCCCAGCATGATGATAGAAATGCCGATCACGACCCCCATGGCAATCACATAGGACTTGGTCCCGATGATGATGCCCATCGTGATGGCCCAGAACATGTAAGCCGTGTCCAGAGGCTCCTTCACGGCGGTGCGGAAGCGCACAATGGACAGGGCGCCCACCATGCCCATGGACAGCGCCACGTTGGAGCCAATCGCCATGACCACAGGCCCCGTTACCAGGGTAAGCAGGATCAGCGTGGTGCCGAAGCTGGGGTTATAGATGACGCCCTTGAAGGTGCGGCGGTAAACAGTCAGGATGATCAGGCTGGCGATCAGGGAAAACAATAATACCAGAGCTACATCCTGGGGTGTAAAGCTGGCAAACTGACTGCTCCACCAGCCGCTGGCAATGCTTTTCTTTGATAGTGGTACTTGCTCAGTCAACATGGCTAAAGACAACATAATTCCTCCCTTGAATCAAGCTCAATTCCATGACATTATACAGCAAAGCTACGCAAAGTCCAACTATCTTGATGCAAGCTGAAATTCGGATCGGATTTTTGTGTTTCGATGATTATCACATACGTTGGTGGGGTATACTGTACTCGAAACACATGAAGTGTCAGAAAGGTGGAAGCGAGATGTCGGTCATCACACTTACTCAGCAGAATTTTAACCAGGAAGTTTTACAATCAGAAACCCCCGTTTTGGTGGACTTTTGGGCGGAATGGTGCGGCCCCTGCCGCATGGTTTCTCCCATTGTTGAAGAGATTGCCAATGAAAATAAAGCGTATAAGGTTGGCAAGGTCAACGTAGACGACCAGCAGGCGCTGGCGCAGCAGTATGGCGTGCGCAGCATCCCCACCCTGATCGTATTTAAGAAGGGGCAAATTTATAAAACTGCCGTTGGGGCCCGCCCCAAGGAGTCCGTCTTGCAGATGTTTGACTGATTTGCCTGAACAATACAAGGCCCGGCGTCCGTTTTGCGCCGGGCCTTGTTTTTTTAATCGATAGAATCGATGCTCATGTGAGATAGTTTTTCACAAGAATCAATTGCATTGCCCGAATGTTTTTGCCATAATATACAGGGGCGCTTGTGCCGGATGGGAGAAAAGGATGCGTTTACAAAAATACCTGGCTGAGTGCGGCGTGGCCAGCCGCAGGCATGCGGAAGAAATGATTGCTCAGGGCCTTGTGCAGCTAAATGGCATCACGGTCAGGGAGATGGGCCTGAAGGTGGAGGAAGGCGATGAGGTCCGCGTACGCGGGGAGCTTGTTACCCCGCAGACCGAAAAGCGCTATGTCCTCTATTACAAGCCTATCGGTGAAGTCACGACCAGTTCAGATCCCGAGGGCCGCCCGACGGTGCTGGATCACTTCGGGGATTTCCCGGTGCGGCTGTACTCCGTCGGCAGGCTTGATTTTGACAGTGAGGGCCTCTTGCTTTTGACCAACGATGGCGCGCTGACGGCAAAACTGACCCATCCCAGCAGCGAAGTGAATAAGAGCTATATTGCCAGGGTATCCCTGCAATTAACTGAAAATGAACTGAGCCGCCTGCGCGGCGGAATTATGATCGACGGGCGAAGGACGGCCAGGGCGGGCGCGAAAATACTCAAGGCGGAATCTTTGTTTACTGATGTGTTGATCACCATACACGAGGGAAGAAACCGACAGATCCGCCGTATGGTAGAGGCCCTGGGGCATCAGGTGCTGCGCCTCAAGCGCGTGAAGTACGGCCCCATTGAGCTGGGCAGCCTGCAGCGCGGGCGGTGGCGGGAACTGAGCGCGCAGGAAGTGAACGGCCTTAAGCGCGAAGCGGGTTTGGCTGATACATAACCATAAGATTGATATAAAGGAGGTCCCCCATGAAACTATCCGTGTTTGCTGTCTTGCTGAGCGACCAACCCCTGGAGCAAGCCCTCGGCTTTCTGAAATCCCAGGGTGTGCAGGCGGTTGAAATCGGTTGCGGCGGGTATCCCGGCAAAGCCCATTGTGATCCGAAAGAATTGTTAGCCGATGAAGCGAAGCTTGCCGGGTTTAAGGCGATCATTGAGAACAGCGGTCTGGAGATTGCCGCGCTGTCCGTTCATGGAAACGCCGTGCACCCGGACAAGGCCGTCGCCAAATCCTACCATGATGATTTTGTGGGCGCTGTTTTGCTGGCTGAGAAGCTGGGCATTGACCGTATCGTGACGTTCTCGGGCTGCCCGGGCGGAGGCCCGGAGGATAAGACACCCAACTGGGTTACCTGTTCCTGGCCGGATGATTTTATGGCCATCCTTGATTACCAGTGGAATCAGGTGCTGATCCCCTACTGGAAGGAAACTGCCGCCTTCGCGCTGTCCCACGGGGTTAAGCGCATTGCTTTTGAGATGCATCCGGGATTCTGCGTGTATAACCCCAGCACCATGCTGCGTCTGCGCGAGGCCGTGGGCGGCGATATCCTGGGCGCCAATGTCGACCCTTCCCACCTGTTCTGGCAGGGAATCAACCCTGTGGAGGCCATCAAGTACCTAAAGGGCGCCATCCACTACTTCCACGCCAAGGATACGCATCTGGACGCGCACAATGTTGAAGTCAACGGGGTGCTGGATATCCGACATTATGCTGATCCAATGCGAAGCTGGGTTTTCCGCACCGTCGGTTACGGTCACGATGCTCTCCACTGGAAGGAAATTCTCAGCACCTTGCGTTCGGTGGGTTATGATGATGTGATCTCCATCGAGCATGAGGACGCGTTGATGTCCTCCAAAGAAGGGTTGGTTAAGGCGATCCGCTTCCTGCAGGATACCATGATTTTTGAACAGCCGGGGGACATGTATTGGGCATGATGCCGGATCTTCGTTTCTGATGAAAGGCTATTATTGCTGTGAACAAAGCGGCGATTCAAAGGGCGCTTGCCAAGTGGCAGGCGCCCTTTGAATTGCCTTGTCATCATCCTGAATTCAATTGTAAACAACTGGATGGGCAGGTCTTTGTTTTGTTCACTCAGCCTGGGCTATGGCAACGCTTGGTTCTTCCAGCTTCGCGGACTGTCCATTCGTGCGTTTTCTCATCCATTCAGGATCAGTTCCCCGTTCCAAACCCCCACTTGAGCAGCTGCTGCCACAGCGGATGATCCTGGTTTAAAACCAGGGTGCTGTTGCTTTTCAGCGTGCCCTGCAGTGCCTGGAGCGAACGCCAGAAGGTATAAAACTCCGCGTCTGCCTTATAGGCTTCGGCGTAGATGGACAAGGCTTCGGCGTCAGCCTGGGCACGGATGGTGCCGGCCTCCTTCACGGCGTCGGCGTTGATGATGCTGGCGCGCAGATCCGTATCGGATACTGCCATCTGATAACTCTGCTCGCCTTCACTGCGCAGCTGCTGGGCCACTTTGGCCCGGTCAGCCTTCATGCGGTCGTAGGTAGTTTCCACATTGGCATTGGGCAGGATGCTGCGGTGTACCTGGATATCCTGTACCTGGATGCCGCGGATTACCATATCGCGGTTGATTTGTTCCAGGCCGCGTTTGAGGGCGGCGTTCAGGGCCTCCTTATTGGAGATGAAGTCGTCGCCGGTCAGCCTGTTGATTGCTTGCACGATGACCGGGTGGATCAGGTTATCCAGCTGGTTTTCAGCGTTGCGCGGGTTGCCCAGTTTCAGGCTGAACAGGGCAGGTTCGGCGATGCGCCACTGGGCGTAAGTGGTTACGTTGTACTGCTTTTTATCGGAGGTGTTGATGGTCTCCGAGTTGGATGTATAGGTGTACAGCATGGAAGAGAACTTCTCCACCTTATCAATGAAGGGGATGCGGAAGTGAAGGCCGCTTCCTTTCTTAATCTTAACCTGGCCGCTGGTGGTAAGCTCACCCTCCAGTTTATCGGCATAGCGCTCGTAGAAGGTGCTCCCCTCGTTGAGGATGACCTGCTTGATCACGCCGAAGCGGCTGACCACAGCCTGCTCTCGCTCGTTGACCACAAAGAAGCACTCGCTCCATAAAAGGGCCAGGGCTACCAGGATAAGAAGAAGGATGATCAGAGGTTTTCTGTGCTTGTTGAGCAAGCCTGCGGCTTTCTGCCCCATTTGTTTCATCTGCTCTTCAGCCGCTGAGGATACGTTGTTATAATTGTTCATTGTTCGCCTCCCTGCGCTGCGGGCAGCGCGGCCGCCTCTTCATTGAGATCAAGCAGACTCAGCACATTGTTGGATTGATCGACTACAACGATCTTGCCGGCACCCCCCAAGATGCTTTCCATGGTTTCGATGATCATACGGTCACGGGTAATGCCGGGCTGGGATTGATAGCGCTCGTAGACCGCACGGAAAAGGGCCACCTCGGCTTCAGCCTTGGCAACTTCGGAAGCTTTATAGGCTTGCGCGCTCTGTGTCAGCTGATAGGCCTGGGAACGGGCAAGGGGGAGCACCTTGTTTTCATAGGTCTCCGCCTCATCCAGGCGGCGTGTCTTTTCGTTTTTCGCGTTGTTGACATCCTCATAGTTGGCAATAACGGCGCTGGGGACGGTGATGTTCTGGATATGCACACCGTTGATTTTCACGCCCATTTCGTAGCTGTCGATCAGCGCCTGGAAGTCGGGCAGCACTTCCTGCTCGATCATATCCTTGCTCAGCAGCGCCTCGTCCAGCGAGCGGTTCTGGATATTACGGCGTAAAATGGCTTCAAAGGCCAGGTGCATGGTTTTTTCGGGATCAACAACGTCAAACACGTATTGCTTCACATCGCGGATGGTGTACTGGTAAATGGCCTCCAGCTGCACGATGCTGTTGTCATTGGTCAGCATGACGGACTCGTCTGTTACATCGGTGTATTCCGCGTTGCTGGTACGGGAGGTGGCCTTGGATGTGCGATAGCCGTACTCCACATCGTGGATGGTGGTCACGCTCTCAGCGATGATCTGCTGGATGCCGGGCAAGTGCCAATAGAGGCCCGGCCCCCTGGTCGAAGTTACCTTGCCAAAGGTGATGACCAGCGCCTGTTCGCCCTGGCCCACACGGTACAGACCGCCGGCGACCAGGGCAGCGATTACCGCCAGCACCACCAGCACCAGGCCCCAGCGGCCTTTTTTCTTGGTTTGGGTCATTGTAATACCTCCTACAAATATAATGAGTTGGTTTGATTCCTTCTGCTTTTCTGGGCGACGATCAGGAAACGGTGTTCCGTACCGCCTACATACCCTGTTTTTTCAAGCGCCTTCTGCAGTTCGATCAATTGATCAAAACAAATATCGACCGAAAAACCGGGAAACTCCCACTCTATGATCCGCGCGAAGCGCACCAGCGCAGCGATATCAAAAAAGCGGACGTAGGGATAGGCCTTCTCTCGCCGTACAATTTCAAAGCCTGCCTCTTCAAGCAGCCGCGCATTGTTTTCCAGCGTATGCTCCGGCGCGGAAGGAGCGCAATCGGGAATCAGGCGCAAGGCCAGGTCGTGGTTGTTGCCGCCGCCTACTTGCTGGGTGATAAACAGGCCGCCGGGTTTCAAACAGCGATAGACTTCCCTTGCGGACAAATCCTCGTGCCGATTGATGATCAGGTCAAAAGCGCCATCCTGAAAGTCCAGCGCATTATCATCCGCCACCGGCTTCACATCAATCCCCAATGGGCGGAGCTTTTCCTGACAGAGGGATAGGTTAGGCGGATGGCCCTCCGTTACAGCGGTGAGCCGGTGAGTGTGTCCAAGGCCAAGCAGGAATTCACCGCCGCCGGTGCCCATGTCAAGCAGCCTGTGTTCCGGGCGAAGATAATGAAGAACGATCCCGCGGTAATCCCAGGGAAGAGGGGCGGATTCCATACGGCCGTCAAAAGCCGAGAAATCCCAGCCTTCCATGGGCTGCTCCTGGGCCTGGATGCAAAGGGCATACAACGGGTCATGGTTCATGGCGATCCTTTCTTTTGTGAAAACAACTCCCTTCTTATCATACCATAAGCTGTTTCCTCCTCATAGTGAAACAGATTAGAAACAAATAAAAAGGCTGTTAAAATGATTATACGCGCTTTGACTGTTGTAAGCATGGCTTCATTTGTTCTATAATAAAAAACGGGAAAAGAAGTCCAAGATAACCGGCAGAGCTGAGCGCTCGGCTGAAGTATGATAAGGAGAGATCTACATGAAAAAACTGCGCGTTGGTATCATCGGTTGCGGCGGCATCGCTATTCAAAAGCATATGCCCAGTCTTAAGGAAAACGGCGATCTGTGTGAGATGGTGTACTTCTGCGATATCATCCCCGAGCGAGCCGAAAAAGCGGCAAAGGAATATGGGGCGCAAGGGGCTAAGTGCTGTGAGGATTATCGCGAGCTATTGGCGGACCCAAGCGTGGATGTCGTTCATGTCTTGACCCCCAATGTATCCCACGCGGAGATTACGGTGAGCGCCTTTGAAGCGGGCAAGCACGTCATGTGTGAAAAGCCCATGGCCGCAACCACGGCGGATGCCGAAAAGATGATGGCCGCGTGGAAAAAGAGCGGCAAAAAGTTTACCATCGGCTACCAGAACCGCTTCCGTACGGAGGTGGCTTCCTTGCACGCATCCTGCGAGCAGGGGGAGCTGGGCGATATCTACTTTGCCAAAGCGCACGCCATTCGCCGCCGCGCTGTGCCAACCTGGGGCGTGTTCCCGAACAAAGCCCTGCAAGGCGGCGGGCCGCTGATTGATATCGGTACGCACGCGCTTGATATGACGCTGTGGATGATGGACAACTATGAGCCGGAAAGTGTGACCGGCAGCGTATTTTATAAGTTGGGCCACCTGCCTCAGGCTACGGAAGGAAACGCCTTCGGTCCCTGGGATCCAAAGACCTATGAGGTTGAGGATTCTGCCTTTGGCCTGATTAAAATGAAAAACGGCGCCACCATCTATCTGGAGGCTGCCTGGGCCATCAACCTGATGGAATCCCGTGAGGCGTCCACCACTCTGTGCGGCACCAAGGCAGGCGCTGAAATCCGCTCCGGCATGAGTTACCCGCAGGATGAGATCTACTACAACCGCGGCCACAATGGCATTCTGATGGATGAGCATAAGACTGGTGCCGGTCAGGTGGCCTTCTTCAGCGGCTCCGCCTCTGCGGCCGGCGTGCTGGAGTCCAAGCAGTGGCTGGAATGCCTGCTTGACGAAAGCAAGCAGCCGTTGGTGAAGCCTGAGCAGGCGTTCACGGTGACAAAGATTCTTGACGCAATCTATCGCTCGGCGGAGAGCGGCGAGATGGTGAAGTTCTGATCTGTTTTTAATTTTGCTCCCGCGGCGATCCCAAAGCTTCCGGGCCGCCGCGGGATTTTGAAAAACTCGCTTGACAAAATCCTTGTGTCGGGATATCATACCCCTTGCGTTCAAGGTATCTGGGTGTGGCGCAGTTTGGTAGCGTGCTTGAATGGGGTTCAAGAGGCCGGAGGTTCGAATCCTCTCACCCAGACCAGAAAATCCCTGTGATCACAAGAGGTTGCGGGGATTTTCATTTCAGTAAAGCTTGCTCATGACTCATTTCATTCTTTTGCTTTCATCCAGGCCGGTGATCCCAAAGTATAGTATCCGGATGATAAAGGCTGCCATTTCGTCTGCAGGCTCCCTCATGTCGTCTTGCAGCCAGGTGTGCAGCATGCTGATTGCCCCGGTGAGGGAAAAAGCTTTAATGTATTCCCGTGTTTTGGGGGCAAGGTTCAGCGTGATCTGGGAGGAGATTACCCGGGCCAAGCCCATGATGTCCTTTTGAAACGCGAAATCACAGTTTTCGCTGAGCAGCGCCTTAAACAGATCAGCGTTCTCCTTGAAATACTCCAGTATGCCGGTCAGTACCTGGACCGGAAGGGGATTAATATAATTCAGATCCTGCTTTTCCAAGTGCCTGCTCACGTTTTCCAATACCTCCTGCTCTACTTTGTTCAGCAGGTCGTGCGGATCCGTGTAATGCGTATAGAAGGTGCTGCGGTTGATACCCGCCGTGTCACACAGGGCACGCACAGAAATTTTGGAGATATGCTGCTCCTGCATCAGCTGAACTAAAGCGTTTTTTAACAAAGTTTGTGTCAATCTGACGCGCTGATCTGTTTTCCTCTCCATGGTTGCCTCTCCTTTACACCGCTTATCCAACATTTTCAGGGGAATATGTTTGACAGGATACCATTTTATACGTCATTGTTGGTTGTAATACAACACGATGTCCATTATACTTCGGAAAAGCGCAAAATGTAAGTGCAGCCTGCGCTTGGTGTTCATTAGGAGAGTATGACGTGCTGCTTGATTTTCTGACCGGCTTTGGTATTTTGATGTTGTATTTTACCCTCTGTGCCGCGAGCGCGCTTGCCGTCAGGCATTTTTTTGATGTGCCCAAGGAGTTGTTCCGCAAGACGCTTCACTTCATCCTGCTTGGTTCTTTGGTGGTGTTTGTCTTCGCCTTCCCGTCTTGGCAGCTGTCCGTCCTGGCTAATTTGGCCTTCATCGCCCTGGTATACCCGGCGCTTGCCTTTGCCGAGCGCTTCAAGGGCTACTCTAAGCTGCTGGTGGAACGAAAAAATGGGGAGATCAAAAACAGCCTTGTCGTTGTGTTTATTATGTACGCGGCGATGATCGGCATCTGCTGGGGCTGGCTGGGCGAGAGGTGGCTGGTATTCGCCTGCGTATACGCCTGGGGTTTCGGTGACGCCGCGGCGGCGCTGATCGGCAAAAAATACGGCAAGCATACCCTGGAGGGGGATCATATCGAGGGGCGAAAGAGTGTGGAAGGGACAATGGCTATGTTTGCGGTCTCCTTCTTGTCGGTGCTTATTATTCTGCTTGCCGCCGGAAAGGTCGTATGGTATGCCTGCCTGCCCATTGCGGCGCTGGCCGCGGCGGCCAGCGCCGCCGTTGAGCTTTACACGCGCAATGGCATGGACACGTTGACCTGCCCTTTCGCGGCGGCGGCCGTTATTTTGCCTCTTGTGCGTTTGTGGGGGATATAAGCGATGAAAACGAAACAAAATTCAGGCAGCAGAACGCTGCTCGCCTCTGTGATTCTGAGTTCCCCAGGCCCGCTTGTTCTGGGTCTAGGCCTGCTGGTGGGCAGATCGTCCACGCAGCTTGCGGATTTTGTCCGCAGAACGGCGGAACTGGCGGCGATCATCGTATCCTGGCTGATCTATGGGATCACAAACAAGGACGAATCGCTGGATGAGGGCAGGAAGGCAAGGCTTGAGCGGATCGCCAACCTGAGCGTCGGGGCGGCCATGTGCCTCAGCGGCGCTGTCATGATACTGATCACCTTTTTGTCGGATCACTCGGAAAAGGGCAATGTGATCCCCGGGCTGGTCATTGCTGTGCTGGGCGTTATCACCAATACTTGGTTCTGGATCAAGTACCGCAAGCTGAACAATACCGACCCCAATGCCATTCTGGCTGTGCAGAGCAGGCTGTACCGATCCAAGTCTCTGGTGGACGCCTGCGTGACAATTGCCTTGGCGACGGTAACGGTATTCCCGGAATCTACCGCCGCGGTCTACATGGATGTGGCGGGTTCGCTGGTGGTCGCCGTATACCTGATTGTCAACGGCGTGATCACTTTGCGCGGAAAAACGGCGAAAGAGTCATGAGCATATGAACAATACAATCTATCTGCTGACCGGCGCGTCGGGCCTTTTGGGCGGGAATATATTGAAAATACTGACCGAGCGGGGCGAGCGGGTTCGCGTGCTTGTCAGAAACAATTTTCAGCGCGATAAGTTTCCCCGAGCGGAGGCCGTTTCCGGTGATCTGCTGGATACGGAATCCTTGCGCCTGTTTTTTTCTGTGCCAGAGGACCTGGACATCATCGTGATCCATTCCGCCGGCATCGTCACGATGGATCCCAAGCCCGATCAAAGAACACATGACGTGAATGTGCGGGGCACGGCCAACATCATTACGAACTGCATCGACAACAAGGTTCGGAAGCTGGTCTATATCAGCTCCACAAGCGTTATACCAAAACCGCCCATGGGCGAAAAGATACGCGAGGCGGCCGCCTGTGACCCGGACCGGGTGGTGGGTTATTACAGCAAGACAAAGGCGGAGGCCACGCAGCTTGTGTTCGACGCCGTGCGCGAACAAGGTCTGGACGCCTCGGTTATCTACCCAAGCGGCATTTTGGGGCCCAACGACTATGGCTCCGGTTTGATCACCAGCAGCCTGAAGATGGTGGCAGGGGGCAAGCTGCGCGTCGCGGTAGGCGGCACATTCAATTCCGTGGACGCGCGGGATCTGGCGCAGGGCGTCATCGCCTGCGCGGAAAAAGGACGCCGGGCAGAATCGTACATCATGGCGGGACAGTGCCAGACATTCACGCATTTTCTGGAGACGGTTTGCGGCGAAGTGGGAGTGGGCAGGCCGCTGTTTACCATACCGCTGTGGGTCCTTCGCCCGTTCACGGGGCTGGGGGTACTGTATGGCAAGCTGGCGCGCCGCCCACCCTGGTTCAGCGGATACACGATCTATAATTTGGAGAGAAACAATGATTTTTCATCCGAAAAAGCGAGCAGGGAGCTGGGTTTTCACTCCCGCGCCATGAACGAAACGATCAAGGATACCATCGCGTGGATGAGAGATGAAAAGATGATCAAAAGCGTTTGACGCTTTCGCGGACTATCAGGCCGGGTGATTTTTGATCTTTGCGGCTATAAGTTCCCCTTAGTTTCTTACCATATTCCAAAGAGCGTCGTAAATATCAACCACATCATATTTGATGTTCTCGCAGCTGATGGCGCGGAAATGCTCGCGGGCACAGTGAGCTTTCGCTTTTTTGATGTCGCGCAGTTCCAAAGAGGACATATCGCCCTTTGTTTCGGCGACAAAATAAATGTGCTTCACCATGCCCTCGTAAAAGGCTATCGCCCAGTTGGGATTGTACTTTCCAACCGGCGTGCTGATATAAAAGCGCGCCATTTTTCGCGTCTTTCGCGGTTCATTCCCCGTCCTATCGTCCTTGACGGTTTTACTGATATGATCGAACGTCTCCGGCATTCACGTCATGTTGGCTCCCTCGCTTCTACCGGGTAAATTAACATGTTCGCCTGCGGTTTACAAGTGTTCATCCTATTTTGCAGCGGTTTACAGACGGACAGATGGAGGCGGAGCGCTTTATCGGAGAGCTTAACCAGCGGGAGAGGCTGCGAAGGCTGGAAAAACAGTAAGGCAGCGCTGTGTTTCAAATCACTCTTCTGCGTGTATATTATTTTCAGATGGTTAGCAAAAGCTAACTTCCGGGATCCGCCGCCCGCAGGGGTGAAACCGCGAAAGATTGAAAGGAAGAAACCATTATGTATCAACAGATTCAACTGCCCTATGCTTATGACGCGCTGGAACCTCACATTGACGCTTTGACCATGGAGACCCATTATACAAAGCATCATGCCGCTTATACAAAGAACCTCAACGAGGCCGCCGAGAAGGCGGGCGTTGCCTCGCAGGATATTGTTGCCCTTCTGTCCAACCTTGACCAGGTGCAGGATGAAGCTTTGCGCCGGACCATCCGCAACAACGGCGGCGGCTTTTATAACCACAACCTTTACTTTGCTACGATGGCCCCGAATGCCGGCGGCGAGCCCGGGGGCACCCTGGCGGCAGCCATCAAGGCGCAGCTGGGCGGCTTTGAAGATTTCAAAAACGAGATTGCCCGCCTGGGCGGCGCGCAGTTCGGTTCCGGCTGGGCCTGGCTGAGCGCCAAGAAGGATGGTACGCTGGCGCTTTCGTCCACCCCCAACCAGGACAACCCCCTGATGGATCACAAGGGCTTTACCCCCATCCTGGGTATCGACGTGTGGGAGCATGCCTACTACCTGAAGTACAAGAACCTGCGCCCCGATTACATCAAGGCTTTCTTCAATGTCATCAACTGGAAGGCTGTCGAAGAGAACTACGAGAGGGCCCTCAAAGGTTGATCGAATGATCGCCAAATGGTAAAAAGATCGGGCGGGCCTGGCCTGCCCGGTTTTTTGAGAATAGACATGTTTTAGCAACTAAAGAACCTTGACGGGATTGTTTAGATGCTATATAATATATGCGGTATGAAGAAGATGACGAAGAACAAGGAAGATTTGATCGGAAAGCTGCACCGGACCATCAGCCTGATGAGCTGTGAATCGAGGATTTCACGCGATTACGGTACGGCGCATGAACTGACGGCTTCGGATATTGATTTTTTAAAGTGCGTGGAGAAAAACGAGGGTACCAAGGCCAGCGATCTCTCCTTATATTTGGGCGTAACCAACGGGGCCACCACCCAGCTGGCTAAAAAGCTGATGCAAAAAGGCTATGTGGAACCCTACCGCCTTGAAGGGAATAAAAAGGAAGTATTTTACCGCCTGACCGATGCGGGGCAGACGGCCTGCGGTGGTTTTGACGCGCATTACGCGAAGATCAATCAGGAAATCGCCTTATACCTTGACCGCCTGGATGAGCAGGCGCTGGAACAGATCGGCGGATTGCTTGACGCTATAGCGGAGAGCCTGTCGGTTGGTGAGCATTGCTCCGTACAGCATGGTGCTGATAACAGAGAAAACCCGCATACAGCGGGAGAAAAGAAGTGCGAAAAATGTCAGAAAACTTACTGAGCATCAAAAATCTTCACGCAGCCGTTGAGGGGCAAAGCATCCTCAATGGCATTGATCTTGATATTAAACCCGGCGAGGTGCACGTCCTGATGGGCCCCAACGGCGCCGGTAAATCCACTCTGGCCAATGTGATCCTGGGCGACCCTCGCTATGAGGTGACAGAGGGAAGCATTACCTTTGAGGGAACCGATATTACCGGGGAAAAAACCGATGCCAGGGCGCGGCGCGGTATCTTCCTGTCCTTTCAGGCGCCTGAGGAGATCGGCGGGGTCACGGTGGAAAGTTTTCTTCGCGCGGCCAAGAACGCGCAGATGGGCGAACCCCAGAAGCTGATTCCCTTCCGCCGCGCGCTTGCGGCGAAAATGACCCAGCTGGGCATTCCGGATACCTATGCTTCACGCTACCTCAACGTGGGCTTCTCCGGGGGCGAAAAGAAAAAGAACGAAATCCTCCAAATGGAAATGCTCAATCCCAAGCTTGCGATCCTTGATGAAACGGATTCAGGCCTTGATATTGATGCCGTCCGGACCATCGCGCAGAGCGTGGGCCGCTTTCGCAACGCAAAGAACGCCATCCTGATCATCACGCATATCACCCGCATTTTACAGGACCTGCCGGTGGATCATGTGCACATCCTGTCCCAGGGCAGAATTGTCAGGACGGAAGGCATCGATATCATTGAAGAGGTAACGCGCAACGGCTTTGCCTCCGTCCTGGCCTGAGGGAGGGGCGCGCCATGGCAAAGGAAAGAACCGTATTAGAAGAGCTGGACAGAAGCCCGTTTGACTTCCGCGATGCCGTTCAAAGCGATTTTCAGACCCGGCAGGGTCTGACCGCCGACATTGTTGAGGAGATATCATCTGTCAAAAATGAACCGGAATGGATGCTGAAGCATCGCCTGCGCTCGCTTGAGCTGTTCAACACCATCCCGATGCCTGTATGGGGCCCGCCGCTGGATGAGCTGGATATCAACAATATCGTCACCTACGTCAAGCCCAACACCGCCATGAAAGATGACTGGAGCGACGTGCCCGAGTATATCAAGAACACCTTTGAGCGCTTGGGTATCCCTAAGGCCGAGCGTGAGTCGCTGGCTGGTGTGGGCGCGCAGTACGACTCCGAAGTGGTCTATCACAAGGTGCGCGAGGAACTGCTGAGCCAGGGCGTCATCTATACCGATATGGAAACCGCCGTGCAGGAGTATGAGGATCTGGTGAAACCCCTGTTTATGAAGATCGTCCCTCCCAGCGACCATAAGTTTGCGGCGCTGCACGGCGCGGTCTGGTCGGGCGGGTCCTTTGTATATGTGCCCGAGGGGGTGCATCTGGATGTGCCGCTGCAAAGCTATTTCAGGCTGAACGCGCCGGGCGCGGGCCAGTTTGAGCACACCCTGATTGTGGTGGAGAAGAGAGCAAAGGCTCATTTTATCGAGGGCTGTTCCGCTCCGCGCTACAATGTGGTCAACCTGCACGCCGGCTGCGTGGAACTGTATGTGCGCGAGAACGCCACGCTGCGCTACTCCACCATTGAAAACTGGTCCAAGAACATGATGAATCTGAACACCAAGCGCTGCAGCGTCGATAAGAACGGAGCGATCGAATGGGTGTCCGGAACCTTCGGCTCGCACAAAACCATGCTGTACCCCTCCAGCTTCCTGAAGGGAGAGGGCGCGCGCTCCAGCTTTACGGGCATCACCTTCGCCGGCAGTGACCAGCACCTGGATACAGGCACCAAGGTTTATCACATGGCCCCGAACACCAGCTCCACCGTCAGCAGTAAATCCATCTCCAAAAGCGGGGGCATTGCCCTGTACCGCAGCGATATCCATATCCTGCCCGAGGCTGTGGGATCAAAATCCTCCGTTGTGTGCGAATCGCTGATGATGGACCGCGAATCCCGCGCCGATACCATCCCGGTGATGGACATCCGCAACGATCAGGTGGACATCGGCCACGAGGCCAGGATCGGCCGCATCAGCGATTCGGCAATTTTCTACCTGATGACCAGGGGATTGAACGAAAATGAAGCGAAGGATATGATCGTCCGCGGCTTTGTAGAACCTATTGCCAAGGAGCTGCCGCTTGAATACGCCGTTGAGATGAACCGTCTGATCAGCCTTGAGCTTGAAGGCACCATCGGGTGAGGAGATAGATATGAGCCAAACGTTAACGATCAACCGCATGCCTGTGCGCGTATGGCGCAGGCCGCGCGCCAATGATATAGAGGTTGTTTTGAATCCGGCACAGGGAAAACTGCCGGAGGGCGCCTTCAACATGGAGAACACAGAAGGGCTTGTTGTATCTGACCGGCTGCCGCAAATGGGGTTCAAAAGCCTTGGCGCTGACTATTTCGTGCCCGAGGAGCTGGCCGGCTATGTGACGGCAAACGCGGGGGAGCGCTGCCATATCCGCATCCCAAAAGGGTATGAAGCCGAGTCGCCGCTGCTGATCACCTGCCGCATCGATTCGAAGACACCGGTTTTTGCCGAGGAATTGTACATCGAGGCGGAAGAGGATTCCAAGGCCTGTGTGATCATCAGGTATTACAGCAAGGGGGACGCAGCCGCCGAGCATACGGGAATCACGCGCCTGACGGCAGCGCCGGGAAGCGAACTGCGCCTTTTGAAACTTCAGAATCTGAATAAACAGGCAAGGAATACGGACGCGGTGGAGGCCATTGTTGACAGGAAGGCCAAGCTGAATATTACCCTGGCGGAGCTGGGCGCCGCTGTCAGCAATACCAGCTGCAATGTTCAGCTGGCGTCCGAGGGCGCTGAGATGAAGCTGGATGTACTCTACCTTGGCGACGGCGACAGAAGGCTGGACATGACCTACCGCGCCGAGCACCGGGGAAAGAAAACCCATTCGGATATCCGCGCGCGGGGCATTCTTCATGGCGCCAGCTACAAATTGCTGCGCGATACGCTGGATTTTGTAAAAGGTTCCGCGGGGTCCAAAGGCCGTGAGGAGGAAAGCGTGCTGTTGCTGGGAAGCCGGGCCCGCAATGTTTCCGTTCCTCTTTTGCTGTGCGGGGAGCATGATGTGGAGGGCGAGCATGCCGCCACGTCAGGCAGGCTGGATGAAGACATGATGTTTTATATACTCAGCCGAGGGATAAGCGAGCCGGAGGCCCGCAAAATGATGGCCAAGGCTTCGTTTGATGAGATTCTGGAAGACATACCGGATGATGCTTTCCGTGAAGAGATCATGGCAGCTGTGGAAGAATCGCTCGATCAGGGAGGGGAGTAAACAATGAATGCCTTCATTGGTGATTTTCCTTTATTGATACAGCCTGATGAAAAAAACAGGCTGTGGGCCTATCTGGATAACGCGGCTACCACGCAGAAGCCCCGCGCGGTATTGGAAGCGGTCGATGCTTTTTATTTGAAGGAAAACGCAAACCCTCACCGGGGAGCCTATGATTTGTCTGTTACGGCGACCCAGGCGCTGGAGAATGCCCGCGAAAAGGTGCGCCAATTTATCGGGGCTGAGCGCCCAGAGGAGATTATCTTTACCAAGGGGGCAACGGAGTCCATCAACATGGTTGCTCGAACCTATGGGGTGGAGGAGCTGGGGATGGGAGACGAAATTGCTTTGCTGATTTCCGAACACCACAGCAACCTGGTTCCCTGGCAATATGTCGCTCGTGTGACCGGAGCAAAGCTGCGCTATCTGTATACTGACAGCGAAGGAAGAATATCCCCCGAGGAAATTGAGGAAAAGATTAGCCCCGCGACCAAGCTTGTGGCTGTCGGCCATATGTCCAACGTCACCGGCGTTGTGAATCCGGCCGAGGAGATTATCAGCCGGGCGCATAAAATGGGCGCGAAGGTGCTGGTAGACGGCACGCAGGCCGTTGCGCATGTTGCCGTTGATGTCAAAGCGCTGGATGCTGACTTCTATGTCTTTTCTGCTCATAAGATGCTTGGACCGACGGGCTTGGGTGTTTTATATGGTAAACGTGAGCTGTTGGAAGGGATGCCCCCTTTTCTGTTCGGCGGCGATATGATTGAGTATGTACAGGAGCAGAGCGCAAGCTTTGCCCCCTTGCCGCAAAAGTTTGAGGCGGGCACTCTGAATGTGGGGGGAGCGGTTGGCTTGTCTGCCGCAATTGATTATTTGAACATGGCCGGGCTGGATCACATTGAACAAGAGGAAAAAGAACTGACCGGCTACCTGCTGGAAAGCTTGAAGGCAGTCCCATATATGCAGTTGATCGGCCCTCAGGACGTGAGGGGGCGAATTGGGGTGGTTTCCTTCAACATTGAAGGGGCGCATCCTCATGATGTGGCCACCATTGTCAACGCGGATCATGTGGCCATCCGCTCCGGTCATCACTGCGCTCAGCCCTTTATGCGTTACCTGGGCGTGCAATCCACCTGCAGGGCCAGCCTGTACCTGTATAATTCGAAGGACGACATTGACCGCCTGGCGCAGAGCCTGCGGGGAGTAAGGAAGTGGTTGGGTTATGGAGCTCAATGAGCTGTACACGGACATTATCACCGAATACGCGGCAGACAAAGGGCACTGGCATCCGCTTGAGAACGCCGATGTCACCATGCGGGGGGTAAACCCCAGCTGCGGCGACGAGATCAGCCTGGAACTTGAGATCAAAGACAGGATCATCAGGAAGGTGGGTCTGACAGGAAGCGGGTGCGCCATCTCCTCCGCATCTGCCTCGGTGCTGGCTGATATGATGGAAGGCATGGAATTAGAGGAGGCCAAGCGACTGGCGGGGCTGTTTCTTTCGATGATACGCGGGGATCTGCAATCGGAGGAAGAGCTGGAACCCTTGGAAGATGCGGTAGCTTTTCGGGGGATATCCAAAATGCCTGCCCGTACCAAGTGCGCTGTGCTTGCCTGGCATACGCTGGAGGAAGCCATCAAGAAATGGCA
>CAZYKQ010000016.1:0-24680 GCA_964648235.1 uncultured Christensenella sp. | reverse complement strand
CAGGAGCAGGTGTCACAAAGCCTGGTCGTGGGCGCGGTGAAAGGATAGCTCGACGCACAAACGAAACTTAACTGTATATGGAGGGAAAGCCGGTAGAGCAGGGAGCGTCAGCCGCAGGGCTTGGTTATACGCGAACCTGATCAGCATTGGTTACGGCGTCAAGTAAACAGTTTGTCTTTGAGGGGAGGGGATGTTCCCCTCCCCTTTCGGTCTGCTTTGAGGTATAATCAACACAACAAGGTATAAGGGGGCATACATGAAACTTACAGTCATAGGCGGAGGCGGCGGACGCTCCATGTTCCTGGCCAAAAGCATCGCGCAGCGCGCGCAGAAACTGGGCATCCGGGAACTGGTCTTCATGGATATCGATCAAAACAAGCTGCAATTGTTTGGCGGCATGGCCGAGCATGTGGCCAGGATGCTTGCGCCTGACATGCGCCTTCGCTTGACAAGCGATGCCAGGGACGCTTTGCAGGATGCCGACTATGTCATCACCACCTTGCGCGTGGGCGGCGACAGCATGCGTACAAGAGATGAGCACCTGGCGCTTGATCTGGGTGTGCTGGGGCAGGAGACAACGGGGGCGGCCGGGTTTTCGTTCGCGATGCGATCCATTCCGGCGCTCAGCCGCTACTGCGACATGGTGAAACAATACGCCAAACCGGAGGCCAAAGTATTCAACTTTACAAACCCTGTGGGGATTGTGTCCCAGGCGCTGCGCGACCAGGGATATGACTTCACATACGGCATATGTGACGCGCCCAGCGGGATGATGCACCAGTTTGCCGAGTTGTACGGGGCAGACGCGTCCCGCGTTCACGGAGAGCTGATGGGCCTTAACCACCTGAGCTGGTTTCACCGCGTGGAGCTGGACGGACGGGACATCATGCCCGAACTGCTGCTAAGTGAAGAGGCGCGCACGCATACCGATCTGCGCTTTTTTGAGCCGGATCTGCTGAAATTTGTCGGACATGTGCCTAACGAATACCTGTACTACTTTTACTACCGGGAGAAAGCGGTCGAGAACATCCTGAAGGCAGGCAAGACCCGGGGCGACATCATCCTGCAGATCAACAGCGCGATGCAGGAAGAAATGCAGGGTGTGGATCCGCGTGAGGATTTTGACCGGGCGCTGAGTATCTTTTCCAAGTGGTACGGAGAGCGCGAGGCGCAGTACATGGCCAATGAGACGGGCGTCAAACGCAACAAAAAGTGGACCTTCGACCCTTTTAAGAAGGATGACGGCGGGTACGCGGGTGTGGCGCTCAACTTCATTGACATCGAGCGAAGCGGAAAGCGCGGCAGCATGATTCTGACGGTGCCCAATGAGGGCGCGGTAGATTTTCTGCGGAGGGAGGATACCATTGAAGTCACCTGCAGCATCGACGCTTCGGGCTGTAAACCGCACAGGTTTGAGCATGTGGACCCTGCCCAGCAAGAGCTGATCCGCAGGGTGAAGTACTACGAGCGCACGGGCGCACGGGCGATTTTGACGCGCAGCCGCAAGCTGGCCATCGAGGCGCTGATGCTGCATCCCCTGGTGGATTCCTACTCGCTGGCCCGCAGGCTGGCAGATGATTACATCCAGCTGAACCGCGAGTATACGGGGGAATGGCATGACTAATACCCGCTTTGTCACGGGGTTTGGAAAGACCAATGTGGATCTGCTGTATTCCGGGATGCCCCGTATCCCAGGCGAGGGGGAGGAAATCTACTCTGAAGACTTCTCCATGCAGCTGGGCGGCGGCATCCCGGCCACGCTGATTAACCTGGGGCGGCTGGGTGTGCCCGGGCGTATCCAGACTTTCCTGGGGCAGGACATGTTTTCCCGGTTCGCGTGCGGCGAGTTTGAGCGCAGCGGCATCGTCCCCTATAATTTGTATGAGGGCGGCGGGATGCCCGTCAACCTGACCAGCGCCATCATCACGGCACGGGACCGCGCGTTTGTCAGCTATTCGGACAGCATCCGCATTACCGACGAGATGCGGGAAACCGTGCTGAAACAATCCCGCGGCGCGGCCATCGCGCTGATGCACGAGGACTTTCTGGATGTATACCGTCAGCTCAAGAAGGAAGGTGTCACGCTGGTCTATGATACCGGCTGGCGCGATGACATGAGCCTGGCATCAATGCACGACGTCCTTATGCTGGCTGACTGGTACACCCCCAACGACAAGGAGGCTATGAAACTGACCGGCACCGCATCCCCGCAGGCCGCCGCGCGCAAACTGGCGGCATACTTTGACACGGCGGTGATCAAACTGGGCGCTGAAGGATGTCTCCTTTATAAGGACGGGGAAGAAACCATTATTCCCCCGATGCCCGGTGTAAAAGCAGTAGACAGCACCGGCGCGGGTGATGCCTTCCTGGCCGGCTTTACCTATGGCCTGTTCCAGGGTGCTGTGCCCTCCGTTTGCGCCCTGTACGGCAACATTACCGGCGGCACCAGCGTGCAGGCGGTAGGGTGCCTGGCGAAGTATGTGGATGAGAGTGAGTTGCTCAGCAAAGCCGAAGAACTCGCGCCAGGGCACAGCCGGGCCGCGCGGCGGCAAGCATAACTAAGTGTGCCCGATATTGACAAGTTCATGCCATACAAAGCAAAAAAGAGCTCTCTAAAAGCGGATATGGCGGGGCCGTCATCAGCCTGCCAAGGCCCATGGGGGTGAACAAGTGAAAACCAAACCATCCCTGATACACTTTTTACTGATACTGGCAGGCATCGCAGCCTTGGTGCCGGTGCTGATTTCTACTGCCTACTTTCATTTTGTGGTGGGAGGACGGCTGTATGAGCAATCCCGAAAGTCGGTCGATTCCCTGGCGCAACAAATTGTTGAGCGGGTGGAGAGCCAGATGGTTACCCTGAACAATACGGCCTACTACCTGATGGCAAATGATCTGGCGCAGCAGGTGATGGACGATGGGCAAGGGTATTTGACCGTTTCGCGGCTGGAGCAGCAGATTGATACCTTGATGACGTACAATGATGCCTGGAGCAATCGATTCATCCACGCGCTGTACCTGTTCCGTCAGGATGGCATCGCCTTTGCCACCGGCCGGGAAGGCGCTTATGCCGGCGTGCGCGCCCGCAACCTGCGCGTCTCGCAGGAAAACCCCGATTTTTCCAGCACCCGCACGCTGCTGAAGCCTGACTGGTCCGACTATGCATACTATGTGCAGGATTATTATCAGATCGATACCCAGCAGAAGCTTGGGCGGCTGGTCATCGAGGTGGATCCCGGGCGATTGTTCGGGCAGGAGGATCTGGAAGGCTTTCCGCCGGGCACCCGTTTGTTGCTGTCAGGCTCGCAGGGCATGCTGCTGGCCAGGGGGGAAGCGGGCACCGGCGGAGAGGAGTATCACGTCAGCCTTCGGCCCGGCCGCTATGAAATGCAGCTGGATGTCCACGCCCCCAGACAAGGCATCCTAAGCCCTGTTACCGAATCGCGCACCGCGTATCTCGGGCTGCAGGTGCTTATTCTGGCGGTGACGCTGGCCGGTATTCTGTATATCAGCCGCCGTCTGCGCCCCCAAAGCGCGGTGCTGCTGAGTAACCTGAGCCGCCTGGCGGAGGGGGATTTTACCGTCAAGCTGCCCGGCAGCCGCTATCAGGAATATGACACCACCGCCCGCGCGTTCAACCGCGCGACCCAGCAGCTGGGGAAGATGTTTGAACAGGCAGCGGAGGATCGTGTCTTGCTCAGCCAGGCGGAATACCATATGCTGGAGTCACAGATTAACCCGCATTTCATCATGAATGTGCTGGAGACAATCAACATGCGCTGCCGGATGTCCGGCCAGCAGGATACGGCAGAACTGGTTGTGAATCTGGGCAATCTGCTGCGGGGTAACGTGCTTCATAAACATCAGCAGAAGATCACTCTGGAGCAGGAACTGCTTTATGTGCGCTACTACCTGACACTGCAGCAGGCGCGTTTTGAACAACTCAGCAGTGAGATTGAGGTGGAGGATGACAGCATGCTCCGCTGTCTGGTGCCCAAGCTGACGCTGCAGCCGCTGGTGGAGAATTGCTTTGTTCACGGTTTGGAGGACAGCGGCGGTGCCGGGCACGTCAGCGTTTCCTGCTGGGAGGAGGAGAGCATGCTGGTGCTGCGCGTCACGGACGATGGCCGCGGTTTTGATGTCCAGCAGTGGGAGCAGGGGCCGGGGCCGGATCCCCTTGAGCGGACAGGCGCGCGCAGCGGCATTGCGCTTAAAAACATCCGCAGGCGCATTGAGCTTCTGTATGGTCCCCCCTATGGTCTGCGCGTCAGCAGCGAGCCCGGAAAAGGAACGTCCATTCAGGTCTGGCTGCCGGCAGAGACAGGGTAGAGCGCCGGAAAGGAGAACACCGATGCATCGTGTGCTGGTCGTTGATAACGAGGCAATCATCCGCAGGGGAATGATTCAATGCATGGACTGGGCGGCGTTGGACTGTCAGGTGGTGGCAGACGCCGCGGATGGGGCGGAAGCGCTGAGGCTGCTGGAACAGCATCCGGTGGATATCCTGATTACGGACATACGCATGCCCGGTATGGACGGCCTTGAACTGACCCGTCAGGTGCGCGCGCTGTATCCTGATATCAAGGTGATCATGGTCACGGCATTCAGCGAGTTTAAGTACGCCCAGGAGGCGGTACGCCAGCAGGTGGTGGACTTTATCATCAAGCCCACCAGCGAAGAAAAGATCCGCGAGGCCGTGCAGCGGGCCAAGGATTTGCTAAACAGTGATTTGAGGGTGGGAGAACTGGTCCGCACGCTGCACAGCAAGCAGCAGGACAACCTGGCGCTGGAGCAGCAGCTGTTTGTGGAGGGCCTGATCTCGGGCGATCCTCCGTCAAACCTGTATGTGCGGACGCAGAGCGCCAGGCTGCGCCTGGAGCTGCCTGGAAGCCGTGTCCTGGCTGTGCAGATTCACGGCGCACAGCTGCTGGAGGAAGACCAGACGCTGCGCTGTCTGCAGGAATCCAGCCGGTTTTTGCAGCAGGCGCTGCCGGAGAATTCGGTCATTACGCTGTCACCGGGATCAGGCAGATTCCTGGCGCTGGCCTTGCAGATGGAAGAACAGCGCTTGCGCGCCGGATTGAACGTGTTTTTCGGGCTGATTGACGGCTTTGCGGAATACCGTGTGCAGATGGGGGTCAGCGGACCCGCTGAGGATGCCTATGCGCTCAAGGAGGCCGCGCGCCAGGCGCAGGACGCATTGCATTCCCTGGCCTATGATGAGCATAAGCCCTTGCTGTTTTATGACGAGGTGCCGGCTGTAAACGGCAGGATCGCAAGCGCCTTGCAAGCGGCGCTCAAGCAGGCTCGCGAAGCGCTGCAGGCGCAGGATATGCACGGGGTGGAACAGTCGGTTCATGTGTTTGAAGAGCACATGCGCCAGGGGCTCGTGCCGCCTGCGGACGTGCAGCGCTATGCCCGCCTGCTCTACAGCCTGTGCGCCGGCTTGCTGCTGGATTACGACCTGGCACGGGTGATGGACACCGATTCTTTTCCTACGGAAGAACAGTTTATGGACCGTGTGGCGCGGGAGCGGATCGGCCCGCCCTTTCTGGAACTGGCCCGCGCGACGGTTCTTCTGTTGCGGGGGGACGGGCAAAGCCGGGAAGAGACCATGCAGTTTTTGCAAAACTACATTGACCAGAATCTGGCTTGCGATCTGTCGCTTGAGGGGCTGGCGAAGCTTGTCCACCTGAGCCCCAGCTACCTCAGCAAGGAGTTCAAGCGGGCGAGGGGACAGAACATCAGCACCTACATCGGCGAAAAGCGCATGGAGCGGGCGAAGGCGCTGATGCGTTCGCCGGATCTTAAAAACTATGAGATCGCTCGCCTGGTAGGCATTGAGGATCCTGTCTATTTTTCCAGGGCATTCAAGAAGGCGACAGGGATGCGTCCCAGCGAGTATCGCAGCCGGGAGAAGTAGACAAGCTTATTCTTTTGGAATCATTTCGGATTTCTTTCGTCGTTGGCATTATAGATGGAATAAAAACGGTGCTGTCCTCAGGCTTCTGATCCCAATTCTCCCCCGCAGCAGAGGAGAAGATCGCCCTCCCGTTCGCAGCGCATGCTGAACCGATCACCGGACAGAGTGAGGCTGAGATCCACCGGCTTACCGGGAAGAATCTCACGGGTATAGTTGACCACCAGGTGGCGGATGGGGTGGCCTTGAAGGACATCCGGCCCAAGCAGGTCGCAGATCCAATCACCGATGCGGGTATTGTTGACGTGCTGGTTGACGTCAAAATCGCAGTAGTGCAGTTCGCGCGAAGTATGCATCGTATCCCCCTTTACCATCTCGACGGCGGCAGGAAAGCTGCCCAGTGGCTTGGGCAGATCGGAGGTGTCGGGCATCAGCGCCGCAATTTCGGGCAGGTTCGCCATGCGGCGGGTGGTTATGTCTGCCAGGGTCCAGCCGCCAATGCCTTCGGCCAGCAGGGTCTCATCCTCCAATTCAAAGCGATGATAGCGCGGGTAGAGCGTGCGGCGGGGAAGGCCTGGGTGTGTCTTTGCCACGATAATATCGCCGGGCCTGGGCAGATGGTGGAGTTTGTATTCGTTGCGGGGCAGTACCCAGACGGCGTTTTTTTCAAGCAGTTCGGCCCGTCCGACGCCAATCAACTGGCCGTGCCGCCCGCCCATTTCCTGCATCATCATGAGGATTTGCGAGGGCAGCCAATAGCCAAAGCGGTCGCAAAGGCTGACGGTGAATAAGAACCGTTCGGTGAGTTCGCGCATGTGGAATCCTCCTTTTGACAGGGTGTATCATAGCATACCGGACAAACAGCAGCAATGTGATAGCGAAACGGGAGAGTAGCCACCTTTTTGAAGGCCTGTCAAAATCGTGTAAACTAGAGTCTGTTAACACTATTGAATAATACCTTTTGAAGTGATAGATTGTCAGGATGAAACTGACAGCGGCTCAATTTGAGAAGATTTCTCCGTATTTACCTCGACATCACGGGAATGTAAGCATGAGCAATCACCAGTTAGTGAATGCAATTCTGTATGTCACAGAAAAGATTTCGGAGAGTATTCACGCGTTACGACAAACTCGACTTGGTATTCAGCGACTTTATCTGCTTGGCAATGGTCACTGATGCAGTGTTAGTGTGAACACGCTCTGGTTGGAAGACATCAGACGGCCTCTCGCTTGTTGAATCAGGGTTTCCCTAGTTTTAAGATTGTGAATTTTCTGCGACGCCCGGCAAGAAACTACAGTACAATGCCGTTATATTGCCAGACAGCAATCCAAGGAGGATGACCATGAAAAGACGCGTCCTGAAGACATTATTCGCGCTCACCCTGTGCCTGACCATGGTTTTGACAGGCCAGCCTGCGGCGGCGCTAACGTTTCCCCGCAAAATTTTGGATGGGGCAGGGGACTTGCTGCCCGTGCTGCTTTTGGAGGAGCCTCTGTTCAGCGTGAATGACGGTAAACTTGTGCGCCTTGATGAAGTCAAGAGCCAGTTCACCGGAGAGCCAATAGCCTATGACAAAGCGGCGCTGGTGGATGTGGACGGAGACGGCGTACTTGAAGCGGTGCTGGTTTTCCCGCTGTTTGAGGCGGACGTTGACTACCTGGTGCTGGACAGCCTTGAGGGGCAGGTCACAGGGTATGAGCTGGTTGCCCGCGCGATGATTGACCTGAAGTCGGACGGCAGTTTCGTCTACGCCTCCGGCGCAATGGACAACGGCATCGGCATGCTGGCCTTTGACGGGCAGGAGCATCAGATTATCCCCGTTTCCTGGTCTGAGACCGGCCCTGACGGCGGCGCGCTGTATTTTGTGGACGGCCAGCCGGCTGCGGAGAAGGAGTTTCACCGGAGGCTGTCCCTTCAGTCCCAAAAGCCGGACGCGCCCTGGCAGGCGCTGACAGCAGATGTGATGACTGAAACAACACAGGGGGATTGAGTTTAATATGAGCATGCGTCACACGCGTTTTTTCCGCCTTCGCGCGCCGGCAGTCCTCCTGGCGCTGTGCCTGCTGGCGTTCACCTTGCCTGCCCTGGCCTGGGGGCCTGATCGCTTTTATGACAGCGTTGATGAATTGCCGGTCAGCGTTCAGACAGCGTTGGCCAATGGGATGCAGCCCCGGGAAGAATATCTGACCGGACACAAAAACGGCGGATACATTCACCTGCTCATCAGGACGCCGCAAAACGGCGACAGGCTGCTGAGCTTTGAGGAAACAGCTTCCGGGTTTATCCCGGTTTACGCGGCCGGCCCGCTGCCGCAGCTGCAGGGGCTCAACCCCGGCATCATGGGCGGCAGGCACACCCTGTCCTTGAAATACGGGGAGGGCAACATCTATACCTTTTCCCGTTACGGGGCTCAGTGGCTGTTAAGCTACGTTGGGGGTAAGGATGAATTTACCGTGGAGCCCGGCGGCTTGAAGGCGGTTTACCTGGGCGAGCAGAACGTTTCTGAGTTGCCCTCTGCTTATGGGCTGTACACTTTGGAGCGGGAGCTGGCCCTGATAACTGAAGAGGATTTGCCTTCTTCTTACGAGGAAGCGCTGCTATCGCTTGCGCGCGCGGATGTCGCCGTGGTGAACAACCCCAATCCGGAGGACAGGCTTCATCTGCGCGTTTCGCCTAATCAGGATGCCCCTTCCCTGGGGAAATTCTATAACGGCACCCCGGTGCAGGTGCTGCTGCGCCAGGGCGAGTGGGTTCGTGTGCGCCTGTATACCCAGGAGGGGTGGATGATGTCGCGCTACCTGGCGCAGGGCGACGCGATGGATAAGGTACAGCCCGCCTTCCCGGAATTGCGCCTGCGGGAAGAATACGAGGAGGCTCCAAGATACGCGGGGCCGGACGAAACCGGCGCGGTCATCCCGCTGGCGGACTGGGGTTACGCGGACGCGCGGATTATCGGCCTGCTTGGCAGCGACTGGTACATCCTGGTGAATGGGCAGGGCGTCCTCTGCTACATGAAACAGGCCTGGTTCTGGGCCGGAAACGGATGAGTTCAGCATTGGAGTCTGTTAACACTATTGAATAATACCTTTTGAAGAGGTAGATTGTCAGGATGAAACTGACAGCGGCTCAATCTGAGAAGATTTCTCCGTATTTACCTCGACAGCGCGGGAATGTAAGCATGAGCAATCACCAGTTATGGAGGGCATCCGCATGATCACGTCCCTTTGCCTGAATCCGAGCCTGGATAAAACCCTGTATGTCAAACAACTTGAGCGGGGCGGAACCAACCGTGTTTTGCGCGAGCAGACGGTGCCGGGAGGAAAGGGCGTGAATGTGGGCCGGATGGCGGCTTCCTTTGAGCTTGAGGCCGAGGTTCTGCTGTTTTTGGGCCGGGAGGATGAAAAGCTGATGGCGAAGACGCTGGCGGGATGGGGATGCGCCATGGGCGCCGTGCTGCTGTCCGGCCATCTCCGCGTCAACATCAAGGTGATGGATGAACGGCGGGAAGAGATTACCGAGCTGAACGCGGCCGGAAGCCCGGTTACCGCGGAGCAACTGGATGAAATGGAAGCGCTGGTGGCCGCATGCGCCGTGCGCAGCAGCTGGCTGTGCCTGTGCGGCAGCCTGCCGCCAGGTTGTCCGGATGACTACTATGCCCGGCTGATCAGGGCAGCCAGGGAAAAAGCGCCCGGATGCCGCATTGCTCTGGACGCGGCCGGTGAAAGTTTCCGATTGGCTTTGAAGCAAGGGCCGGACCTGATCAAGCCCAATCTGGATGAACTGTCAGCCTTTATGGGGCAAACCATCAAAGACATTGATCAAGCCGGAGCCGGCATTGATGCCCTGAGATTAAGCGGAGCAAAGGATATCATCCTGTCCATGGGCGCGCGGGGGGCGCGGCTTTATACCGCAGACGCTGTCTTTCATTCAACAGGATTGAAAGTGCCCGTGGTGACGACGGTTGGAGCGGGTGATGCCATGCTGGCTGCCTATGTGGCGGGGATCGAACGGTATATGACCGCGCGCGAAGCCTTCCGCCTGGCGCTTGCGGCTGCCGCGGCGCGTGTGGCGGGGGAAGAAAACCGGAGGATGGATTACCTGGCGCGTGTAAAACTTAGGGATTTATAAGCCTTTATTACGGCAGAACAGTTTCTTCGGATTTTTTTCAATTTGAGCGTTTTTCTGTAATTTACGCCCATATTTATTAGCCTAAGCTAATCTTTTTTGATATATACAAGATAATTTGTAAAAATATAGTGCAAATTTGTGTCTCTTATGGTACAATAAATTTCGATCAATTGTGTTAATTATTTATCATTTGATCCAAAGGAGGAAAGCTCATGTGTGAAGGCTGTAACCCTTATGCGGCGCTTGACGCGATCATATTAAAGCACAGGGATGAGCCGGGCGGGCTGATGCCCGTGATGCAGGAAGCGCAAAACCTGTTTGGCGCGCTGACCATGGACGTGCAGCAGCACATTGCTCAGGGCATGAAGACAACCCTGAGCGAAGTGTATGGCGTGGCCACATTCTACGCCCAATTCGCTCTTGAAAAAAAGGGTGAGCACGTGATCAGCGTGTGCATGGGGACGGCCTGTTATGTCAAAGGCGCGCAAGCGGTGCTGGATAAATTGGCCGAGTATCTTGAGATCCCGGTGGGCAGCACAACGCCTGACGGCCAGTTTACACTGCAGGCTACGCGCTGTTTGGGCGCCTGCGGCCTGGCACCGGTGCTGACGGTCAATGAGGAAGTGTTTGGCCGCGTTACCCCCGACCAGGTGGCCGGTATCCTGGATAAGTACCACCACTGATGCGTGACTGGTCGCTACATTTGCTTGATCTGATGGAAAACAGCCTGCGGGCGGAGGCCAAAACGATTCGGCTGTCGATCGAGCTGCATAGTGACGGGGTGATGGATATCATTCTGACGGACGACGGGCATGGCATGACGCCGGAGCTGGCCCAAGCGGCCGATTCTCCTTTTATGACCACGCGCACGACCCGACGGGTCGGTCTGGGGCTTCCCCTGGCCCGACAAAACGCGGAATTGACGGGCGGCTGGCTGAGCCTGAGCAGCTGTCCTCAAAAGGGCACGACTGTGACAATCCGCGCGCTGACCAGCCATATCGACTGCCTGCCGCTGGGTGACCCGGCGGAAACAATGCTGGCCTTGATCTGTATGAACCCGCTGTCGCCCGATTTTGTATGGGATCTGAGTTCGCCCCAGGGGCAGGAACACTTCAGCACCGCAGCCGTCCGGCGCGTGCTGGGGCCGCAGATTTCTCTTGATGAGCCGGACGTGAGGGACTATTTGGGAGGGCTGCTCCAAGAGCAGTGCCACACCGTATTTGGAGGGATGTTAGTGTGAAAACCCTGCAGGAGCTGGAGGCGATCCGTCAAAGGACATTGGAAAAGATCGCTCTGCGCAAGGAAGACCGTGAGGACGGCGTGCGCATTGTGATCGGCATGGCTACCTGCGGCATCGCCGCGGGCGCGCGCCCTGTGATGACTGCCTTTATGGATGAGGTTGATCGGCGTCACCTTAAGAATGTTACCGTGACGCAGACCGGATGCATCGGCATGTGCCGGCTGGAGCCGATGGTGGATGTGATTTCTTCCGACGGCAGCAAGGTGACCTATGTAAAGGTCAATCCGGAGAAAGCCCGTATGATCGTTGCTGATCACGTGGTCAACGGACACCCGGTGAAAGAGTATACCATCACGGCTGAAGCCGAGCAGTCCTGAGGGAGGAGCATAGAGTATGGAATATTTTCGTTCGCATGTTCTGGTCTGTGGCGGTACGGGCTGTACTTCGTCGGGCAGCGAAACGCTGCTGACGCTGCTTGAGGAAAAACTGGAAGAATATGGGCTGGATAAAGAAATCAAGCCCATCCGAACCGGTTGTTTCGGCCTTTGCGAGGCCGGTCCGGTGGTGATCGTCTATCCGGAGGGCACCTTTTATTCCCGTGTGTCGCCCCGCGATGTGGAGGAGATTGTCACCGAGCACCTGCTGAAGGGCCGTGTGGTCAAGCGCCTTTTGCATCACGACAAGCAGACCGAAACCGCGGTGGATTTATCGCTTGATGAGATGCCTTTTTACAAACACCAGACGCGTGTCGCCCTGCGTAACTGCGGCGTTATTTCGCCGGAGAATATTGATGAATACCTGGCTTTTGACGGCTATAAGGCGCTGGAAAAGTGCCTGCTTTCCATGACAAGCAAAGAGGTGATCGACACGGTGATCGCTTCCGGTTTGCGCGGACGCGGGGGCGGCGGCTTTTCCACCGGGATCAAGTGGAAACTGGCTGCCAAGAGCACGGCGGAGCAAAAATATGTGATCTGTAACGCCGATGAGGGTGACCCGGGCGCGTTTATGGATCGATCCGTGCTGGAGGGCGACCCGCACTCGATTCTGGAAGCAATGGCCATTACCGGCTATGCCATTGGAGCGAATGATGGTTACATCTATGTACGTGCGGAATACCCCATTGCTGTTGAGCGCCTTGAAATCGCGATCTCGCAGGCCAAGGCTTACGGCCTGCTGGGCAAAGATATTTTAGGCAGCGGCTTTGACTTTGACATCCATATCCGCCTGGGCGCCGGGGCCTTTGTCTGCGGCGAGGAAACGGCGCTGATGGTTTCGATCGAAGGGCACCGCGGCGAGCCGCATCCCAAGCCGCCTTTCCCCGCGGTGAAAGGCCTGTTTGGTATGCCCAGCAACATCAACAACGTGGAAACCCTGGCCAATATTCCGCCAATCATCATCAATGGGCCGGAATGGTTCAGGAGCATGGGCACAGAAAAATCGCCCGGCACCAAGGTGTTCGCTCTTGGCGGCAAGATCAACAACACCGGTTTGGTGGAAGTGCCGATGGGCACGCCGCTTAAGACCGTGATCTACGATATCGGAGGCGGTATTCCCGGCGGAAAGAAACTGAAGGCCGTTCAAACAGGCGGTCCCTCGGGCGGTTGCATTCCGTCCGAGCTGATCGATGTACCCATCGAGTATGACTCATTGACGGAGCTTGGCTCTATGATGGGCTCCGGCGGCATGATCGTGATGGACGAAGACAACTGCATGGTGGACATTGCCCGCTTCTTCCTTGATTTTACAGTGGATGAGAGCTGCGGCAAGTGTACACCCTGCCGCATCGGCACCAAGCGCATGCTGGAGATCCTTGATCGCATTGTAGCCGGCAAGGGGCGTGAAGACGACCTTGACAAGCTGGAAAAACTGGCCCATACCATCAAGGCCACGGCGCTGTGCGGCCTGGGGCAGACGGCGCCCAATCCGGTGCTGTCCACGATCCGGTTCTTCCGGGATGAATATGAAAGCCATATCCGGGACCATAAATGCCCCGCCCATCACTGCCGTGATTTGCTGGAGTATGTGATCAGCTCCGATTGCCGCGGCTGCACGGCTTGCGTGAAGGCCTGCCCTGTCGGCGCTATCGTGGGGGAACCCAAGGGCCTGCATGTTATCAACCGGGACAAATGTATCAAGTGCGGAGCTTGTATGGCCAAGTGCCGTTTCGGCGCCATCAGCAGGCAGTGAATGAGGAGGATCAGCGAATGAGCAATATTACACTGACCATCGATAAGGTCAAGGTGACAGTGCCCAAGGGGACCACTGTACTGGAGGCCGCCCGGACAGCCCATATCCACATTCCTACCCTGTGCTTTTTAAAGGATCTTAACGAAATCGGCGCATGCCGCGTATGCGTGGTGGACGCGGGAGGCCGCGCCCTGCAGCCGGCCTGTGTGCTGGAAGCGGCGGAAGGCATGGTGATCCGTACCAACACCAAGGAGGTGCGCGAAGCCCGCCGGGTGATCGTAGAGCTGATTCTTTCAAACCATGATAAGAAATGCCTGACCTGCGTTCGCAGCCAGAACTGCGAGCTGCAAAAGCTTTCGCTTGAGCTGGGCCTCAGCGAGTACAACGAGTTTGAAGGCCTGCGAAACGTCTACGATGTCGATGAGCTGTCCCCGGCCATCGTGCGTGACAACAACAAGTGCATCCTGTGCCGCCGCTGCGTGTCAGCCTGCCAGAGCCAGCAGGCTATCGGCGTGATCGGTCCGGTCTATCGCGGATTTGCCACGGCGATTGAATCCGCCTGGGGTCAGCCCCTTTCCGCGACCGCCTGCATTTCCTGCGGACAGTGCATCGCTGTGTGCCCCGTGGGCGCGTTGCGTGAAAAGGATGAGACCCATCTGGTCTGGCGGCTGCTGGGTGATTCCAAGAAGCATGTGGTGGTGCAAACGGCTCCGGCGGTTCGCGCGGCGCTGGGCGAGGAATTTGGGATGCCGATGGGCAGCAACGTAACCGGCAAGCTGGTTGCCGCGCTGCGCAGGCTGGGTTTTGACCGGGTGTTTGATACCGACTTCGGCGCCGATCTGACCATTATGGAGGAATCGGGGGAGCTGATCCACCGCATTCAAAACAATGGCGTTCTGCCGATGATCACTTCCTGCTCTCCCGGCTGGGTCAGCTACTGCGAAACCTTCTATCCGGAGTTTATCCCCAACCTATCCAGCTGCAAATCACCTCACGAGATGACAGGCGCAATGGTCAAAAGCTACTATGCCAAAGCCAAAGGCATCAACCCCAAGCGTATCGCCGTTGTCTCCGTCATGCCTTGTACGGCCAAAAAATATGAGGCCGATCGGCCGGAGCTGAGCGTGAACGGCCTGGCGGATGTGGACGCCGTGATTACCACCCGGGAGCTGGCGCGAATGATCAAGGAGGCGGGCATTGACTTCACAAGCCTGCCGGATGAAAACTTTGACGAGCTGCTGGGCGAAAGCACCGGTGCCGCCACCATCTTCGGCGCGACAGGCGGCGTGATGGAAGCGGCCCTGCGAACCGCTTGCGAAGCCCTGACGGGCGAAGCCTTGACCAATATTGATTTTGAGGCTGTGCGCGGCGTAAAGGGCGTCAAGGAGGCCAGCCTTGAAATCGGCGGCATGCAGATTAATGTGGCCGTTGCCAGCGGTACCGCCAACGCGGGCGAGTTGCTGGAGCGTGTCAAGGCAGGCGAAAAACCCTATCACTTCATCGAGATCATGGGCTGCCCCGGAGGCTGTGTCAACGGCGGCGGCCAGCCCATCGTGCCCGCCTCCAAACGAATGGACATTGACATCCGTGTGGAGCGCGCCAAGGCGCTGTATACCTCCGATAAGGATGCTCCCCTCAGAAAAAGCCACCAGAACCCTGATGTGCTTAAGGCCTACCGCGAGTTCCTGGGTGAACAGGGCGGTCATAGGGCGCATGAACTTTTGCATACAAAGTATGAAGCGAGAGAAAAATACCGGGCGGTATAATCGCAGCATCCATGCGTCAGGGGCCGGGATATTATCTCCCGGCCCCTTTTCAATGAAAGCCATCGCGTTGGATGCCTGACAGTGTTTACGATTGAATGCAGTATCAGAGGATATCCAGCACAACAAGGCCTGCCGCCTCGCTTATATCCTCCTTTGTCACGCGCAAAAGCGGCTGGCGGGAGGGCAGCATGGGTGCCAGGGCATGCAAAAAGATATCCGCCTGACCGATGTTTTGCAAGCCTCTCTTTCCCTCCTTATAGTGCATGGGAATAATGATATGAGGAGACAACCGGCGCGTGAAGGCGGCAGCCCGCTCGGCGTCCAGTGTATAGGTACCGCCGACGGGGACCATCAGCACATCAAGATCCTTTAAACCGGCGATGACTTCCTCGGAGGGGAAAGTCCCCAGATCGCCTAAATGGGCCAGGCGAAGCCCCTCGGCCTCTATGACAAAGATGGTATTGGCCCCCCGCAGAGCCCCTTGCTGGTCATCGTGAAAACTGGGGTAGCCAGTGATGGTAACGCCGGGCGCCGGGCAAAAAGAGGCGACGCCGCGCACAACGACAGGCTTGCCTTTCACCTTCTCCAGATGGCAGTGGTCATGATGCTCATGGCTGACGGTGACAATATCCGCTGTCGTTTCCCGGTAGGGGAAGGGAACCTTCGGGTCAAAGGGGTCGGTCAGGATGCGCAGGCCGCTTTCAGTCTCCAGAAGGAATTCAGAATGACCGTGATAGGTGATCAGCATGGCGTTTACCTCCGATAGTACAGTTCGGGTTGCCCGTGTATCAGCGCAGACAACAGTTTGGCAGTGTGATAGGGCGGTGTCTCTCTTTTTCGTAATGCTTCCGCGAAAGCTGTCCGGATCAGCCTGATCAGCTTGTCTGTTTCATTCAGCCGTGCCCACCGCAGGGCTTGGGACAGGACCCTCATATCCTGTGCTTCAATGGATGCCGGGTGCTGAGACAGGATGCGGCACAGACCCCACAGCGGAGCATTTTCATTGCTTACAGCAGGAAGCGGAATATCCGGCAAGGCCAGATACCAGGCGGCGTATCGTTCAGGCGGCCAATCAATCAAAGTCATGCCGCCCGCTTCACTGCAAATATACCCGGCTGACTCAAGCTTTTCACGGATAAGACGCGGGGTATCCGTTCGCCTGTTGAAATCACTGATAAAAAACGCTCGCCCCGCCCTGTCTGTTTTGATCAGGCAATGCGGGGCGATCAATGCGCGTATGTTCTGGCTTTCAGGCAGGGTCATGCCCGATTGTTAGGAGAAAAGCTGATTTTCAGATCGTTCACCGACGTGAACTGCCCCTGGATATCCAGCTGGTAACGCAGGGCTATTTCACCATCGCCTGTATCCTCTACCTTGTAGTTCACCTGAGTGGGAAAGATGCCCATGCCAAAGGAGCCGAAAGGCGTTGTATAGTTTGTCTCAAAGCGGCGGCCCTGCCGGAACACCATGTTGGTGCCCCAGGAACCATCGCGCGCCATGGTGACGACGCCGCCGTCCATGGTCATGGTAACGCGCCGCTTTTCCTTGGTGTCAGATTGGTTTTCCTCATAGCGCAGTTTCCATGAATCCTTTTCACCGGTCAGGGTGCCCATCGTGACCAAACGCATGGCGTCATTGGTTTCACCAAAATCGCTGGTGATTCCTGTTACCGTGAGCAGTACTTTTTTGCGTTTCATTCAAACACCCCCTCTTCGCACCTTCATTATACCCCATTGCTTCTATGGTGCCTAGTGGGTCAATATGGACTGGATGTAAACAATTAGTGTCTGCTCATCTTGCGGGCAGCGCGATTGCATGCTACCATACCCTTGGTGATATACAAGGTTCAGACTTTCCCCGGATGGCGGCATAAGTACAGGGGCCGGCACCTGCCGGTCAGGATATATGCGTGAAACATGATAAAAATCAATGTTTCTTTTCCGGGAAGACTCTATCATAGGGATTAGGATGCGCAAGCGCCTCTTATCGGGATGCTTGCGGCATAGAAAGAGGACAGGAGGCCTATATGCGTAAACAAGTCAAAAACAACGTGTACTGGATCGGCAAGATGGATTGGGAGCTGGAAAGCTTCCACGGCGCGGATTACTCGATTAACCATGGCTCCAGCCAAAACGCGTACCTGATTGAGGAAGAAAAAACCGTCCTCATCGATACGGTCTGGCGCCCGCACACGACTGATTTCATTGATAACCTGCAATCCGAGATCGACCTGAACAAGATAGACTTCATCGTCGCCAATCACGGCGAGGTCGACCACAGCGGCTCCCTGCCCCGATTGATGGAGCTGATCCCCAATACGCCCATCTACTGTACAGCCAACGCCGTCAAATCGCTGGTAGGGCAGTACCACCACCCGGAATGGGATTTCCGTGTTGTCAAGACAGGCGACAGCGTGGATATCGGTAACGGCAAGCAGCTGGTGTTCGTTGAGATGCGCATGCTCCACTGGCCGGACAGCATGGCCACTTATATGACCGGGGATAACATTCTGTTTTCAAACGATGCCTTCGGCCAGCACTATGCGGTGGAAGAGCTGTTTAATGACAAGGCGGATCAATGCACACTGTGGGAAGAGGCCATCAAATACTATGCCAATATCTTAAACCCATTCTCGCCGCTGGTAAAAAAGAAGATAGAAGAGGTGCTGGCGCTCAACCTGCCCATTGATATCATCGCGACCAGCCACGGTTCCATCTGGCGGGATAATCCGACCCAGATCGTCGAAGCGTATTACAAGTGGGCACAGGATTATCAGGAAGACCAGGTTACCGTGATTTACGACAGCATGTGGGAGGGGACGGAAAAGCTGGCCAACCGCATCAGCCGTGAGGTTTCCCTGTTATCCCCGGAAACCAAGGTGAAGCAGTTTAATATTTCCAAGACGGATAAGAACGATATCATGACCCAGGTGTTCAAATCCAAAGCCATCGCGGTCGGATCACCCACGGTGCATCAGGGGATCCTGTCATCTGTCGGCGGCTGGGTAGAATTCCTGAAGGAATTGAAGTTCAAAGGCAAGAAGGCCGCTGTGTTCGGCTGCTACGGCTGGAGCGGCGAGGGCAACGCGGTACTGCGCAAGTTGCTCACCGAGGCCGGCTTTGAGACAGTTGAGCCGGAAATCAAGTGCAGCTGGAACCCCAGGCAGGAAGATCTGGAGAAGGCGAAGGATGTGGCTAAGGCTTTGTTGAGCTAAGTCCGTCTGAACCTATGGAAGCCGGAGCCCGACATCATGCGGCGCTCCGGCTTTTTGATGGCCAATTATTCATTCCGATAATGTGTTTTCTAAATGTTGTCTGCCAATCCGCAGATTATCATCTATCTGGCGGTACAGCGCCCTGTGAAAATCAATGGCCGCCTGCCGCTGTTGTATTGCCAGTTGAGCAGCCGCTTTGGTGTAGAAGGCGTCATAGACTTTTCTGAGCTTGAAGTTGTACTCCTCAAAGAAGGAATCGCTTTTTGCATCGAAGCTGTCGGTAACGATCTGCCCTTGCTCATCCAGACGGTAAAGAGGCTCGCCAGCCTGGCCCGAGTAGATCAATGTGCGGGCAATGCCCATCGCGCCGCAGGCATCAAGTTTGTCTGCGTCAAAGAGTATCCTGGCCTCAATGGTCCGAGGAGGATTGCCGCCGCGATAACGGTGGGTACTGATGCAATTCCTGACATGCAAAGACTTCTCTTTTTCCCAGCCGAGGGATAGAAGAAAGTCATACGCCATCTCCCCGCCTGCCCGCGCATGGCAGATCCTGGGATCGACAGCCTGCTTTTCCCGGCCGATGTCATGCAGCAAACAGGAGGCGATCAGAACATCATAATCAATGTTTTCTTCATGCTTTACGATATCCAGCGCCGAGTACAATACCCGGTCAATGTGATGCCTGTCATGAGCGCTGTCACGCATGTAGCTGAGCATATGCGCTTCGATCTGGTCAAATGTTTGTTTTGTCATAAGCTTTCCTAACTTTGCAGCACAATAGGAATGGATTTCTATGATATACACATGTGGGCTGAACATCAAACATCCCGCTTTCTCTTTGGTTGTCAAAACCCCTGTCAAATGCTATACTTTACCGTAGTTTCGCGCTTTTAATGGCGCGTCCATGGACAAGGAGGTTAAGGAGGTTTCCATGCAGCTGGAGGAGTTTTTGCGCACGGGGTGCGCTTTACCGGGTCTGTCGGGCAACGAGTTGGCGGTAGCGGAATATGTGGCTGCCGCATTTCGTCCATGGGCGGATGAAGTCAAGATTGATCGGCTCAATAACGTGATTGCCCGTGTAAAGGGTGAAGGGCCGAAGGTGATTTTTTGCGCCCATATCGATGAGATCGGTTTGATGGTGACAAAGATTGAAGAGGACGGAACCCTGCGCATGGGCAATGTCGGCGGTGTTGACCCGCGCATCCTGCCCGGCATGCGGGTGACTGTTTATGGCAAACAGACGATGATGGGGGTGATCGGCGCCAAAGCGCCGCACCTTCTCAGCGAGGCTGATCGCGCTAAAAACTATCAGCGCGAAGATCTGTATATTGATATGGGCATGCCGGCGGAACGTGTGCGCGAGCTGGTGCAGGTGGGCGATCTGGTGGCGCTGGAAGCGCGCTTTGTCAAGCTGCAAAACGATCGCGTCGCTACCAAGACGGCGGACGACCGGGCCTGTGTGGCGATTTTGCTGGGCGCGATGCAGCGTTTGAAAGCCCTGCGCCCGACGGCGGATCTGTATTTTGCGGCAACCTGTCAGGAGGAGATCGGCAGCTTCGGGGCCGCCATGTCAGCCTTTGGGGTGGCGCCCGATTACGCGGTGGCGCTGGATGTATGCCACGCCAAGACGCCGGGAGCGCCCGATCTGCACACCAAGAAACTGGATGCTCTGGTTGCCAGCCAGGGGCCTTACATCCACCCGATGCTTCGCCGCAAGCTGATGGACGTGGCGCGCGATAACAACATCGAGGTTCAGACAGCCGTCGTGCCACGGGCAACCAGCACGGACGCGGACAGCATCAACATCCAGCGAAACGGCGTACCCACGATATTGCTCGAGCTTCCGCTGAAGTATATGCATACAACGGTGGAGCTGATCGACATGCATACGCTGGAGGAGGGGGCGCGGCTGCTGGCGAACTTTGCCGCGGCTGTATCCTCTGACTGGGAGGATGAGCTATGGACCTGAAAACCTTATGCGAGCTGCACGGCCTGTCGGGGAACGAGGGCGCGGTGCGCAAAGCCCTGATGGAAGCGGCGCGGCCCCTGTGCGATGAGGTCAGGATCGACCGGGGCGGCAACCTGATCTGCCTGAAAAAGGGCATCGATCCGGATGCGCCCGCCAAAGTAGTGGCCGCCCATATGGACGAGGTGGGTTTTATTGTGATGGGCTATACGGATGACGGCTTGCTGCGCTTCCGCCCCATCGGCGGCATTGATCCGCGCGTCGTAGTCAGCAAATGGGTTGAGGTGGGGGAGGACAAGTTGCCCGGCGTGATCGGGGCCATGGCCATCCACCTGCAGACAGCGGCTGACCGCCAAAGGGTGCTTGACTTTGATAACCTCTATATCGACATCGGCGCGAAAGACTCAAAGGAAGCGGAGCGCTTGTGCCCCCTGGGCAGTTATGCCGCCTTTGACACGCCTTATACGGACTTTGGAGAAGGGCTTGTCTGCGCCAAAGCGCTGGACGACCGCGTGGGCTGCTATAGCCTGCTGCGTCTGCTTGAGCACCGATACCCCGGAGATCTGATCGCCTGCTTTGTCACCCAGGAGGAAGTGGGGCTGCGCGGCTCCAGGACGGCGGCCTTCGGCGTGGAGGCCGAAATAGCGGTGGTGCTGGAGGGCACAGCTTCCAATGATATGGGCGATGTGCCTGAGCGGGCTCGCGTGACGCAGGTCAATAAAGGCGTTGCTGTCAGCTTCATGGACGGCGCCAGCATCGCTGACCGCGAGCTGTTTACACAGATGCTCTCTCTGGCTGAGGCGGCGGACATCCCCTGCCAGGTGAAGCAGGGCGTGACGGGCGGCAACGACGCGGGCAGCTTCCAAAGGAGCAAGGAAGGCATGCGCACCGTGGTGCTCAGCGTGCCCTGCCGCTACATCCACTCCGGCGCTTCGGTGGCGGCCTACGCCGATATCGAAGCCCAGTATCAACTATGCAAGGAATTTTTATCGCATGAATAAGGGAGGAACCCCAATGTTACGCAATACACTGAAAACCCTGCTGAGTGCCTGGGGCCCCTCCGGCAGCGAGCACAATGTAACGGCCATCATCAAAGAGATGCTGAACGGGCATGTGGACAGCATGCGCACGGATGCCCTGGGCAACCTGATCGTTGAAAAGTACGGCAGCGATGACAACGCCAAGCGCATCATGCTGTCCGCGCATATGGATCATATCGGCCTGGTGGTCACTGCCATTGAGAAAGAGGGCTTTTTGCGCGTGTCAAATGTAGGCGGCATTGGCATGAAGCAAAGCGAGTTCCGCCGCGTTGTTTTTGAAAACGGCGTGGAAGGCGTGCTGTGCAGTGAGCCGCTTAAAGATGGCGGCACGCCTGCGATAAAGGATCTGTTTATCGACATAGGCGCTGCTGACGCGGATGAAGCCCGCACCATGGTGCAGGTTGGCGATATGGCCGTCTACGCGCCGGGTACATTCCAGGTGGGCAAGCATCGCATTGCCGCCCCGGCCATGGACGACCGCTGCGCCTGTGCCTTGTTGGTGGAGCTGCTGCTGTATGCAGAGAACCAGAAAAACACCATCGTGGGCGTATTTTCCGCTCAGGAGGAGGTAGGCCTGCGCGGGGCGACAGTGGCGGCCTACGGCATCAACCCGGATCTCGGACTGGCCATCGACGTGACTGCGTGGGGCGATACGCCCGGAACCAAGATTCCCGACATCAAGCTGGGAGCGGGACCCGCCGTGAAAATCATGGATCGTTCCATCATTTCCACACCGATGGTTCGGGACGCGCTGTTTGAGGCGGCCGCCGCTGCCGATGTCCCAGTGCAGCGGGAAGTTTTACCCTTTGGAGGCAATGACGCAGGCGCTATTCAGCACAGCCGGGCGGGCATTCCCGCGGGTACGCTGTCCATCCCCTGCCGTTATGTGCACTCCGCCTGTGAGATGATCGATATGCGGGACATGGACGGCGCCCTGCAGGTGTTGCTGCAGTTTGTCAACCTGATATAAGGGAGCGATATACATGAAAACAATGACAGCCAATGGGCTGAGGCAACTGTTTGTAGAGTTTTTTGTTTCAAAGGGGCACGCGGTCATTCCGTCCGCGTCCATTATCCCTGAAAATGACCCGACGGTTTTGTTTACCACCGCCGGCATGCATCCTTTGGTGCCCTATCTGATGGGGCAGCCCCATCCAGCCGGCAACCGTCTGGTCAATGTACAAAAGTGCATCCGCACAGGCGATATCGATGATGTGGGCGATTCAAGCCACCTGACCTTTTTTGAGATGCTGGGCAACTGGAGCCTGGGCGATTATTTCAAAAAAGAGATGATCCCCTGGAGCTGGGAATTTCTGACCTCGCCCAAATGGCTGGGCATTGACCCCGACCGGCTTGCTTTCAGCGTCTTCGTCGGCGACGAGACGGCGCCGAGGGATGAGGAAAGCCGGGACCTGTGGCGGGCCTGCGGTGTGCAGGAGGAGCGCATCTTTTTCCTGCCGCGGGAAAACAACTGGTGGGGGCCTGCCGGGCTGACCGGCCCATGCGGCCCGGATACCGAGATGTTTATAATCACGGACAAGGCGCCTTGCGGCCCCGACTGCTCGCCGGCCTGCAGCTGCGGCAGGTATCTTGAAATATGGAACGATGTGTTTATGCAGTACAACAAGCAGGCGGACGGAAGCTACATTCCGCTTGCGCAGAAGAATGTTGATACCGGCATGGGCCTGGAGCGGACCATCGGTGTGCTGACGGGAAAAAAATCGGTTTATGAAACTGACTTGTTTACAGGCATCATTGGCCGTATTGAGGATTTATCCGGCAAGAAGTATGAAGGGGCAGACGACGAAACTGCCCGTGCCTTCCGCATCGTGGCCGATCATATGCGTACCTCAACCTTCATTCTGGGTGATCACAGGGGTGTCAGCCCCAGCAATGTGGACCAAGGCTATGTATTGCGCCGTCTGATCAGGCGCGCAGTGCGCTTTGGCCGCCACCTGGAGCTTCCGGATGGCTTTACCGCCGAAGTGGCAGGCACTATCATCGCACAATACCGCGAGGCCTATCCTGAACTGGAGGAAAACAGCGCTTTCGTACTGGAGCAGCTGCTGCTGGAGGAACAGCGTTTCCAGCGCAGCCTCAGCCAGGGCTTGAAAGAGTTTGAAAAGGCGATCTCACGCATCGACCAGCTGAGCGCCCTGTTTGGCGGCATGCAGTCGGAGCTGAAGGCCGTTCTACCGGCGGACTTTGAAAAAAAGCTGTATGAGGCGCAGGAAATTGCCAACAATGTCAGTTCTACCCTCAAACCCCGGCCCGAGCTGTTGGGCATGATTGAAGAGTTGAAGAAGTTTGTGGCTGCCGTCGATACGGTGGCAGATTTTACCAGGCGGGCAAATGAGTTTGCCAAGTCCCTGCACACCATCGACGGGCGCGATGCCTTCAAGCTGTATGACACCTATGGCTTCCCCCTTGAAATCACGCAGGAGCTGGCGCGCGAGCGCGGGCTTAGGGTGGATGAAGAGGACTTTGCCGATCGCTTCCGCCAGCACCAGCTGAAGAGCCAGGCAGGCGCGGAGCAGCGCTTCAAGGGCGGTCTGGCCGATCACGACGAAGAGACCACCAAGCTGCACACAGCCACCCACCTGCTGCACACGGCGCTTCGCCGCGTGCTGGGTGAGGATGTCCACCAGAAGGGCAGCAATATCACGGCCGAGCGCCTGCGCTTTGACTTTACCTTCGGCCGCAAGATGACGCCGGAGGAGATTGCGGAGGTTCAGCGCCTGGTCAATGAAGCCATCGACAAAAAAATGCCGGTTACCATGGAAGAAATGACGGTGGATGAGGCCAAGAAAAACGGCGCGATCGGCCTGTTCGAATCCAAATACGGCGAGCGGGTCAATGTTTACACCATGGGCGACTTCTCCAGGGAAATCTGCGGCGGACCGCACGTCAAAAACACGGGCGAGCTGGGCGGCTTCAAGATTTTGAAGGAAGAAAGCTCATCGGCGGGCGTGAGAAGAATCAAGGCCGTCGTCGGGGCGGATAAGAAATAATTTGCGGTAAAAGAATAGAATGGTGATAAGCATCAGGCCGCGCAAACCGCGCGGCCTGATGCTGCTGCTTATCAATCAAACAGATTGCTATGTTTACCTGTGTGAGTCAGCGCTGCTAATAGCTCCATCCTTTACTTGTTGATTTACATCAAAGGCGCTATAACACGCACGATAGAATCAAACAACTCTCCCCAAAATCCTCTGTTA